>CALFCS010000057.1 GCA_937950565.1 uncultured Lachnospiraceae bacterium
CCGGAAAGACCATGACCCAGCACCAGATCGCCAAGTGGTCCGATGCCGATATCATCATCTACATCGGCTGCGGCGAGCGTGGAAATGAGATGACACAGGTTCTGGAGGAATTCTCAGAGCTTGTGGACCCGAAGACAGGCAATCCGCTTATGGACAGAACGACACTGATTGCCAATACCTCTAATATGCCGGTGGCGGCGCGTGAAGCTTCTATCTACACAGGCCTTACGCTTGCAGAATACTACCGGGACATGGGATATGATGTGGCGATTATGGCGGATTCCACATCCCGGTGGGCAGAGGCGCTTCGCGAGCTTTCCGGACGTCTGGAGGAGATGCCTGCGGAAGAAGGCTTCCCGGCGTATCTTGCGTCCAGACTTTCGGCATTTTATGAGCGTGCGGGAATGATGCAGACGTTAAATGGGGACACGGGCTCCGTATCGATTATCGGGGCGGTATCTCCGCAGGGCGGAGACTTTTCTGAGCCGGTAACACAGAATACGAAACGTTTTGTCCGGTGCTTCTGGGGACTGGATAAGTCACTTGCGTATGCAAGACATTTTCCAGCGATTCACTGGCTTACGAGCTACAGTGAATATCTGCCGGACTTGAGCGGCTGGTATACGGACCATGTATCACCGAAATTTGTAGATTACAGAAATCGTATGATGACAATTTTGAATCAGGAGAGCGGTCTGATGGAGATTGTAAAGCTGATTGGAGGGGATGTGCTTCCGGATGACCAGAAGCTGATTCTGGAGATTGCAAAAGTTATCCGTCTGGGATTTTTGCAGCAGAATGCATTCCATAAGGATGATACCTGTGTCTCTATGGAAAAACAGTTCCGTATGATGGATGTTATTCTGTACCTGTATAAAAAATCAAGAAAGCTTGTGGCGATGGGAATGCCGATGTCAGTCCTCAAATCAGAAGGGATTTTTGAAAAGGTAATTGCCATCAAATATGATGTGCCAAATGATGATTTGCAGATGCTAGATATGTATAAAAAAGATATTGATGATTTTTATGACAGTGTAATTGCGAAAAATGCATAAAGGGAGGGACCGAATATGGCAATTGAATATCTTGGACTTAGTAGTATTAACGGTCCTCTGGTAGTGCTGGAAGGCATCCAGGAAGCTTTTTATGATGAAATTGTGGAATTTATTGTAGATGGCAACACAAAGAAAATGGGCCGTATTATAGAACTGAATGAAGACAAGGCGGTCATTCAGGTATTTGAAGGAACAGAAAATATGTCGCTTCAGAATACCCATACGCGGCTGACCGGACATCCAATGGAGGTCAGTGTGTCTCCGGATATGCTTGGAAGAACCTTTAACGGAGTCGGTGAACCGATAGACGGGATGGAACCTCTGTCTTCCTCTGATAGGAGAGATGTCAATGGGCTGCCGCTGAATCCGGTGCGCCGGGAATACCCAAGAAATTACATCCGTACTGGTATTTCTGCGATTGACGGACTTACCACGCTGATTCGGGGGCAGAAGCTTCCCATCTTTTCCGGAAATGGACTTCCGCATGACCAGCTTGCCGCACAGATTGTTAAGCAGGCATCCCTGGGTGATAATTCTGAGGAAAAGTTTGCGATTGTTTTTGGCGCAATGGGTGTGAAACATGATGTTGCGGATTTTTTCCGTAAGACATTTGATGAGAGCGGAGTATCTGACCATGTGTGTATGTTTCTGAATATGGCAAATGACCCTGTGGTTGAGCGTCTGATTACACCGAAGGTAGCGCTTACCGTGGCAGAATATCTGGCGTTTGAATGTAATATGCATATTCTCGTTATTTTGACGGATATGACTTCCTTTGCAGAGGCGATGCGTGAGGTATCTTCTTCAAGAGGAGAGATTCCGTCAAGAAAGGGATATCCGGGGTACTTATATAGTGAGCTTGCAACATTATACGAGCGTGCAGGTGTCGTGCAGGGCTCAAGCGGTTCGGTAACGCAGCTTCCGATTTTGACCATGCCGAATGACGATATTACACATCCGATTCCTGACTTGACTGGATATATTACGGAAGGACAGATTGTACTTGACCGGAATCTGCATGGACAGTCTATCTATCCGCCGATCAGTATCCTGCCGTCTCTGTCACGTCTGATGAAGGACGGTATCGGAAAAGGATATACAAGAGAAGACCATCAGGCCCTTGCAAACCAGCTTTTTTCCGCTTACGCGAAGGTGGGCGAGGCAAGGAACCTGGCATCTGTTATCGGAGAGGATGAATTATCCCCGCTTGATAAGCAGTATCTGAAATTCGGTGAGGAATTTGAAAAAAGATATATCGGACAGGGGCTGGCGGAGAACCGTACCATCAAGCAGACGCTGGAGCTTGGGTGGGAGCTTCTGGGATATCTGCCGAAGGAGGAACTTGACAGAGTAGATACGAAGCTTATCGATATTTACTATCCAAAGAAAGATGCAGAATAAAGGAGGGAGAGTATGGATCCACGGGAATTTCCAACCAAGGGAAATCTGATGATTGCAAAGAATTCTCTTGCACTTGCGCATCAGGGGTATGAACTGATGGATAAAAAAAGGAATATCCTTCTGAAAGAACTGATGTCCCTGATTGATGAGGCAAAGGATATTCAGGAAGAGATAGACGCAACATTTACGAAGGCATATGCATGTCTGCAGCGTGTCAATATCGAGCAGGGAATCAGCAGGGTACAGGAATTTGCCTTTACCGTTCCGATTGAGGATTCCATACGCATCCAGATAAGAAGTATTATGGGGACGGAAATCCCTCACGTGAAATATGATGCGAAGCAGAATGACCTGACTTATGCTTTTAGTGATACGACCGAGGCGATTGATATTGCAAGAGAGGCCTTCCGTGAAGTGAAGGAACTGACGATTAAGCTATCTGCTGTGGAAAATTCTGCCTATCGTCTGGCGGCGAACATTAAAAAGACACAGAAACGTGCCAATGCACTTAAAAATATTACCATTCCGATGTACACAAATCTGGTCTATACGATTAATAATGCGTTGGAAGAGAAAGAAAGAGAAGAATTTACAAGACTGAAGGTTATTAAGAAAAGAGAAGGGTAATTTAAGAAGCCGGAGGGATGAATAACGGAAGATCCGGCGGATAGCAGGTAAAGAGAAAAAAACAGAGCAAAAGAGCTGCCCATGCAGTATAGACAGCGGAGCCGGAAGGAATGTAAGAAAGAGTTTTGGTAAATTCCGGTATGCAGCGGAGTGTGAATATGATACCTGCTATAAAAATGAGGATATCTGCAACAAGAAAATTTCTTCCGATTATTCCTGTATAGGTATAGAAAAGAGTAACAATGCAGAGCATTCCGCATAAAATGGCTAAAAGACGGTAGTAAAAATAAGAGGATACGTCCGGTCTTTTGCGAAAATATTGCCACAGAATCCACATGAGAAACGGGAAAAAGAGCAGTTTTAAATGCTCCCATGTGGATTCATTTATTGGACAAAAAAGTGCAAAAAAAGCACTGTTTGTCCATTCATACAGAAAATGATTTATAGTTCCGGTTACCAGTATAAAGATGAAAGCAGGTCTGTCCTGCCTTGGTAAGCATTTATTGAAGAAATCAGCCATGAGATAATACCTCCTGTTTATAATATATGAAAGCAAAGAGCAGAATATGAGAAAATTTACCTGTTTTGCACTGTACAGAGGGGGTAAGGTTTTGCTATAATGGGTGATAGTTGATTGAAAAAATAAGAAGGAAATGAAAATTATGATATATAAAAATGTGTTAGAAGCAATGGGACATACGCCGATGATAGAGTTGAATCGTATGGTTGATGAGGACTCTGCGAGGGTTCTTGTGAAATTTGAAGGATTGAATGTAGGCGGTTCGATTAAGACCCGTACGGCATACAATATGATCTGTAAGGCGGAAGAAGAAGGCATTTTAAAAGAGGATTCTGTTATTGTAGAACCGACCAGTGGAAATCAGGGAATCGGGCTTGCGCTTGTAGGCGCGGTCAAAGGCTATGAGACGATTATCATTATGCCGGATTCTGTAAGTATGGAGAGGCGCCTTCTTGTTGAACATTACGGAGCAAGAGTCATTCTGGTTCATGACGCAGGGAATATTGGTGACTGTATTGATGAATGTGTGCAGACGGCAAACCGTATGGCGCAGGAGAACCCGAAAGTATTTGTACCGCAGCAGTTTGAAAATGAGGCAAATCCAATGGTCCACCGCCATCATACAGGACTTGAGATTCTGGAGCAGGTTGCAGGACCGATTCACGGATTCTGCTCTGGGATTGGCACAGGCGGTACGATAACCGGAATTGGAGAGACTTTGAAGGCGGTAAATCCGGACATTACAATCTGGGCAGTAGAGCCGGAAAATGCGGCAATTCTTGCCGGAGGCACGGTTGGCACCCATATCCAGATGGGAATTGGAGACGGTGTTGTGCCGAAGGTGTTAAATCAGAAAATATATGAAGACATTGTTATTATTACAGATGAGGAAGCGCTGCAGACATCCAAGGATCTTGCGAAAAAAGAAGGATTGATGTGTGGAATTTCCAGTGGGACGAATGTGGCAGCAG
Source organism: uncultured Lachnospiraceae bacterium (assembly GCA_937950565.1). Classification (GTDB taxonomy): domain Bacteria; phylum Bacillota; class Clostridia; order Lachnospirales; family Lachnospiraceae; genus UBA7109. The sequence continues at coordinate 4,575 of CALFCS010000057.1, forward strand.
CGCTGAAGCTTGCAAAGAAGCTTGGAAAAGGCAAAACGGTAGTGACGGTACTGCCGGATACGGCGGAAAGATATTTCTCCACACCATTGTTTGAGTAGGAGTCAGGATTTGAGGAGGCGGATTTGGCCACGAAAGACGAAAAAGTGAGGAAATTGAAGAAAATGAAAAAAATTACTTGCAATCCTCAGAAAACTGTTATATAATAGCACTTGCGTTAAGGAAATAATTAAGGAAAACTTAACAAACGCGCGATTAGCTCAGCTGGCAGAGCACCTGACTCTTAATCAGGGTGTCCAGGGTTCGAACCCCTGATCGCGCAGTAGAATCACTGTTTTTGAAGACTTCGGAGCTTCGGGGACGGTGATTTTTTTTCTTTCATGAGGAAAAGACAAAACTTGACGGTACAGGAAGCGGTTCAAAAGCAAAAAGTGAAATGGAGATGACCGATTTTGAAAAATATTCTGATTATTGACGATGATATTTATATTGGAAATGTGCTTGAAGAAGCACTTACAAAAGAGGGGTATAGAGTTTCCCGTGCGTATTCTGGAACGGAGGCTCTGTTTGTTTTATCCCAGTCCAAACCAGACCTTGTGTTGCTTGACTTAATGCTGCCGGGATTAAACGGCGAGGATGTACTTCCGCAGATAGAAGGGATACCCGTTATTATATTGAGCGCAAAAGTTGATATTGATAATAAGGTTAATTTGTTGCTTGGCGGTGCTGTTGATTATGTAACAAAACCATTCAATACAAAGGAACTTTTAGCCAGAATTGTTGTACAGCTTCGTAATTCTGTAATTGCCCCTGTCGCTTCTACCCTAACCTTTGATGATATAACTCTCAATACGGATACGCACATTGTAACCATCGGAACAAGTGAAATTAAGCTGACCCGCACGGAATACGCTATCCTCAAACTGCTTATGCAAAATCCCACACAGATTATCACAAAATCACGATTGTTAGACCATATCAGTGAGGATACTCCTGATTGTACAGAAAGCTCGTTAAAAACACATATCAGCCATTTAAGGGCAAAACTCCGCAAGGTAAGGGACAAAGATTATATTGAAGCAATATGGGGAATTGGCTTCAAAATGAAAGGAGCATAAATCTCAACCATTTCTCAACTGTTTCCTTAACTATTTTCTCAACTATTTTGAAGTAGAATGTCGGCATCACATAAAGGAGGTTGATTTTATGGATTATGTTCTTAAAACCAACGCTTTGAGCAAAAACTACAAAGATTTCAAAGCGTTAAACGGACTGTCTATGAATGTCCCCAAAGGGGCAATCTATGGTTTCGTTGGAAAAAATGGTGCTGGCAAAACAACGCTTATCCGACTTATCTGCGGTCTGCAAGAGCCTACATCTGGCGACTATACGCTGTATGGTAAGAAAAATATCGATAAGGAGATTGTGAAGTCACGCAGACGAATGGGTGCTGTTGTAGAAACACCGTCCATTTATCTTGATATGACGGCAGAGGACAACCTGAAACAGCAATACCGAATTCTTGGACTTCCGTCCTATGATGGACTTACCGATATTTTGAAATTAGTCGGTCTGGAGAATACGGGGAAAAAGAAAGCAAAAAACTTTTCTCTGGGTATGCGTCAGAGATTAGGCATTGCCATAGCCCTCGTTGGCGACCCTGATTTTTTGGTATTAGACGAGCCGGTAAACGGTCTTGACCCGCAAGGTATTATCGAAATGCGAGAACTGATATTAAAGCTGAACCGTGAACATCAAATCACAGTTTTGATTTCAAGCCATATCCTTGATGAACTGTCACGGCTTGCCACGCACTATGGCTTTATTGATAGCGGACGAATGGTAAAAGAAATCAGCGCAAAAGAATTGGAAGAGGTCTGCCGAAAATGTGTCCGCATTGAAGTAACTAATGTAAAAGCCCTTGCCTGTGTTTTGGACGAGATGAAGATAGAATATAACATCATCTCTGAACGAGTGGCAGATGTGTTCGCAAAGGTCAATGTTTCCAAACTTACTATGACATTGTCTAAAGAAGCTTGTGAAGTGATTTCTATGCAAGAGAGAGATGAAAGTTTAGAAAGCTATTATGTCAGCCTGGTGGGAGGTAAAGGAAATGAGTAAATTATTATTTGCAAATTTCATGCGATTGAAAAAAGATAAATTCTTTTGGAGTGGAATAATATTTATGTTCGCAGCAGGTGTGTTTTTCCCTGCAATGCGATATGTGGATATGAAGCAAACAGGAACTATCAATAATATAGATAACGGATTTTTTGGCTGCGCCCTGTTTATCGGCATCATTATGGCAGTATTTTGCAGCTTGTTTATTGGCACAGAATATAGTGATGGGACAATACGGAACAAGATAGTAATTGGCCACAAGAGGGTTTCTGTTTATTTGGCAAACTTTATAACTTCTGCAATCGTTAGCATTGCTATGAGTATCATGTTCTTTCTTCCGTATCTTTGTATCGGGGTTCCGATGCTTGGCTTTTTTGAAATGGATATGAAATTGGTTTTGCTGTTTTCATTAGCTGCACTTATGCTTGCAGTTGCATTTTCTTCTATTTTCGCATTGATTGCAATGCTTTGCCATAATAAAGCGATTACTGCTGTAGTTTGTATATTGCTTGCTGTTGCCCTTTTGGTTTCGGGACTTATTTTGAATCGAATGCTGGACGCAACGGAAACAGTCGGAGGGTATACAATGGGTGCAAACGGCGAACTAGTATATGGCGAAAGTCCGAATCCAAAATATTTAGATGGAACAAAACGGGAGATTGTTCAAACGATTTATGATATAAATCCAGGCGGGCAAGAAATACAATGTATGACTTTAGAAGCTGTAAATATAGAAAGGCTGCCGATATACTCGCTAATCATTGTGATTTTAACAACTGGAGCGGGAGTCATTTTCTACAAAAAGAAAGACTTGAAATAAGGAGAACGCTATGGAAATATGGTTATGGGCTTTAATCGGCATTATGGCTATGATTATCATTGTCCTGTTTGTAAAAATCTGCATATTACAAAAAGCAGCAAAGGAGATCGAAACTGCCTTTGCCGACAGGCTCGTAACCGATACAAATACGCTGATTGATATCTCAACCAGCGATAAGTACATGAGAAGTCTGGCGAATGCTATTAATATTCAGCTTCGCAAACTTCGTGCAGAACGGCACCGTTTCAGGCAGGGAGATATTGAACTGAAAAATGCCGTTACAAATATTTCACACGATTTGCGTACACCTCTTACTGCTATTTGTGGATATTTGGATTTACTGGAACAAGAGGATAAATCAGAAACGGTGAAACGGTATCTTGAGATAATTAAAAACCGAACAGAAATATTAGCACAGTTGACGGAGGAACTTTTCTGTTACTCTGTTATTGTTTCAAGCGAAGAAAATGCAATAAAAGAGCCTGTTGCAATAGACAGCATATTGGAAGAAAGTATCGCCGCATTTTATACAGCTCTAAATGAACAGGGAATTGTCCCTAATATACAAATGCCCGGGGACAAAGTTATCCGAACTCTTGACCGTTCTGCTTTGGCTCGTGCGTTTTCCAATCTTCTGAACAATGCAATCAAGTATAGTGACGGTGACTTGGATATTACATTATCTGAAACAGGCAAAATTACTTTTACCAATACAGCATCAAGATTGAATGAGGTACAGATTGGCAAGTTGTTTGACCGGTTTTATACTGTTGAAGCTGCCAGAAAATCAACAGGCTTAGGATTAGCGATTGCCAGAACGCTAATTGAGCAGATGAATGGAACAATATCAGCAACGTATGAAAACAGTAGATTAAGTATTTGTATTATACTTCCAGATACTAAATTTGAAGGGGTGTGATTATGGGAAAGTTTCTCTCTTTATTTTCTCACTTGGTGTTTCAATAAATATACTAGTATTCTCCCTCTTTTCTTGTTATAATGGAAACAGATTATAATTAACAAGGAGGGAAACTATGAAGATAAGAATGATCAAAAAGCAGATTGCGTTTTTGACGGCAGCAGCGATGATTACAGGCGGTCTTGGAATTGCAGGAAACGGCATGGCAGTCAGTAAAGCGGCTGAGGCAGTAGAGGACAAGCCGGTTCTTGAGTATAATTTTGACGAAGCTTATACAAAAGGAACGGCAAAGGACAGTGTTGGGAAGAACGATGCAAAATTGTCCGACGGCGCTGTATATGTTAAGGATGACAATTATGGACAGGTTCTTTATCTGGACGGTGATACGAGTGTAAAAGGACACAACAGCTTTCTGGAATTTCCGGAGGGATTTTTTGATGGTAAGGATTCCGTAACGATTTCTATGGATGTAAATGAAGTTACGAGAACCGGTTATTTTTTTACCTTTGCAATCGGACAGGATGATCAGAAATATCTGTTTTTGAAGACGATGCCGACCAGCATGAAGCTGGCGATTTCTACAAATAGCTTTAATGATGAGATGGTTGCAGAGAAAAGCTTTGTGCATCCGAATAACAGCAGGAGATGGATTAATATCAAGATGGTGGTGACAGGGAACTCTCTGAAATTGTATCAGGATGGAGAACTGATTGCGCAGAATCTTTCTACTGCTACGAAGATATCTGACCTGGGCACAAATTTAAAGGCATATCTTGGAAAGTCCTTCTATGGACCGGATAAATACTTCCGTGGATATTTTGATAATGTAAAAGTATATGATTACGCAATGGAAGCAGATGAGGTTCTTGCTATTTATGAACAGGAAGAGAAGGAGCGCAAAGAGGCGCTTGAGAATGTGAAGGCGGTTTCCGATAATTTTGAAATTCCGAATGCAGACGATATCAGAGGAAATATTACACTGCCGGAGGAAATTGACGGAGTAAGCGTTACATGGAAGTCTTCGAATGAAAATGTAATTAGCACAAAGGTTACAAAGAATGCCGGATATGATCCGACACCTGCAGGTGTTGTTACAAGACAGGCGAAAGATACGAAAGTAACATTAACTGCAACATTTGCAAAGAGCGGTGAAAAATCTGTTACAAAGACATATGACGTAATGGTAAAGGCGAAAGCAAGGGCAGTTACAGAGGATGATTATGTTGGTTATCTGTTCGTGCATTTTACAGGGACAGAAGAGGATATAACCAAGGAGCAGACATATTTCTCCATTAGTAAGGATGGTTTGAACTGGACGGACTTGAATGGCAATAAAGCAGTATTGGAGAGTGCAATCGGTGAAAGTGGTCTGAGAGACCATTATATCGCGAGAACACCGGAAGGTGACAAGTATTACATGATTGCCACAGACTTGAGCATTGCTACGAACCAGGGAAGTAATATTGGCGACACATGGGCGCAGGCTGGTTCTAACGGAAGCCACAGTATTGTTGTATGGGAGTCCGAGGACCTTGTGAACTGGAGTGAGCCATGGCTTGCCGAGATAGCGCCGGAGAATGCAGGATGTACCTGGGCGCCGGAATTTATCTATGACGATGTAACAGGTGAATTTATCGTATACTGGTCAGCAACAAGTATTAAGTTAAATGATGCAGGCTCTATTGCACAGGAATATGAGAATCATGCGGTTTACTACAGCAAGACCCGTGATTTCCATACCTTTACAGATGCAAAGGTGTATCATGCAGGAGAGATGCAGGCAAACGGATATCCGATTAAGGTTATTGATTCTACCATGATTTATGATGATGGTACTTATTACCGTTATACAAAGAATGAGTCAAATGGAAAGATTATGATTGATAAATCAGATACTGTTCTTGGAGAATATGAAGATGTTGAATCCACGACACTGACGACAGATCTTCCTAAGGCGCAGGGTTCTGTAGAGGGACCGATTATCTTTAAGATGAATGACAAAACGGAAGATGGAGAGACTCAGTGGTGTCTGATGGTAGACCGTTTTGCAAGAGGACAGGGGTACTATCCGCTTGTTACAACAGATTTTTCATCCGGAGAATTCCGTATGCTGGGAAATAATGAATTTTCCTTCCCGAGCAAATACCGCCATGGTTATGTAATGCCGATAACAGCAAAAGAGTATGGCGCTTTACAGAGAAAGTGGGGAGACGGAAGTTACCTTGATAAATATCCGCTTCAGGAGAAGATAGAGGATGCAAAGGCAATCGAAGCTGACGGATATACAGAAGATTCTTATAAAGCACTCCAGGATGCAATTGCCGCAGCAGAAAAGACTCTGGAAGGTGTAAAGACAAATGCAGAAGTAGATGCAGCTGTAGAGGCGCTTCAGGAAGCAATTGACGGATTGGAGCAGGAGAAGCCGCCGGTTACAGAGCTTCCATTCGTTGATGTAGAAAAAGAAGCATGGTATTATGATGCAATAGCATATAATTATACTGCAGGAACCATGACCGGTAAAGATGACAAACATTTTGCACCGGCTGAGACACTGGTAAGAGCACAGTTCGCAACCGTGCTTCATAAGATGAATCAGGAAGAACCGATGGAATATACAGACATATTCTCTGATGTGACGGAGAATGACTGGTACAAGGATGCAGTTCTCTGGGCAGCAGATAAGAAGATTGTAACCGGATATACAGGTTCAGATTTGTTTGGAGCAAATGATCCGGTAACCCGTGCGCAGATGGCGACCATGATGTATCGTTATGCAAAGGATTATAAGAAGTATGACGTTAAAGCAGATGGTGATTACAGTTCCTTCCCGGATGCAGGAGATGTACAGGAATTTGCAGTAGATGCACTCAAGTGGGCAGTATCAGAAGGAATCATCA
>CALFCS010000058.1 GCA_937950565.1 uncultured Lachnospiraceae bacterium
GGCGACCAATCTGGTGACAGGTCTTGCGACCGCATATTATGACAGTGTTCCGCTTGTATGCTTTACAGGTCAGGTTTCCAGACATTTAATTGGGAATGATGCGTTTCAGGAAGTAGATATTGTTGGCATTACAAGGAGTATTACCAAATACGGGGTTGTAGTTAAGAAGAGAGAAGATTTGGGCAGAATTATTAAAGAAGCATTTTTTATTGCGAGAAGCGGAAGACCGGGGCCGGTGCTTATTGACCTTCCAAAGGATGTGATGGCAGAGCTTGGAAGCGCCGAATATCCGCAGGATGTAGTAATTCGCGGATACAAGCCCAGTACCGGAGTGCATATCGGACAGCTCAAGCGCGCGATTAAAATGTTAAGTAAAGCGAAGCGTCCATTGTTCCTTGTAGGTGGCGGAGTAAATATTGCACATGCCCGTGAGGAATTCACAGAGCTTGTCAACAAGACCCAGGTTCCAGTTGTGACGACGGTTATGGGAAGAGGAGCGATTTCTACGAAGCATCCGTTGTATATTGGAAATCTTGGAATGCATGGAGCTTATGCCTGCAATATGGCAGTTAATGAATGCGATCTGCTGTTCTCTATCGGGACGAGATTCAATGACCGGATTACCGGAAAGCTTCATTCCTTTGCGCCGCAGGCACAGATTGTACATATCGATATTGATACGGCTGCGATTTCTAAAAATGTGCAGGTAGATGTGCCGATTGTTGCGGATGCAAAAGAAGCGATTGAGAAAATGCTGGAATATGTAGAAGAATACAATACGAAGAAGTGGACAGACCAGATTGAAATATGGAAAGAAGAGCATCCTCTTGCAATGAAGAAGAAGCCGATCATGACACCGCAGGATGTTATCAATGCAATTAATGAGATGTTTGAGGAGTGTATTATTGTTACGGATGTCGGGCAGCATCAGATGTTTACTGCCCAGTTTGCGGAAATTACAGAGAAAAAGAAGCTTCTGATGTCCGGAGGGCTTGGAACAATGGGCTATGGACTTCCAGGGGCGATTGGCGCGAAGATTGGCAATCCCGACACACCCGTTATCTCAATTTCCGGTGACGGAGGCATGCAGATGAATATCCAGGAGCTTGCGACAGCAGTGTTAGAGGAATTACCGATTATTTCTTGTATTTTTAATAACAGTAATCTGGGCATGGTACGCCAGTGGCAGAAATTATTCTACGGAAAACGGTATTCTATGACCTGTCTTCGTTCCGGTGCGGCATGCAGGGGAAAATGCGGGGAAGTGGAATGTCCGAAATACACGCCGGACTTCATTAAGCTGGCGGAAAGCTATGGCGCAAAAGGAATTCGTGTTACGAAAAAAGAAGAGATACGTCCGGCTTTTGAAGAAGCGATGAAGAGTACGAAAATACCGACCATTATAGAATTTGAGATTGATCCGGAAGATTTGGTATATCCAATGATAGAACCGGGCGGAACCTTAAAGGATATGATTATGGACTGTTAGAAAGGAGGAACGAGGGATGAATGGAACAATGAAGAAAAGATGGATTTCTCTGTATGTGGAAAACCAGGATGGTGTCCTGTCCAAAATATCCGGATTATTTGCCGGAAAATCTTATAATATCGACAGCCTTACCGTGGGAACAACAGAAGACCCGACGGTATCCAGGATGACGATAGCAACGGTCAGTGATGATGAGACATTCGAGCAGATTAAGAAGCAGCTCAACCGTCTCGTAGAGGTCATTAAAGTAATAGATTTTACGGATATTTTTGTTCGGATGAAAGAAATTATGTATATAAAAGTCAAAAAATGTACGGCAGAAGATAAGGTGGAGTGCTTTCAGATAGCAGAGACATTCAAGGCGAAGGTAATCGATTATGGAAAAGACAGCCTGCTGTTGGAATTCGTACAGACAGCGACCAAAAACGATGCAGTAGTAAAATTGATGAAAGAAGAATTCCGAATCATAGAAGTCGTACGAGGCGGAAGCGTTGGGATTGAGTCGATCAGCATGATGGAA
>CALFCS010000059.1 GCA_937950565.1 uncultured Lachnospiraceae bacterium
ACCGGAGGCGGGCTTGCTTATTTTTTACTTATCTGGCTGGGGTGTGAATTGTAACCTTTAATTTACCTCTAATAGTTTTTTTACCCTGTCACTCTCCAGATTCTCCTTCGTCACCCACACGGCTCCTGTATTTATATACGCTTCATTCCCCATCGAAAGCGCCGCACGGGCAGAAGCAATAACAGAAGCATACCCCATTCCAAATGGATTCTGCACGACCAGACCGTCAATCTTTCCGTCTTTTAATGCTTTTTGTTCCTCTTCATCAGCATCATAACCAATCACTTTTACACCTTCTCTGCCTGCTCGGGCAAGCGCATCCACAACCGCATTCGTTGTCTCGCCATCCGTCGCATAACACCCCTTAAGTTCAGGATGTCTTGCAAGAATATAATCCAGAATTTCTTCTTCTGTAATTTCCTCCGGATATTCAATTCCTTTCTCCGCCGCAATCAGATTTCTCATATCCTCCTGCTGGTCCATATGATATACTTCCGTAATCATCATTTCCGGATAAGCCGCTCCAATCTGCTCCATAAATCCTGTTTCGCGCGCCATCGCTGATTCGGAGCAGGAATCACTCACAAACATTATCACCTCACCGGAACTGCCGGTAAATTCAGCCATATGGTCCGCCGCCTCGGAAGCCATTTTTTTATTATCCGTCGCAACCATCGCCATAAGTCCCGGATAATCATTTCCCGAATCAAAAGCCACTATCGGAATCCCGCTTTCCGCCGCCAGGTCAAACTGCACCCCGCAGGCCTTGGAATCAACTACTGCAATACTTAACGCGACCGGATATCTGGCCAGTTCTTCATCCAGAATATTTACCTGCTCATCAACATCCCCTGCTTCTCCCGGACCGCTGTAGACCACTTTCACTTCATCTTTTCCCTTATATCCAAGATTTTTATTTATGTCAGCCACTGCCTGGGAAGCTCCGGCTTCCACCTGTTCCCAATACTCACCTCCGTCGGCCTTTCCTATTACAGATATATAAGAACCCGGCTCAAGCTTAAGCCCTGATACATCCCGGTATGCAGATGGTTCAATCATGTCAAGCTTCTCCTGATATTCCTTTTCTTCCGGCTCTGTCTGTGTTACTGCTTCTTCCTGCTGATTTTCCTCTCCGTCCTTTTTCACATCTGAACCTTCATTATTACCACAGCCGCAAGCCAGAACTACTGTACACATAACAGCCGCCATAACTCTTTTTATTTTCATGCCATATATCTCCCTGCTTTTCTTTTTTCTTTGTCAACATCAACCACTATACACCAATTCCGTGAAAATTTGTTGAAATTTTTCTTAATTTTTCTTTTTCTTAGCCAAACAGCCTTGTACTAAATTTAAAGCACAATTGACACTTGTATATTTTTTCTATTTGTATTATGATATGAATAAATAAATCGTCACTTTTCCAGTGAACATTAAAAGGAGGTACATAAAATGGCATACGTAATTAGTGATGACTGCATCAGCTGTGGAGCTTGTGCAGCAGATTGTCCGGTAGGCGCTATTTCCGAGGGTGATGGAAAGTACGTAATTGATGCAGATACTTGTATCGACTGCGGTTCTTGTGCAGATACCTGTCCGGTAGACGCTCCTTCCGAGGGCTAAACATAACGAATATGAAAAAAGGATGTGTAAAACACATTCTTTTTTTATTTTCCCCTCCTTTTTTGACTTTTTTCGCAGAAAACCTGTGCTATCCTATAGGCGGAAACAAGACAAGCTATCTGCTAATAAGGGGGTTTTATTATGGGAAACGCACTGGAACAGCTAAAACGCGAAACAAAAGATGACGCAAAACTTTATAATTGTATTAAAGAACTTTATGAGCAGGGAGTTCCTTTTGAAGAACTCAAGGCGCTTATTCCGGATATCCGACGAACCAGAGAGCAGCTACATATAAAACGTATGTTAGAAAACAATAATGAGGTTCTGCTTTCCATGTTCAGCAAAGAAATGTCTTTTCTTCTGGATGCCAAAGAAAGACAGGAAGAGGAACAATTCAAAAAACTGGACCAGCTGATCAGACAACAGCAATCCTTCCGGAAATCTGCATCCACAGCTGGTCCAGTCAAAAAACTGAGACGTTTATTCCTGCCGGCTTAAATTTGCGAATTTCGTATAATCCGCAAGCCAGGCCAGATTAACGGTCCCCACGGGGCCGTTTCTTTGTTTTGCAATAATAATTTCAGCCTGTTTTTTATATTCAGAATCTTTATTATAATATTCATCACGGTATATAAACATTACAACATCTGCATCCTGCTCAATTGCGCCGGATTCACGCAAATCCGATAGCATCGGCCGCTTATCCGGACGGCTTTCCACTGCACGGCTGAGCTGGGACAATGCCACTACCGGTACATTCAGCTCCCTTGCCAGCGCTTTCAGCGAACGTGATATATCTGAAATTTCCTGCTGTCTGGACTCTGAACGTCCTCCGACGCTTCCAGACATCAATTGCAGATAATCAATAATAATCAGCTGGATATCCTGTTCCAGTTTATATTTCCGGCATTTCGAGCGAAGCTCCGACACAGAAATACCGGGAGTATCATCAATAATCAAATTCGATTTTCCAATAATCCCCGCCCCTTCAATCAGCTTCTCCCAGTCAGAATCCTTCAGATTACCAGTACGCAGCGCCTGAGAATCCACCTGAGACTCCAGCGCAAAAAGACGATTCACCAATTGCTCTTTAGACATTTCCAGGGAAAATATGGCAACCCCCTTTTCCTTCTTAAATGCAACATACTGCGCAATGTTTAAAACAAATGCTGTTTTTCCCATAGATGGTCTCGCCGCAACCAGTACAAGATCTGACGGCTGAAGACCGGAAAGCTTATAATCCAGGTCGATAAACCCGGTGGGAATCCCTGTCACCGCGCCTTTATTTCTTGACGCCCTCTCAATCCTGTCCAGTGCATTCAGGACAATATCCTTAATCGGTGTATACTCTCCTGTCGTCCTCTTCTGAAGTAGTTCAAACACAGACTTTTCTGTCCTTTCCAAAACTGCCTCTAACGGCTCATTCCCGGCATAACAAATATTTGATATTTCATCATTTAACTTAATCAGCTTTCGCATAACTGATTTTCCTGCCACAATATCTGCATAATATTTTACATTCGCAGATGTAGGAACTGCCGTTATCAAATCCCTTACAAATTCCAGGCTTGAAATCTCCGGCGGTACATCCTTTTCTTTGAGACGCTCCTGCAGCGTAATGACATCAACAGGTTTTCCCTCGTTAAAAAGCTCTACCATTGAATCAAAAACAACTCCGTAGGATGTCTGATAAAAATCCTGTCCGCTGATAATCTCGGACGCTGTCATAACAGCATCTTTATCCATCAGCATGGCGCCAACAACCGACTGCTCCGCCTCAACGCTATGGGGCATAATTCTTTTTATAAGCGCCTCTTCCATGTATCTTTTCCCCCTACGCTTCTTCTGTTACGACTACAGTAAGCTCTGCTGTCACTTTCGTGTGCAGCTTGACCGGAACTTTATGCGTTCCGAGCGCTTTAATCGGTTCCTTTATCTGAATCTTCTTCTTATCAATATCAAGCCCCATCTGTGATTTTACCTCTGCCGCAATCTCCTTCGAAGAAACAGAGCCAAATGCCTTTCCGCCTTCTCCGGTCTTAATCGATACTTCAATCTTTCCCGCCTCGATTTTCTTTCCCAGTTCCTGCGCCGCCTCATACTGCTGCTGTGCCTGTTTCTCAGCGCTTGCTTTCTTCAATTTCAAATCGTTCAGGTTTCTGCTGTTGGCTTCAACGCCCTTCTTTGTTTTCAGGATAAAATTTCTTGCATAACCGTCGCTGACCTCTACAATCTCTCCCTTCTTACCCAGGGACTTTACATCTTCCATTAATATTACTTTCATCTATATATCTCCTTCCTTTATCATATCGTCAATTACCTTTTTCAGACTCCGCACTGCCCGGTCCATATCGGTATGGTCAAATTGTGCTCCCGATGCGTTCATATGCCCACCGCCGCCAAGACGTTCCATAATAATCTGAACATTCACCTCATCAATCGAACGTGCACTGATATAAATTCTTCCATTATATTCTGTAAGAACAAAGGATGCTTTAATTGCATTAATATCCAGAAGCTCATTTGCCGCCTGCGCCCCGACAATTGTCGGACTTTCAATCGTCAGATTTTCACCTCTGGCAATCGCAAATTTATGATGGTATACCTCCGCGCTGCTGATAATCTCTGCCTTTGCACGATAAGATTCTATATCATCCCGGAACATTTTACGAACCAGTGTAATGTCCGCTCCATTCCTTCTGAGAAATGCCGCCGCCTCAAATGTCCGCACGCCGGTACGGTTCACGAAGTTATTTGTATCAATCATAATACCCGCATACATACTGCTGGCTTCCAGACGCGGAATCTTAATCTCATCCACAATATACTGCAGAATCTCTGCAACCATCTCGCACGCCGAAGATGCATATGGTTCTATATAAGACAGCAGCGCATTATCAATATTGTCACTGCTCTGTCTGTGATGGTCCAGAACAACAATCGTCTTTGCCAGCCTGAGAAGACCTTCACATTCTGTCATTTTCGGACGGTTCGTATCAACGACAATCACAAGTGAATTCTCGTCTGCCATATCCAGAGCTTCCTTTGAATTCAGGAATAAATCTGACGGATATGACGAATCCGACACATATTGATTATAAAGCGGGCGAAGCGAAGCTGATACCTCATTCAAAATAATATGCGCACGCTTTCCAAGAATCTGTGTGGCGCGGCAGATACCGACAGCCGCTCCAAATGCATCCACATCTGTCAGCTTGTGTCCCATAACAAATATCTGGTCGCGCATCATAATAAATTCACGCAGCGCCTCTGCCTTTACACGAGCCTTCACGCGGGTATTTTTCTGTGTCTGCTCCCGCTTTCCTCCATAATAAGTAATTCCATTGCATTTCTTAATGACCGCCTGGTCGCCGCCTCTGGCAAGCGCAAGATCAATCGCTACCCGGGCATAATTATTTCCCTGTGCATAAGACTCCGTACTAAGGCCAAGCCCAATACTTAAAGTCACCGGAATCTCATTGCCGACGTTTACCGTCTTTACATCCTCCAAAAGCGAAAATTTATCCGCTTCTAATTCCTGAAAACAGGATTTTCTAAGCGCTATAAAATATTTATCCGTTTCTATTTTCTTAACAATTCCATCAACCTTGCCGATGTAATGGTTAACCTTTCTGTCAACAAGAGCAATCAGAAGCGACTGCCTTACTTCCTCAACACTGGCCATGACCTCATCATAATTATCAATATAGATAAGACCTGCAACCAGCCTTCTTTCATCATTTTCCTTAATATAACGATTTAACTCCGTCACATCCTGCAGTGAAACCGCAATAAAATAATCCTCTTCCTCCGGCAGTTCAGTTATTTTCCGAATCTCACACAGCCCTTCTACCGCTATACGGCGAAGTTCTGCCACATATTCCTTTTCTTTATAATAAACATTCATTTCCACAACTGTATCATCTTTGGGGAAAATACTCCGGTTTAACTCTGGAATAGATTTGCTAAGGTACTTATCCTTCAGCGCCTTTTCACCCAGAATCTCCTTAAACCGTTCATTCAACCAGATTGTCTTTCCATCCCTCAGAAGAATCGCATAAGGCATTGACATTTCTTTCAGCAGTATATTCTGTACAACCCCGTATTTCGCCGCAAAATCTATCAGATTTTTTAAGATAAGCTCCTTATTGTAAAAATACATCACTCCTACGGCAGCTATATACACAAGAACAAACACACACATCACACTTCCTGCCCTGTGATTGATATAATAAATCCAGATATTCATTACTACCAGTATCAGTATTGTAATTACCGGCCACTGCATATACAATTTTAATTGCCCTTTTAAACGCAGATCTTGTTTCTCCATATTACTTCCCTCAAAAAAACACAAAGTTGCATACTGCATTATAACACCTTTTTCCCAAAAATGGAAGCATAGACACAAAAATACCGGCAGACACACAGCCGCCGGTATTTTCTATACATTTTTCAGGTCCGTCCCAAAAGGGAGATTCAAACAGAACGGTATTCCGTCAAAAGCAATAAATTAATTATATTTCTCCAGGAATCTCTGGATAATGGTTGCACATTCTGCACGGTTTGCGCTTCCCTGCGGGTCAAGAAGAAGCTGTC
>CALFCS010000060.1 GCA_937950565.1 uncultured Lachnospiraceae bacterium
ATTTTCCATTCTGGCAGGTGCATTTACACTGTCTATTATGGTACTGCCGCTGGTCATGAGGAGTACGGAAGAGGCTTTAAAAAGCGTGCCGGATTCTTACAGAGAAGGAAGCTTCGGACTGGGAGCAGGGAAGATTCGGACGGTCTTTCGGATTGTGCTGCCCTCAGCGGTTCCCGGAATTCTTGCCGGAGTCATTCTTGCCATCGGAAGGATTGTGGGAGAGACGGCGGCGCTGATCTATACGGCAGGGACGGTTGCTGATTTCCCGAAAAATGTTATGAGTTCGGGGAGGACGCTGGCGGTCCATATGTATAACCTGTCTAATGAAGGACTATACATGGATCAGGCGTATGCGACGGCAGTCATTCTGCTTGTCCTTGTTGTGGGAATCAACACGCTGTCAGGCGTAGTCGCGAAGAGATTAACAAAAGCATAGAAAGGGAAGGGCATGAGTAAGATTAGTATTAAAAACATGGATTTATATTATAGTGATTTTCATGCGCTAAAGGATGTAAATCTTGAGATAGAGGCGAATAAAATTACTGCATTTATCGGACCGTCCGGATGTGGAAAGTCCACATTATTAAAGTCTATTAACCGTATGAATGACCTGGTAGAAGGATGTAAGATTACGGGAAGTATCCTGTTGGACGGAAAAGATATTTTTACGGAAATTGATGTAAATCTTCTTAGAAAAAGGGTGGGGATGGTATTTCAGAAGCCAAATCCATTTCCTATGAGTATTTATGATAATGTCGCCTATGGCCCAAGAACACATGGCATTCATTCCAAGGCGAAATTAAATGAGATTGTAGAGAAATCCCTGCGGGACGCCGCAATCTGGGATGAGTGTAAGGACAGACTGAAAAAGAGTGCACTTGGAATGTCAGGTGGACAGCAGCAGAGGCTGTGTATTGCAAGAGCGCTGGCAGTACAGCCGGAGGTGCTTCTTATGGATGAACCGACATCGGCGCTTGACCCAATTTCCACATCAAAGATTGAAGACCTTGCGATGGAGCTGAAAAAAGATTATACTATTGTCATGGTAACACATAATATGCAGCAGGCTGTACGTGTATCTGACAATACTGCATTTTTTCTTCTGGGTGAAGTGATTGAGTATAATGACACAGAAAAACTATTCTCGATACCCGCGGATAAGCGGACAGAAGATTATATTACAGGGAGGTTTGGTTAGGATATGCGTAATGAGTTTGATATGCAGCTGGGGTTACTGAATGAACAATTGATTCATATGGGAGAATTATGTGAGAGCGCTATTAACAAGGCGACGAAGGCGCTTCAGGATGGAAGCATAGACCAGGCAAAGGAAATTATTAAAGAGGATGAAGAGATTGATCATATCGAGCAGGATATTGAGCGTCTGTGTCTGAAGCTTCTTTTGCAGCAGCAGCCTGTAGCACGTGATTTAAGACAGATTTCTGCGGCGCTCAAGATGATTACGGATATGGAGCGTATTGGGGACCAGGCATCAGATATTGCAGAGATTATTATTTCGGAAAGAAAGTCGGAAGGCGCTGATATTCCGCAGATTGGGGCGATGTCTGAGGCAGTGTCGAGGATGGTGCGAGACAGTGTGACCGCTTATGTAAATCGTGATCTGGAGCTGTCAAGAAGTGTGATGAAAGCGGATGATATCGTTGATAAGATGTTTGAAGAAAACAAACAGGAACTGATTGCATTTATTGCACAGAACAAAGGCCGCCAGGGCAGACAGGCGATTGACCTGATTATGGTGGCAAAGTATCTGGAACGAATCGGCGACCATGCTACTAATATCGCAGAGTGGGTGGAATTCTCCATTACAGGCATCCATAAGGAGAGTAAGGTATGATTTATTGTGTGGAAGATGACAGTAATATACGGGAACTTGTGATATATACACTTGGAACAACCGGATATAAGGCACGGGGATTTGAGAATGGAAAGGATTTTTTTAAAGCGCTTGCCATGGAGCTTCCTGAGCTTGTACTCATGGATATTATGCTTCCGGGAGAAGACGGGCTGGAGCTTTTAAAACGTATGAAGGCATCCCCTAAGACAAAGGATATTCCGGTCATCATGGTGACTGCCAGGGGTGCGGAATATGACAAAGTAAAAGGACTGGATCTCGGGGCGGATGATTATGTGTCCAAGCCTTTTGGCATGATGGAGCTGATGTCACGGATCAAAGCAGTTCTAAGACGAAGCCGGAAGAATGTCAGTAATACCGAAGACATCATCCGGATTGGAGATCTTGAGATAAAGCTTAAGAAGCATGAGGTGACCGTGGCAGGAGAAGTGGTGATACTTACCCTGAAGGAATATGAGCTTCTCAAACGGCTGATGCAGAATCCGGATATTGTGATGACAAGAGACCGACTGCTGGAAGAAATCTGGGGGTATGATTTTGACGGCGAGACCCGGACAGTGGATGTGCATATCAGAACTCTGCGCCAGAAACTGGGAGCATGCGGAGACAAGATAGAGACCGTGCGGGGTGTCGGATACAGGATGAGCAGAGAATAGAAGAAACCGGGGTATATGGATGAAGCTTAGAAAGAAGATACAGAAAAGCATGATACTTGTGATAGCAACTACGCTTATGGTAGCTTATGTCATGACGATTTTTGTAGTTTACCGCCAGAATGTGGTTTTGATGGAGGCAGAGATCTGTCAGGAAGCAGATTACATTAAGACTGCGATTGAAATATCCGGGCATTCTTATCTGCAGGAAATGGATCAGGTGAGAGAAGATACGCGTGTAACGCTGATTAATACTTCCGGTGATGTTTTATATGATTCGAAGCAGGACGAATTCACATTGGAAAATCATATGAACCGCCCGGAGATTAAGGAAGCGCTGCGTGATGGAACCGGGCAGGATATCAGAAGGTCTGATACACTGGATGCGGAGATGTATTACTATGCGGAAAAGCTGTCGGATGATACGATTCTTAGAGTTTCTAAGACTATGAACACAGCATTTCATACTGCGCTGGCAATTCTGCCGGGGATAGGTGCAATTACAGGTGTTATGCTTGCATTTGCCTATGGTTTGTCCAGATGGCAGATAAAACGGCTCATACGCCCTGTTAATGAGCTGAATCTGGAGTATCCGCTTGAAAATGAGATGTATGAGGAACTAAAGCCTCTGTTGGTGAGAATTGATGAGCAGAATAAGGAAAGGGATGCCATTGCAAATATGAGGAAAGAATTCTCGGCAAATGTGTCCCATGAGCTGAAAACTCCGCTTACATCTATTTCCGGTTATGCAGAGATTATGAAGGACGGACTGGTAAAGGCAGAAGATATGAAGACTTTTGCGGAACGTATTTATAACGAAGCAAGCCGTCTGATTACTCTGGTGGAGGATATTATTAAGTTATCAAGGCTGGATGAAGGAGAGGCGGGACTTGAGAAAGAGGATGTGGATTTGTACCAGCTTGCCCGTGAGATTATAAGCCGTCTGTCCGTTCAGGCCGCCGCAAGACATGTCCATATGGAGGTGACTGGAGAAACAGTAATCTGTCATGGCGTCAGACAGATTCTGGATGAGATGATTTATAATATTTGTGAAAATGCGATTAAATATAATAAAGAAAATGGAAAAGTCAGTATCTGGGTAGGTGGAACGCTGAATGGAAAGAAGGTTATTGTAACAGATAGCGGAATCGGGATTTCTGATGACCAGAAAGAGCGGATATTTGAACGGTTCTACCGTGTAGATAAGAGCCATTCTAAAGAAACTGGAGGGACAGGACTGGGGCTTTCTATTGTGAAGCATGGTGCGATTCTGCACGGTGCACAGATAAACGTAGAGAGCGAGATTGGAAAGGGAACGAAGATGGAAATTATATTCAGATAATAAGGGGCAGGTCTTTTTGGAAGATCTGCCTCTTAAAATAACATTAGTTATGCATTTAACGGGAATACCTATGCTTTTTTATGCGTTAGCTGCCGGATATCCGGAACTGTCATCAGGAGTGGATAGAGTACAAATGCAATGATCAGTCCGCTGACACCTTGAATCAAGTTGGCCGGAACACTTGCGGCCGCTGCAGATGCGCCGTAAAGTGGGATTTCACAGAGAAAATATCCACATGCTACGAAAATAATGTCCGTGATACCGCCAAGAGCAACTGCAAGGTAACGTGTTTTTGGCGTTTTGCCGACCTTCTGATAGATGATACCGGAGATGAGGGCAATAAATCCTTTTACTGCAAATGTAATCGGTACGTAGATGAAATAGCCTCCAATCAAATCTGCCATACAGGAACCGATTCCGGCGGCAAGAGCGCCCCAGGTCGGTCCAAGGATAATACCTGAAAGAATGACAATCGCATCGCCCGGGTGTATGTATCCGCCGGTGCCAGGTGTAGGAATACGGATAGACATGGTAGCGACACATGCCAGTGCAGCAAATAATGCGGTTGTAACAATTTTTTTCAAGTTAGAATTCATAACGATAACCTCTTTTCTTTTTGTAAATAGCTTTCTGTCTCTGTATACTCTATACTATTAATGGAGTGTATAAAAGGTCCAATAATAAAAAAAATAAGCAAGCCAGTTTTAGGGTGACAAAATAAAAATGTTATTTTGGTGCCAGTCATATTTGACAAGAACCAGGGAAATAATTAAAATTAAAGTAACAGTTTAGCCATAGCTCATGGGCGTGTCTGAACTGTTATAAACTAAAAATAAGATTAAGAAGAGAGAATAAAAATATCTGAAGGAATCAAAGGGACGGAAAAGAACGATGAAGATATCAACAAAAGGACGGTATGCACTGCGGATTATGATAGATCTGGCAGAGCATAATAGTGGAGAATACATTCGCTTAAAAGATATTTCTGAGCGGCAGGGGATTACCTTAAAATATATGGAGCAGATTATGCCGCTTCTTACAAAGGCAGGATATGTAAGGAGCTACAGAGGAAATAATGGCGGTTATATGCTGGCGAGGAAGCCGTCTGCATATACAGCAGGGGAAATCTTACGTACAACAGAGGGAAGCCTCGCTCCAATTCCATGTCTGGAGGATCAGCCGAACCGCTGCCAGAGACAGGAGGAATGCAGCACGCTTTTGTTCTGGGAGGGACTTAAGAAAGTGGTGGATGAATATGTAGATGGAATTACATTGGAGGATATGCTGGAAGGAAGAAAGAATATGTATATGATATGAGACAAGGGACAAATGGACACAAAACGGATGCTTGCATACGTTTTTGTGTCTCATGAATAATAGACAGCAGTTCTGTGATAAACAGGAAATACCCCGGACGGTTTGTCCGGGGTATTTCTTTATAATCTTACTTTGTAATCTTAGATATTATTCAGCATATGCCTCTATAAATCTCTCGATAACTGCTGCACACTGTGCACGCATGGATGTTCCCTGTGGATTCAGTAAGGTTGGTGTTGTGTTTCCTTCCTCTGTGATACCTGTAATAAGGCCTGTTGCAACTGCCCATTCCATAGCATCTTTCGCGAATCCGCTTACGTTAGCAGCATCCTTGAAGGAGCTAAGATCTGCTCTCTCATCTGTATCGCCAGTGTTAATCAGCTTCGCGTAACGGTACATCATGACTGCCATTTCTTCACGGGAAATATCTTTCGCCGGCTTGAATACGCCTTCATCTGTGTATCCGGTTACAACGCCTACATCTTTACTGGAAGCCCACATAATCGCATCTGTATACCAGATTCCGTCTTCTACATCCGGGAATGTCGGAGCATAAGCTGCTTCCGGCTTGCCACTCAGACGGTGAAGGATAACAGCAAACTGTGCTCTTACGATACCTTCCATTGGAGCGAAGTGTGTTTTGTCTTTACCTGTCATAGTTCCTGCGAAGAAGTTATAATATACAGTATCGAAGAACCATGCATCCTGCGGAACGTCAACGAACGGATAATTTTCAATCTTCAGTCCGTCTAATGCTGCAGCAACAGCAGCTGTTGCATCGTCTATTTCTTTCTGTGTTGCATTTTTATCTGCAAGGACTTTCTTTGCCGCTTCAACAGCGTCTTTGTATACCTTCCAGGAATCAGCGGTAAATACGTCTGCATAATCATCTGAGAATGCGCCTGCAAGAGCAGCTTCCAAATCTGTCGTATCTACTCCGGATGCGCCCTTCTTGACATTAATCTTCAAAGTAATGGTTGCATTTTCCTCCAGTAATTCATCTTCGTATGTCATCTTCAGAATCGGAGTACCATCTGCTGCCCAGTGTACACGTTTTAATCTTGCATGACGGCATGGGTCATTCAGAGGCTCGCCATTGTAGGAGCTCTTTGAACCATCCCATCCACACATCTGATAATTGTGGCTGGTCGGTCTTGCATGGTATACGAAAATCGCATTGCCGTCTTTGTCTACTGTAAAGGAGTTATGTCCCGGTCCTTCTTCACCATCTACGTCACGGGAAGTTAATAACGGATATGGACTCTTTGTCCAGGACTCATTCTTCAGCAGATCTGTGCCGGCTTTAGCTGTCATCATACCGATTGCATACTCGGAACCTGTTCCTGATGAAGAGTAGCAAAGGTAGATGTTTCCATCACGCTGTAATACGGTAGCGCCCTCATTTACGACATAACGGATATTTTCCCATCCATAATCCGGTGCAGTCAGCTTCATGATATCAGAAGTCAGCTCCCATGGTTTCTCTACATTAACCTTTGCCATATAAAGGCTGGAAGGACCATATGCTGTTGATGCCCATACAACATAGCTTTCGCCATTCTTTTCATCTTCGAAATAAGTCATATCCAGACAGAAAGAGTTTTTAATTGCATTAGTCAGTCCTGAACCGCCGCGCATCTGATAATCTTCCCACTGAGAAGCTTCATTGCCGCTCGTAAGAGCAGTTTCGTATGGATCCTGGTCGCCCGGCAGTACGAGTGCGTGACAGTAAATACCGAATAAATTCGTCGTCTGGCTCTCTGTGAAGTAAACAACCCAGTAATCACCTACTCTGTGAATTTCCGGAGCCCAGATATAACGATATCCACGGTCAACATTCTGGCCTGCATTATTTTCGTATCCCTGGTTTCCTACCTTCCAGAGAGTTACCTGTTTGCTTCTATCCTGGAGTTCCTCAAGGGTTCTTCCTCTTCTGAGTACGACACGGTCATACTGTTCCAGTTTTTCTGTTCCGTTATCCATAGCATCCATTGGTTCCGGGAAGTAAGAGCCTGTCATATAGTAATACTGTGTCTCTTCATCCCAGTAAATATGCGGATCTGCCATGCCTTCAACGAATTTGGTCTCATCGTAGTATACGGTCTTTGTATCTGGATCATAATTAGACGGGAAGTCTTCATTTGCATTATCCGGGTCATCTTCCGGCAGCTTGCTGCCATTTAATTCTTTTAAGTTATTCAGGTATTTTGTCTGTACAACTTTACCGGTTACCTCATAGGTACCTTCTTTGGAAAGGTCAACACCGTCTAAAGCGCCGCTCCAGTCAATGTTAAAGTCCTGCGTAGAACCGTCTGTATAAGTTGCAGTTGCTGTCGGATAGCTTTCAGCCAGGTCTTTCTCGGTCAGAGTTGTTCCCGGTTCAATATCCTTATCCTTCAAATCTTTCAGACCGTTGTTAAGTACGGTGCCAAGCTTGTTTACAATATATGTATACTCAGCCTTTGTCAAAGCAATAGCATTACCTACAACAAGGTTCTTATCTGTTTCAACAAGGTTCTTGCCATCCAGCATGAACTTGAAGGATGCAGCATCCAATACTGCAGATGTCTGGCTTGGTGTGCTTGTAAGTGTGTCATCATAGAAATGTACGCCGTCTGTGGATGTAAATTCATGATAACCCTTTGACTTATCAGCATCGCGAGCAATAACAGTGAATTTACCATTTGCTTTAAATACCTTTGGCTCGGTAATTTTTAAAGTTCCCTGTGTGTTCTTGGAGAAGATAACTCCACCGCCGTTATTCAATACATCAAAAGTCTTACCATCTTTGCTGACAGCGAAGTATACACTCTGTGTTTCCTGATCAACATTAGCAGCCGGTGCATAGAATGGAGTTGTAGTGGTGTATACAGCAAGGTAATAGCCGGACTCCAGTTCCTTAATATCTGCAACCTTCTCAACTTTAATTGTCAATTCGTTGGAAACGATATCGCCGATGGAAGCTGTAATTACTGCTTCCCCTTCTGCAAGTGCAGTTACAACACCTTCTCTGTTTACAGTTGCTACCTTTTCATCGCTGGATTTCCAGCTTAATTTGGAAAGACCTGTTGCATCTGCAGGAGTCAGAGATACATTTAACTGTGCTGTTTTATCAATATTTAAAGTTGTCTCATCACTGGAAATGGCAATTGCAGTAGCCGGAGCAGCAGTAGCTGTCTCATCATAAAGCTGTGCAACTTCGCTGGCGCTCAGTTCTTTTCCAAAGAAGGAAATGTCATCCAGAAGTGCGCCTGCACCTGTCCAGTAGGTTGCCATGCTGGCGCCGAGACGAACCTTCGTTCCGTCTTCCGGAGCGTATTCGCTGTCGCCTGCCAGTTCGTTAATCATAGTTGCATAGTCTTCTGTACCGGAGGATACAGTGTGGCTGATTTTTTTACCGTTGCTGTAGAAGGTGATTCCATCTTTTGTAACGGTCATTGTAACCATCTTCCAGGTGTTTGCAGTTCCAAGACCAAGCCCTTTTACATCGAAGTCTGTGAATGCACCGTCCTGGTCAGTTGTATTCCAGTATACCATGAGCTGGTTAAAGGCAAATGTTCCGGCTCTTCCTGTGGTGGCCGGAGCAACTTCAAAGTCGATCATACATTTGCCGCCGCCTGCTGAGCCCTGGGTATTTGCCCAGAAGTTAAGAGTCAGGCCATTGTCAGTACTCTTTCCTTCAAACGGATTGGAAGGAAGCTGTGCGTAGCCGATGTTATTCAGACCATCATCTTGGGTTCCCTGGCTTACGGTTTTCAGCACTTTGCCACGTGCTGCATCATCTGCGAGAGAAGGAGCTGTACCCGTTCCAACCTTTACAAGAGATACATTTCTTGTACCGTCTGTCAGGGAAGCAGCATCGGCAGCAGCCTGGAAATCATTAAAGTCATAAGTTTCAATTGCCTGGTCGCTGATTTTTACATCATAGCAGTAGTTATATACCTCTGCATCAGATAATGTTCTGTCATATACCTTTACATCATCTACTGCACCTGTAAATTCAGCATCCCAGTTATTAACACCAATGTAAACGTCCTGGTTCGCACCGTCCAGGGCATAAGCGCCTCTGCTGGTATTAAAAAGTTCACCGTCTATGTAGGTTTTAACGGTGTTATCATCTTCAGACTGGGTCAGAGTCAGACAATGCCATTCTCCTGCCGGAAGATTTGGGTTGTTCAGAGTGATCCAACGGTAGAACTCAGCGCCCTCTGTGCCTTCGCTTGTCCATACCTTTAACTGATCGGTATTATTTTTGTTCCCGGAGATTCCAATCCATTTTTCCGGATTATGGTGACCGAGGAACATCAGGTTCTGATTCTCAGCCAATGTACTGTCTGCTTTGTACCATGCAGATACAGTGAAATTCTTGCCGAGATTCTTTTTGTTAAGCTGGAGGCCAAAATCTCCGAGCTTTACAGCTTTGCTGCCGGCTCTGCGCCCTTCTACATAAGTAGGTGTGCCGGTGTAAGCTCCTAATTTAGTGACGACTGCGGCTGCCGCATCGTTCTCAGACATGCTGTTATTCAGGTTGTCCTCAAATTTGTACTCAGCAACCGGTACAGGTTCACCGCTGCGTGCTTCTCTTGCAGGCTCTGTTTCCTGTGCGAAGGAAACCGGTGTAAGAGAAGTGAATAGAAGTGCTCCGGTTAAGACGCCGGATAATAGTTTCTTCCATTTCATGTTCGTTTTCTCCCTTTCTAAAAAATTTTATTAAATTTCTTTATCATTATAACATAAATAGCTTGTAATTTCATCAGTTATGTTAAAAAGCAAGAAAGAAAAAACATTTGACATATGCTTTTGGATGTATTATACTAGTGTTAAAACATACTAAACTAGTAGGAAAGGTAGGAAATTAAATGGCGAATGTATATAAGGGAGCGCTGGAGCTGATTGGAAATACACCTCTTGTGGAGATGGCAAATATTGAAAAGGAACTGGGACTGGAAGCGAAGGTATTGGCGAAGCTTGAATATTTGAATCCGGCCGGCAGTGTGAAGGACAGGGTTGCAAAGTCTATGATCGAGGATGCGGAGAGGAGAGGTCTTCTTAAGGAAGGCTCTGTGATTATTGAGCCGACATCAGGGAATACCGGAATCGGACTGGCGGCAATCGCGGCTGTAAAGGGTTATCGGATGATTCTTACGATGCCGGAGACCATGAGTGTGGAGAGAAGAAATATTCTGAAAGCGTATGGAGCAGAGGTCGTGTTGACGGATGGAACAAAGGGAATGTCAGGTGCGATTCAGAAAGCAGAAGAATTATCGGAAGAGATTCCGAATAGTTTTATTCCCGGTCAGTTTGTGAATCCGGCAAATCCTGCGGCACATCTTGCGGCAACCGGACCGGAGATCTGGGCAGATACGGATGGAGAGATAGACATTTTTGTCGCAGGTGTTGGAACGGGAGGTACTCTTACCGGAGTAGGAGAGTATCTGAAATCTCAGAAACCGGATGTGAAGATTGTTGCCATGGAGCCGGCATCTTCACCTGTACTTTCCACCGGTAAGGGAGGTCCGCATAAGATTCAGGGAATTGGAGCAGGATTTGTACCGGAAGTGTTGAATACGAAGATTTATGATGAGATTATGACAATAGAAAATGAAGATGCGTTTGTAATTGGAAAGCTGATTGCGAAGAAAGAAGGTATTCTTGTGGGAATTTCTTCCGGAGCGGCAATGTGTGCGGCGATAGAGCTTGCGAAGCGTCCGGAAAACAAGGGGAAGACAATTGTAGCGCTTCTTCCGGACAGTGGAGACAGATATTATTCCACGCCTCTTTTTGTGGAGTAGAGGTATAGAGCAGAGACATCAGGCAGATGTAACAAGGCGGCAGAAAATTAGGGAATGAGCAAAGGAGAGATTAGGATGGGCAGGAAATCAAGAGCAGAAAGACAATTCGGATTTGAAACATTACAGTTACATGTAGGGCAGGAACAGCCGGATCCGGTGACAGACGCAAGGGCAGTTCCGATTTATCAGACCTCTTCCTATGTATTTCATAACAGTGACCATGCGGCGGCACGTTTTGGACTGTCGGATGCAGGAAATATATATGGAAGACTGACAAATCCGACGGAAGATATATTCGAGCAGCGTATTGCGGCGCTGGAAGGTGGCGTTGCAGCACTTGCGGTGGCGTCCGGAGCGGCGGCAATTTCCTATACATTCCAGAATCTGGCACAGCAGGGAGACCATATTGTGTCTGCAAAGAATATTTATGGAGGAACGTATAATTATCTGGCACATACATTTCCGCAATATGGTGTGAATACCACTTTTGTTGACATTTTCGATTATGATGCGGTAGAGTCAGCGATTCAGGAAAATACAAAAGCAGTTTTTATAGAAGTGCTTGGGAATCCGAATTCTGATGTGGTAGATATTGAAAGGATTGCCGGAATCGCACATGCGCACAAGATTCCGCTTGTAATCGACAACACCTTTGCCACCCCTTATCTGGTAAGGCCGATTGAGTACGGCGCCGACATTGTTGTGCATTCTGCTACAAAATTTATTGGTGGTCATGGAACGACAATTGGCGGTGTGATTGTGGACGGTGGTAAATTTGACTGGGAAGCATCAGGAAAATTTCCGTCTCTTACCGAGCCGAATCCGAGTTATCACGGAATCAGCTTTACAAAAGCAGTCGGGGCAGCAGCGTTTGTGACAAAAATCCGTGCAATTCTTCTTCGTGATACAGGGGCAACCCTTTCACCATTCCATGCGTTTATTTTCCTGCAGGGGCTGGAAACCTTATCTTTGCGTGTAGAACGTCATGTGGAAAATGCGCTTAAGGTTGTGCAGTATCTGAAGAGCCATCCACAGGTGGAGGCGGTGCATCATCCGTCTGTAACAGAGGATGAGGAACAAAAAGCATTGTATGCGAAATATTTCCCAAATGGCGGAGGCTCTATTTTTACATTTGAAATTAAGGGAGATGCGCAGAAGGCAAAGGACTTTATTGATAATCTGGAGCTGTTCTCACTTCTTGCAAATGTGGCAGATGTGAAGTCTTTGGTAATCCATCCGGCAACGACGACACACAGCCAGTGTACGGAGGAGGAGCTTCTCGACCAGGGGATTAAGCCAAATACGATTCGTCTGTCCATTGGAACAGAAAATATTGAGGATATCATAGAGGATTTGGAAGAGGCTTTTAAGGCGGTAGAAAATTAAATTATAAAAATATATAGAAAGATAAAGAGAGTCTCCGGCAAGCCTGTGAAAGGGCTTGCCGGAGACTATTTTATTGCTGAATATTAAGATGGCTGTATCTCTGGGTAAAGCGATTGATAATGGCGGCACATTCAGCGCGGCTTGCCGTTCCCAGCGGGTCAAGGATGGTTCCGTTATCTTTTCCGGTAATAATTTCTGTTCCCACTGCCCACTTCATGGCATCATATGCATATGCACTGACGGATGCATGATCTTTGAAGGCCCCCAGGTCTTTGTAATAGTTTACATTACAATTGTTATATTTTGCATAACGGTACATCATAACAGCCATTTGTTCTCTTGTAATGTAATCGGTAGGACCGAACATTCCGGTGTTGGTGTATCCGGTTACCACCTTCGTTCCGGCTGCCCACAGGATTGCATTGGTGTACCATTGGCCATTGCGCACATCTGGAAAAATGGGACTGTACTTTATGGCAGGCTCTCCATTCATTCTATAAATAATTGTGGCAAATTGTGCACGGGCAAGCGGGCTTGTAGGAGCAAAATGCGTGCTGTCCATACCGGTCATAAGTTTGGAGCTGTTTATTGCCACTACTGTTTTATAATACCAGTCATCCGCTGATACATCTGAAAATGGAAATTCCGCTACATAAAATTTTACATCATTACTTTTCTGGTAGCTGAATACGTTGGCGGAGTCCACATAAGCTTCATAATAACCGGCGGGAAGTTTCACATTTACAGAAGTGTCTGTTATATTCCATACATCTTTGTAAGTGGTTACATTTCCCGGCGTTCCCTTCTTGATCCGCAGGTTGTATCTGGTCGCGCCCTTGGCTTCTGCCCAGGAAAATAAGGTGTCGCCAATATTTGTATCCGGAACTACATGAAGAGTAGTTGCTTCTGCTCTTTCTGCCGGATAAATAGCCATCTGCTGGGCGTTGCCGTTATTGTAGGTCCAGAGCTGGACGTTTGTGCCAATTGTGGAATAACCGCCTGTTACATCCAACACAGCATCCGAGCATTGCGGCCGGAAGATATACTCGCCGCTCCAGCGTCCATAGATATACCATTTCTGTGCAGTGTTATTGTCACCCCATTTTTTATAGATTCCAACATTTGTTCCGGATGCACTTAAACCACCTGTTACATCCAGTACCTTATCCTTTTCTCTCATATTATAAATGATATAAGAACCATCGCTTTGTCTGACAAAATGCCACAGATCAGAGCCGTTTATATCATGCTCAGTTAGCTCGACATTATCACCGGAAGCGCCCAGATGCTTCCAGCCGTCCATTTTTAGCAAATATGCATAGACATCTGTTCCGATATTGACCGGCGTCATGGAGCTGTACCATTTGGAACTAAAGTCCGGGCGGATAACTCCCCAGTATGGGGTTGTAAAACCGTTGTATGCATATTGAGTGACATGTTGCACCGTACGGTTGTAGTCGTAATTCTGGTGATAGGTGGAATAAGCGGATTCAAAAATAGCAACGTGCCCATAATTTTTATATCCGCCGGTATAGACCAGGATATCTCCCGGCTGCGGTGTGGCTCCCTGGAGGCGCTGCCAGCCTGCGGGCAGTGCATTCCATGTATAATCAGAACCGTTTCCGGACACAGGGGAGACGCCCAGGTAGCTATAATAAGCTGTAATCAATTCGACACATTCGCCGCCGCCAATTCTATTTCCCACCTGTGACTTTACCCATTGGAGGGCTTCCGCCTGCGTATGGCTGGTCGCCTGCAGTTGTATGGAGGCATCAGAAGCACTATTGGAAGCGGATGCCTCCGCTGTGAGCGGATAAATAATTCCTAAAAATAATGTGATAAATAGTACTTTCATTAACTTTTTCATTTTTTTCCTCCTTTTTCTTCTCAATCATAGAATCTTGGATGTCTGGGTGAAATGCTCAGACAAATTTCAAATACTGCACGCTATAAGGCGGCAGTTCAAGCTTTCCATCAAGAGTCAGCGCTTCCCCCGACAGCAGATTACATACATTCCCGTTCAGGTCACCGTTCCATGCTGTGTAAGGGGAATCTGACGCATTAATTGCAACGAGTACCCGTTCTTTGTCAGAGTTCCTTTCGAATATAAGCTGGTGATTCTGGATGACAACATTTTTGTAGGCGCCGTTACAGAGGGCATCACTGTTCTGGCGCGTGCGGATTAATAATCGGATATAGTCTGTCAGCTCATTTGGCTTTGGCGCTTCAAGGCATGGACGCAGGGCATAATCATTGTCCGGAGCCTTCTGCCCTTCCTCGCCCCATTCACTTCCATAATACAGGCACGGAATGCCGGGCATTCCAAGCAGCAGCCCGTAAGCCAGAGGGATGTGATTTTTATTTGTGAGAATGCTTGCAAGTCTCGTGACATCATGATTATCTACAAAAGTCATAAGGTGTTTGCCACGGTAAATGCACCACGGGTCACCCCCGAACTGGCGGTGCAAAGAGTGGGCAATCTCAAAAAGATTCATGGAATTAAAGCTTGAGAAAATTCCTTTGTAGCATTCATAATTCGTGCAGCTGTGAAGCATACCATCATTTACAATCAAATTGTAATCACCGAACAGGACTTCACCGATTAATGCAAAATCCGGTTTTAATTCCTGAGTATAAGAACGAAGCCGCCTCATGAAGTTGTGGTCAAGACTGTAAGCGACGTCAAGCCTGAGGCCGTCAATGCCGAACTCCTCTACCCAGAATTTCACACAGTCCAAAAGATAATCTACAACAGCAGGGTTCTGGAGATTCAGCTTTACGAGTTCATAATGTCCTTCCCAGCCCTCGTACCAGAAACCGTCATTATAGCCGCTGTTTCCGTCAAAACTGATGTGAAACCAGTCCTTATACGGAGAATCCCATTTTTTCTCCTGTACATCCTGGAAAGCCCAGAAACCTCTTCCTACATGGTTGAATACACCGTCCAGAACAATCTTTACGCCATGCTCGTGGAGTGCTTTGCAGACATCTGCAAAGTCTTCATTTGTGCCAAGACGACAGTCAATGGAACGAAAGTCCCGGGTGTCATAGCCATGGTTGTCGGATTCGAAGATTGGATTCAGCAGGATAGAATCGACGCCAAGTTCCTTCAGATAATCTGCCCATTCTATCAGCTTGCGGATGCGCGGAACACATACCCCGTCATTGTGTACGGGGGCACCGCAGAATCCGATGGGATATATTTGGTAAAATACACTATTATAAGCCCACATAATATAATACATTCCTCCTTGTTTGTGCCATTCCTGACCGGGTGATTTACAGATTTGGCAATAGTCAGGATGCTTTTCTATATGTATTCATTTATTTTATCTTTATCTTTTTCAATCGTCAATGCTTTCTGCTTGATTAATTGCCGTAAAGGGGGTAAAATGTTTGTATAAAAATAAAAAATTTTTGGAGGAAAAATTATGAAGAGAATGAAGAGAATTATGAGTGTTGTGTTGGCAGTGTGTGTGATGTTTGCGCTTACCGCGTGCGGCGTCGGTCAGAAGGAGAAGAAAGATGCGGCCGTTTGTACAATCGAACAGAATGGTGTTACGGTTAAAATGTCATTTGACGTAAAAGGTGATATCATTACAAAGATTAAACAGTCATCAACTGTTAGCACAGAGGGGTACACGGAAGAGCAGGTTGCAGCGCTTAAAGAAGCAATTGAACAG
Organism: uncultured Lachnospiraceae bacterium; assembly: GCA_937950565.1. Lineage (GTDB taxonomy): Bacteria > Bacillota > Clostridia > Lachnospirales > Lachnospiraceae > UBA7109. Next base: position 16,047 of record CALFCS010000060.1, read on the forward strand.
GCAGAAGCTACTTATAAAGAGATTGAAGGAGCAGAGTATTCTATCGAAGAGACAGATACAGAGATCACAGAAAAGATTTCTTTCTCTGTAGAAGGCGATACTTTGAAAGAAGTTGTCGATAAAGGACTGCTTCCGGTGCAGGGAGAAGCAGAAAAACTTTCACTTAAAAAGACGATGGAAGCATTAGAAGATGCAGGATGGACAGTAGAACAGAAATAAGCTCTATTGACAGAGCCGGAACTTTATAATAAAGCGAATGAGAAAGCAGCGCCTGAAGATAGATTCAGGCGCTGAAAAAGAGGAAAAGAAATATGGCAAAATTTTGTACAAAATGTGGAAGACCGTTAAAAGAAGGCGAAGTGTGTAATTGTTCTGTAAATTATGGATACACACAGCCTCAAGGCAACCCGAATATGTATGGGCAGCAGAGTGCGCCGCAGAGCAATCCGAATATGTACAGACAGCAGAGTGCGCCGCAGGGCAATCCGAACCCGTATACACAACAGGGAGCGCCGCAGGGCAATCCGAACATGTATGGACAGCAGAGTGCGCCGCAGGGCAACCCGAACCCGTATACACAACAGGGAGCGCCGCAGGGCAGCCCGAACCCGTATACACAACAGAATGGTCAGAATACATATTATCAGCAGGGACAGTCGGAAAATATGAATATGGCTGGAAATCCATATAACGAGTATGGAAGGACAAAAGAAGCAGAATGGTTTAATGAAAAGAAAAATGCTGTTGTCTCCGTTACAAAGAATATGTTCCTTGAGATTTTGCCGATTCTTAAGAAACCTGTTACCAGAGTGAAAGAGCTTGCGGCCGGAAATGATGCGGTTGTAGGAATAGAGTTTATCGCAGCGAAAGCGCTCTTGTTTATGATTATGAACGTTCTGTTCTTGATGAGAATTAAAGATTCCCTGGGAATTGTAGGGGACTATGTAGAAATTCCTTATTTTAAGATTCTTGTACTTACACTTTTGTTAACTGCCGGAATAGATTTTCTGGAGGCATTATTCCTGAAAGTTTTCACCGGATTGTTTAATGGAATCACGAATTTTAATGCCATGGTAAACGTTGTAGGAGCACGTGCATTGTATGATACGATGATTATGCTTGTGGCTGGTATTTTGACATTAATTTCTGTAAAATTTGGTCTTATCGTATTTATGCTGGCAACATTGATTACCCCATATGTTGAATATCATGGATATACGGCATCTGTCCAGTTGGATGAAAATAAAAAAGTATATGCATATTATGTTGTAAAAGTATGCGTTACAGTAATTGTTATGCTGATTGCATATTTGTTCCTGAAAGGTATGATAAACAGCGCGGCTGATAGTGTAGGAAGCTTATTTGAGTATATGATATAGTGACCTGTACGGCATTTTTAATCCCCCGGCATATATAGTTGATGCCAGGGGATACATCTGAAAGGAGAAAAGTGTATGGACGGACAATATAAAAAGGAACAGTCTTCACCAACAATGAAAATTCTTGTTATTGTCTTTGGCGCTGTAGATGTGCTTTTGGCAGCAGTGTTGGTTTTATGCTTCGTTTTTACGTCATCGGGAGGTTCTTCTCTGAAGGCGGATTTGTCTGCGGATTTTAAGGAAAATGCGAAGGAATACTGGGAAAGCAAAGATACGGCAGAATATAGTTCTTCTGTTGTATTTTCTTATGGCTCTGAAGGCACAGTGGCTCCATCTGCAGAGACAGGTACAGATGAAAATAGTATGTATGCAGGTTTTGTATTTCCCAACAGTGACGTAGTAGCATTAAGTGACAGTGAGATTCAAAGTAAAGTTACGAGTTATGAGGTATGCAGAAGAGCAATCAACGAGATTTATGCACGACATGGATATGCATTTACCAAGCAGGAAAATGTTGATTATTTTAATCATTATGATTGGTATAGAAATATGGCAAAAGAGACTGACATGAGTATAGTGAGCAGCCGGTTCTCAGTAACTGAAAAACAGAATGTGGAAAAACTGCAGGCTTATGAGAAATCGCAAGGCTGGAGCTGAGAGGGGGAGTAGTTATGTTTTGTCCGGAATGTGGAACAAAAAATGAGGACGGTGCATTATTCTGTGAAGAATGCGGAACATCGTTAAAAGAATATATGGAGTCTCCGCCACAGCAACAGCAGGCACAGTGGGAAATCCCGCCACAGCAACAGCAGCAGGCACACTGGGAAATTCCGCCGCAACAGGGAGGAGGAAACATTCCAAGACCTGCAGCAAAACCGCTTTCAATGCTGTTGATAGCTGTGATATTGGAAGTTATATTTGCAGCCGGACTGATACTGGGAATCTATAAAGTGATTGACAGCAGAGTTTCTCCAGAGTCTGTGGCAATGGCATATTGGAAGGCGGAGATGAACCATGACTGGGGAAAGGCATATGACTGCTGTGATTTTCCGGAAAGTGATCTGCTGACAAAGCAGATGTATGTGAATGTGAAAGCAAACGACGATGAGACGGTTAAGTATAGTTCGGTTCATATTTCAGAAGTGAATCCGGATGTAGATTTAAATGCACAGGTTGGAGACAAGTCTGCAAAAGAATATGTGATCGAATATAGAACAAAAGGGAATTCTGAAAAAGATTACAGCTATTTAACCCTTACAAAAACCGGAAAGAAGCATTTTCTGTTCTGGGATGAATGGCGGGTGACCTCTTCTGACAGCTGGTGTAAAGATATTCAGTTTCAAGTGCCGGAAGGTGCATCTGTTACGCTGAATGGTGTAGCTGTGCAGGGAAAAGAGGAGACGGAAGATGCGTGGAAATATATTACGATTCCTTATCTTTTCGTGGGAGACTATCAGATGGAAGTGTCCGGAGACGGATTTGAGCCTTATCGGAAAGTCATAAATGTTACTTCTTACGGCTGTGAGGATGCGTATGTTGAACTTCGCTTTTCTGAGGAAACAATAAAAAAACTTGCGGAGCAGGCTGCAGGCGACATTAAAACGATTATGGAGAACGCAGTGGCCGGCAATAATTTTAACAGTGTTCAGGAACTTTTCTCGAAAAAGGCATTGAGTGATGGGGATGTGCAGTCCCAGTATGAGGAGCTTCTTGAAATAAGAGGAAATGGTTCGGCTGGAGACATGGTTACTTTAAACCTTCAGAATTTTGTATCAACTGTGGATGAGGAAATTACACCGGATCGTATCTATATGAATGTTACTGCCGATATGGAAGAAACTTACTGGGGTTACTGGAATGATGGTTCTATAGAAACGAATTCAGGACAGCTCAGAATGTATGTAAATTATGTGAAAGAAGACGGTTTCTGGAAACTTGTGGATATTCCGGTTTCCTATTATGATTTCTAATTGTGTGAAAAAATAATAGCAGGTCTGTGCAATTGCGGTGCAGGCCGTGAGAAAATAATTTAGGTAAAAAATGTGTGGAAATACCGAGAAATTTTTGGAAAAACGGTTGACACGCCCGGAAGCGTATAATATAATAAATCGGTATGACGAAAGCAGAAACAGTAGGAAACCAAAGCCCCGGAGTCTTACTGATTTCGATAGAGTTATGTTATCATGATTATGAATAATGATTTACAGGAGGGAAACCAATGAAAACTTATATGGCTAATCCAGATAAGATTGAAAGAAAATGGTATGTAGTTGATGCTGCAGGATGTACATTAGGACGTTTGTCATCTGAAGTAGCTAAGGTTTTAAGAGGAAAGAATAAACCGGAATTTACACCACATGTAGATACAGGTGATTACGTAATTGTTGTAAATGCTGAGAAGATTAAAGTAACAGGCAAGAAGATGGATCAGAAGATTTATTACAATCATTCAGATTATGTAGGCGGAATGAAGGAAACTACATTAGCAGAAATGATGGCTAAGAAACCGGAGAAGGTTATTGAGCTTGCGGTTAAGGGAATGCTTCCGAAAGGACCTTTAGGAAGAGCAATGATTAAGAAACTTCATGTATATGCCGGACCAGATCATGAGCAGCAGGCTCAGAAGCCGGTAGAACTGAAATTTTAAGGAAAGGTTGAAAGGAGGACATTACAGTGGCTAAAGTAAAATTCTACGGAACAGGAAGAAGAAAAAAATCAGTAGCAAGAGTATATTTAGTACCGGGAACAGGTAATATCACAATAAATAAGAGAGATATTGATGAATATCTCGGACTTGAGACATTGAAAGTAGTAGTTCGTCAGCCGTTAGTAGCAACAGAGACAGAAGGAAAGTTCGATGTAATTGTAAATGTAAAGGGCGGCGGATATACAGGACAGGCAGGAGCAATCCGTCATGGTATTGCGAGAGCTCTTCTTGAAGCAGATCCGGAATATAGACCGATTCTCAAGAAGGCAGGCTTCCTGACACGTGATCCACGTATGAAAGAACGTAAGAAATACGGTCTCAAAGCCGCACGTCGCGCACCGCAGTTTTCAAAGAGATAGTTCAAGACTGTCAGAGAATACAGAAGACCCAAGGAAATTCAACATTCCTTGGGTCTTTTCTTTTTGTCAAAATCTAAGAATTTGTGTCTAATAGTAACACAATAGTTACACACTAGAAACAAGAAAAGTGGTGAAATTCTTCTATTATTGCTATTAAGAAATAAGACCTGATATAACAAATCGTTATATCAGGTCTTTTATTTTATATCTTGTTTATAGCTTCAAGTTTGAATGGCAATTCAATATGTGTATAAACTGTTTCAGTGACACCTTGTCCCTTATGACCAACAATCTTCTTGATTATTATTTCATCAACACCTGCTTCAGTAAGCAATGACACACAGGTGTGTCTTGTGTCATGTGGGCGGTGCTGAAGTTTCAATTCTTCCATCAATGGTGTCCAATAACTATCATAATAGTTTCTATAAAGAAAATGCTTATCATCAGGTGTACAAATCAGATATTCACAATCCCTGTCTAACCAATATTGGAAGAATGGAACAACCTTTTCAGCAATTGGAACTTCCCTGATTCCTGATTCTGTTTTTGATTCCCTTACATAGAACCATCTTTCATCAAGATGAACATCTTCCTTCTTCAGGTCAAGCAATTCACCAATTCTGACACCTGTATATATCAGCATCAGGATAACAGAATAATATGTATTAGAATCTTTGACCTTCCAAACCATATTGATTTGCTTCTTGTTGAATGGTTTCCTGTTGTATGCATTTGGGTTTCCTGCCTTAGTAATATCAACATATCTGACCATGTCCCTTTTATCAGCAGTCACAATTTCATGCATGACAGCATAATCATACATCAGACCAAACATGATTTTCATTTTCTTCAGTGTTGGTGTGTTTTTTCCTGATTCATCAACTGCTTGTTGCAGGTGGTCAAGTTTGATTTCCACAAACTTCATGTTATGTAATTTCTCACATGTCCTGAATGATGCTTTATATCCTTTCACATTTGATTCTGATACCTTTGGAAAATGCACTTCAGACCACTTTTCAAATACTTCAGCAAAGGTGATTGTGTTAT
>CALFCS010000061.1 GCA_937950565.1 uncultured Lachnospiraceae bacterium
GTGAAACAATCAATCCGATATATGACTGAATAGTAAATAAATATGTATTATGAATCAGGTTGTATAAAGCTGGTAACATAACTATTTTTCCTCCTTGAAATCAAATAACTCCTCTATGGAAACATCAAACACTTGAGCGATACTATATGCTAAAAGCATAGACGGATTATATCTGTTCCGTTCAAGCTGAATAATTGTTTGTCTTGATACCCCCACAAGGTCAGCAAGTTCTTGCTGGCTCATTCTTTTAGTTGCTCTAAATACGTGAATTTTACTCTCAAACCTATATTTATCTTTAACAGCCACTTGCTCACCACCTTTACCGAAATATTCTAATATGATTATTACATATTTCTTACTTTTTGTAAAATATTTCTAATTTCAATCAGAAAGAAAACATTTATCTCCACTTTTTCGCAGTCTTGTAAACTCCTACAAGCATAACTATGATAGCTGCAATCTGAATTGTAAGTGCAATCGGTTCCTCCACAGATTCCTTTATAATCAGCGCAATACTATTCAGAAGCAGGCCACAGGGAAGAATCATGGAAATATATCTATTCGTACCTTCTTCTTTAGCCTCTCCCTTTCTCTCCTTCAGTTCAGCAATTCTTTCATTCGTCTTTGCTATCGCATTCATAATTACCAGCAGCATTGCACCAATTAAAAATGCAAAGATATATGCATAAGCAAATCCACTTATCGCGCTAAATATTTCTATAAACAAAGCAATGATTTCAATAACTGCTGCTCCCTTAAACATACGGCGGATTTTAGAATAATGTTCAATACTAGAATCAGTATCTGTATACAATTCAAATGCCCCTCCCGAAGCTTCCTTTCTAAGAATAACCCAGTACCCCCAGGTCTGCACAATCTCTATGCCCGTATCATTCATAAAATCTCTATAATCCTCACTGACCGAAAATAATTTATTTCCAAAATCCACCTGATAAATATACTGCCCGGGATTACATTTCTCAAAACTATAAAACCCGGCTGCAAATCTCTTCAGCGCCCATCCCTGTCCTGCCATTTCATTCAGCCATATTGTCTCCGCATCCTTGTCAAAATATAATCTGAATTTAATCATTTCCCTCTTCCTCCATCAAACTCGCATTTCTCAATAATTCTTCCAGTCTCTTCCTCTCCGCTTTAAAAATTTCTTTTCCTAAATCTGTCAAAATATATTCTTTTTTCTTACGGGATTCTGTGTCTGCACGATAAATCCGTATCCACCTCTTCTTCTGCAATGTCTGAAGCGCGCCATACAGAGTGCCTGCTCCCAGAATCACCCGGCCTGCCGTCAGCTTCTCCACCTCCTGAATAATCCCGTATCCATGATTTGGCTTTCTCACGGCTAAAAGTATATAAAAAACCGCTTCTGTTAATGGAATTTCTCTTTCCAGTGTAATCCCCTCCTTTTATCGCGTTCCGATATATCGTTATGCGATATATCTTATTTATAATATATCAGTTGCCGATATATATGTCAAGTATTTGAACATAATAATTTTGGGGGCAAAAGATATCATAAAAATAAGCTGCCGGGAAACCACAATCATGGCTTCCCGGCAGCTCATTTCCGCTTTATTTTTTAGAATAAGTCCATACTGCCTTAATCTGACTAAATATCTCAGAATATACCCACTTTTTCTCGCTATTTTCCTTACTGAACGGATCATGCACCGTCACTTCTCCATTTTCATAAGCAGTCAGTACAATAAAATGTCCATTATCTGTAAAATCTCCCGGCCCCACACTGCATACAATTGGATGTCCTGTCATCAATTCTTTCGATACAGTCTCTTCATCTGCAGCTATCTGATAACCTGTAATTCCCCAGTTCTTCGCGGATTCACTCATAAAACTCCAATAAGTATTATTATCCTCATCAAGATAATCATTCTCTTCTCCATATGCCGCCAGCTTTGCAGGTGTGGCGGATGGATCATTTGCCATTCCGGAAATTATCATAGACATACAAGTCGGTCCGCAGCCACTGGTTGCCACACATCCATTCCCATAAGGCGCATACCCCCAGCGTTCATCCCACTGATACAATGCCGGGATTTCTCCGCTTTTCAGCTCCTCGATTTGCTCAGCAGGAGAAATGTCTTTCTTTTCTCCGTAATTTTCTACAAATGCCACCGTCTCCGGATTCTTGGAGAGCAATTCTATGATACTGTCCGGATAGTTTTCTTCCCTTGCCTGTTTCTCTACCCGTTTTACTCTTTCCTCCAATGTCTCGCCCTTCTCTGAAGCTTCCTTTGACTTTTTTGCTGATTTATTTTCATTTTGTGTATTAACAGTTTCCTGGGCCTTCTGCTCCTTCTTTCCCGAAACGCAGGAAACGATTACCAAAATGACTCCTAAGATTACCGCGCCGAGCATCATAAGCTGTCTTCGCACCTGCTGTTTCCGTCTGTTGTAGCGCTTTCTCCGGCGTCTCTCCCGGTCAAGATTCCTGACAGCATCCGCTCCCCCGGCAGAAGCCCTGTTTCGATTCTTTTGCATATCATTATTCATCATATGTATTCTCCTCTGCTGGTATTTAATTATACTATAACTTACTGGTATTACACAACTGCATCATTCTTAAGATTTTCCTATGATTTCTCTGTTATTTCTTCAGGAAACATTATATAATAGGGAAAAATGTAGCAGGAGGCTTTATATGAAAATTGTATTTTTAGACGCAAAAACAATTGGCGATGATATGGATTTATCTAATTTCGAAAATCTGGGAGAGGTGATAAAATATCCATTCTCCACCCCTGAAGAAGCTGCATGGCGTACTGTCTGTGCAGATGTTGTTATTACAAATAAAGCGCCAATCAACCGGCATACAATAGGAAACGCCAACTCTCTGAAGCTCGTATGTGTGACCGCTACCGGCACCAATAATCTTGACAAAAAATACTTGGAAGAACGTGGAATTGCCTGGAGAAATGTAGCCGGATATTCTACCGAATCTGTTGCACAGCATACCTTTGCCATGCTCTTTTATCTGTTGGAAAAATTACGGTATTATGACGATTATGTAAAAGAAGACCGCTATACAAACGATATCATATTTACACATTTTGCAGAAGTATTTCATGAGCTGAGCGGACTCACCTGGGGAATCATCGGTCTTGGAAATATCGGAAGACGTGTAGCTTCTATCGCAGAAGCCTTTGGCACAAAAGTTATCTATACCTCTGCTTCCGGACAACCTGCACAGCCCGGATATACACAGGTGGATGCAGATACACTTTACCGGAAATCCGATATCATATCCGTCCATGCTCCATTAAATGAGTACACGGAAAATCTGATTAACAAAGAAGCTTTTCAGAAAATGAAAAAAAGCTGTATCTTCCTAAACCTGGGAAGAGGCCCCATTGTTGTAGAACAGGACCTCGCAGATGCGTTAAATCAAAACCTGATTGCCGCAGCAGGCCTGGATGTATTGTGTGAAGAACCTATGAGTCCCTCCAACCCGCTCCGCCATTTCAAAGACAGCCGGAGGCTTTTCATTACTCCTCATATTGCATGGGCAAGCATAGAAGCACGGACACGTCTTATGGATATCATCTATGGACAGATAAAAGATTTCTTCAGCTAAGATATCTCTTTTATCACCCGCAGCGCATTCTGACTCCATATTTTATCTAACTGACTTTCCGGGACGCCCTTTTTCTTAAGTGCGTCCCACAATTTTCCCATCTGGGACACATTCTGAATATCTTGATATTCCATACCGTCAAATCCATCAAAATCCGTTCCGATAGCCGGGAACCCGCTTCCACCCACATCAATCATATGCAGCAGATGCGCGGTCATATTTTCCAGCCTTGATTCTTTCTCATTTTCCAAAAACATACCATAAAAGTTAAGCCCGGCAATTCCTCCCCTGTCCGCAAGGGCGCGCACCATTTCATCTGTAAGATTCCGTGGATGGCTGCACAGAGCCCTGCAGTTCGAATGAGACGCCACGACAGGTCCTTTTGCATATTGCAGAATATCCCAAAAAGCTCCATCAGAGGCATGGGACACATCTACAATCATCCCCAGTTCTCCCATACGCTTTACAACCTCAATACCAAAGTGCTTAAGTCCCTTTCCCATCACAGACCGCTCCCGGCTGTTCGGATACCCAAGACAATTCTCATGATTCCACATCAGCGTCATAAGACGGATACCCTTCCGATACAATTCCTCTAACCGTTCGAGCTTATGATTCAAGATTCCGCCCTCTTCTATAGTCAGTACAGCAGAAATCTTACCCTCCGCCTGATTCTTCACAATATCATCATAGGAATATGCACGGGCTATATCTTTTGGAAAAAGCTGACACTGCTTTTCCATAAATGCAATCATTTCCTGCACATGCATATAGCATTTTTCATATCCATCATTTTCCTTATATTCTCCCGCATCTGTAAAGCAGGCAAAAAACTGTGCGAGCGTTCCCGCTTCTCTCATGCCCGGAATATTGACTGCACAGCCATTCTCATAAAGGTTTCCTTCTCCTTTCAAATCAAGAAGCTGCCACAAGGTATCACAATGCATATCGACCAGATTCATATTTTCACTCTCCTGTTCATACTTTATCCTATCAATACTATATTCCGAATAAGGAGGAACCTATGTATCCAGTCATCGGTATTATCATCTGCGGTATCGAAAATAACCGTCAATTTGTATCCCAGCCTTATATCGAAGCAATCGAATCTGCAGGAGCTGCTCCCATTATTATCCCGCAGATTACAGATAGCTCTTTATTTTCTTATTATCTTTCTATCTGTCAGGGATTCCTCTTTTGCGGCGGTGATGATATATGCCCGCTTCTCTTTGGAGAAGACTTAAAAACCAATCAGGGACATACAAATATTTCTACCGATTCCTTTCACCTGAACCTAATGAGAAAGATTCTTTCCGGCTCCTTTCCAATACTCGCCATATGCCGGGGAATGCAAATATTAAATGTCGCACTGGGCGGCAGCATCTGGCAGGATATCAGCCTTCGCCCCGGCTCCTGGCAGAACCACATGCAGATTTCATCGGAGCGGAGTGAACCCTCTCACAAAATCTCTTTCAAACAAGATAGTATGCTATGCAAAATATGTGGAAATCACTTAGAAACAAACAGTTTTCATCACCAATGTATTAAAACAGTCGGAAAACAACTTGAAATTGCCGGAACAACAGCAGACGGAGTGATTGAAGCTCTGGAAGCTTCCTTTCACCCCTTTTGCATTGGCGTGCAGTGGCATCCGGAATGTATGTACCAGTCCAGCCGGGAAATGCGCAGTCTCTTCGCGGCATTCATCTCCTCTACAAGACATCCGAATCCAGAACAATTGTAAACGGCCCATCATTTATAAGACTTACCTTCATATCAGCTCCAAACTCTCCCCGTTCAACAACTGCTCCCTGTTCTTTACATTTACGGATAATATACTCATACATATCAGAAGCCATATCCGGCGCTCCCGCCTCGATAAAGCTCGGACGGTTTCCCTTTTTACAATTTGCATACAAAGTAAACTGGGAAACCAGAAGAAGCTCTCCATTTACCTGTGCAAGAGACAGGTTCGTCTTTCCCTGCTCATCTTCAAAAATACGAAGTCCCAGCATCTTTCTTATCATTTTATCCGCAATCTCTTTTGTATCTGAATCGGACACGCCAATCAGGACAAGAAAACCTCTCCCGATTTTCCCCAGACTTTTCCCTTCTACTTTTACTTCACTTTCCAAAACTCTCTGAATTACAAATCTCATTTCTGTAGACCCCCTTTCTTTTCCGGAAGCTGCGCCAATATAATTGCCGCAAACATCAATATACAACCTACAGATTCTTTCATTGATAACCGTTCACCCAGCACAACCCATCCGGCAAGGACGGAAAAACACGATTCCAGACTCATGATCAATGATGCAATCGCCGGATTCATATCCTTCTGCCCAACAATCTGAAGGGTATACGCCACTCCACACGACAACACACCTGCGTACAGAATCGGAATGATTCCATCGACAACTGCGCTAATCTGCGGGGTTTCAAGCGCAAACATAAACGGTACCGACGCAAAACCACATACAAAAAACTGAATACAGGACATTTTCACCCCATCCACTTTCGGAGAAAAATAGTCAACGACCAGGATATGAAGAGAAAATACCAACGCACACAAGAAAATATATCCGTCACCTTTTCCAATTGTAAATGTTTCTGTAATACACAGACAATAAAGTCCTACAAGCGCCAGAACAACCGCTATCCAGACCTTCCAGCCAATCTTCTTTCTAAGAAAGATTCCCAGAACAGGTACAATCACAATATAGAAAGCAGTAATAAATCCGGCCTTTCCCACCGTTGCCTGGGCAATTCCCAT
>CALFCS010000062.1 GCA_937950565.1 uncultured Lachnospiraceae bacterium
ATACCTCCGATTAATACCCATAAGAGTACGGGGAGCCATCCAAATACTGCTGCCTGAATCGCTCCGGTTACAGGTCCTGCTCCCGCAATAGAAGAAAACTGATGACTAAATACTGTCCAGCCATCGGTCGGAACATAATCCTGTCCATCTTCAAATTTATGTGCTGGTGTTTCCGCCTTTGGATCAATTCCCCATTTTTTAGAAAGCCACCTGCCATAAAATACATATGCCGCTGTTAATAAAACCGCCGCAATTAAAACAATTACTAATGTATTCATTTCTAAGTCCTCTCCTTCCTTATGTATACCTTTTGTATACATGAAGCTTTATAGACCTTTTCCTTCATTTTGTCAAGGCATTTCCTAATTTTTATTTCATTTTCAGAACATAAAATAAATTTTTAAAGTTATTCCCTGCATTTTTCATCATTTATACAAAAAAGCTCTGAATTTTTTAAATATAACTAAAATCCAGAGCTTTTTTGCTATCTTCTTCTATTAAATTGTCTATATTGCCAGAAATCAATCAGATTCTATTTCATATACAAATCCTGCATCCGTAATTGTTTTTATCGTATCTGAGATTCCCTGTCCATCTGCTGTCAGATAACCAGAGGCAAAAATAGAATCTACAACACTGAGTAATTCTTTCTCTCGTCCTTTAAAATAAACTTCTCTTCCAGCCGCACAACGGATATCTGATTGAGGAACTAACAAGCGGGCAAGACATAAAACTTTCATGCAGTAAGACGGGGTGAGTACTGTAGTGTCTGCATGTTCCAGTGGAGTTCCCGGTATCGGAAGCAGGAAGTTAATCGGAAGTGCTTCCGGTTGAATCTCACGAAGATCGAGGAGCATATCTACGATATCTTCTTTACTTTCTCCCATACCGATAATCCCTCCACTGCAAATTTCAAAACCGAGGCGCTGAAGCATATGTATATTATTTACACGTTGTTCGTAAGTGTGAGTTGTACATATATTATGGTAGTAAGACCGGCTGCTGTTAAGATTGTGATTGATACGGTCTAATCCGGCTTCTTTTAATATTAATGCCTGTTTTTCCGTAAGAAAACCAATGGAACAGCAAAGATGTGTTCCGTCTGCTTTCATAACACGAATTTTTTCAGCAAGTTCTTCGATATCTTCATCCGTAAACTTCATTCCACTAAGACCGATGCAATGTCTTGAAAGATGATTGTCATGTACAAAAGCATTATCACTGTATAACTTTTCATCATCAACCCATTTGTATTTTTCAATATCTGCTTTCGAACGACAGGATTGTGCACAATAAGCACAGTTTTGAGAACAGTTTCCACTTCGGGCATTCGTGAGCAGATGAATACTCACATGATTCCCCTTATATTTTTTACGTAAACTTCCTGCCATTTCCATAAGGAAAGGCATATCCTCTTCCGGAAGATTCATAATTGCAATCGCTTCTTCTCTGGAAAATGAATATTCTTTATTTATATTATCCGATAATATTTTTCGTATTGTATCCGCAGTTATCATTGAACTCATAGTAAAATCCTTTCCGAAAATGTATATAACCAAACACTTCTGTTTTAACTTTCTGTCATTTAATGATGTTAGGGTCAAAAGGTATTTGCCCCTAACATCATTAAATGTAGCATGGCAAATTTTAATTGTCAACGCATTTCGGCATATTTGAGTTAACAATTCACAATCTTTAAGTATTTCTTACGATTAGGTGAATTCGACCAACAAGACAGAAAGAAAGTGTATAATAACAAAAGTATATCAAATTATATGATGTACTCACAACGTCAGGCACGAAAACATTCCGAAAGGACATTCTGTTTTTAAAAGGAGAAATTAAATTAATGGATAAAATAGGACATTTAGTTGTGACAAAGTCATTAACAGGGAATATGCACAAAACTCATAAAGCAGCTTTGTTGCTTGGTAGTATATTACCGGATTTATTTGTATACACCTATTTGGAAGGACATACGTGGGAGGCGACTTTTGATAAAATAATAAATCACATGGAAGTTTTAGAAGAGAAAGGCCGGGGCGGTTGTTTTTCTTATTTAAAACTTGGCTGGGTCCTGCATTATGTAGAAGATTATTTTACTTATCCACACAATACAGTTTTTGAAGGAACCATTCCCGAACATTACGCTTACGAGAAGAAGATGACTAGATGGATGAGAGACGGTGCTTTAGAGCAGATGTCCATGCCAATCTGTAAGAAACTTGATTCTTCTTCACAGTTAAAGAACAGAATTCAGGAATTACACGATAACTATCTTTCCCAGGAAATGTGCAATGAGAATGATACGGCCTATATGCGGCAGATGGTTTCAGAAATACTGAATTGTTATGAAGAAATATTTACAAACAAAAGAGAGTTTGCCCGCTTTATGGGATGGGTACGCAGAAAAGCCGGAGCAAAGACCGCGTAATCTTCTCTCTTTTCACCACAGATAAAACCCCTGAAAAGTATAGAAGCCTGAAACAATTCTGTTTCCTCTTCTATACTTTTCAGGGGTTCATCTTTTCTAAATAACGTACAATCTACAAATCTACAATCTATTCCAAGCCCTGGATTGCCATCACTGTTTTCTGATACTTTTCTGATACCTTCTAAAATAACTCTTCACTGCCTGCAGTTTCTTTTTCTCTTAACTTTTCTGTAAGTTCCGCACTCACTTCAAAAAGTTCATCAAATCCCAGATTCAGACACACACCTTTTAATGTATGTGCTGCACGAAATGCCTCTTCTCCATCATTCTTAGCAAGACTTTCTTTTAACTGAGCAAAACTTGGATCCTGTAAAAATTTTAATGCGAAACGCTTAACTATAGCCTCGCTTCCTAATCTTCCCAGAACACCTTCATAATCTGAGCCCATCTGTTCATAACATTCTTTTACTGTCATTTTTTCTCCCTCACTCTATTCTTTCAAAATCATTTTGAGTACATTGTTATTTTTAATTATAATTGATGTTAGGGGTAAAATACATTTTGACCTTAACTTCATTATATCAGAGAATCCCACAAAATCAAGAAAAGGTATCCTTGACATTTTTCTGGTAAAACTATATAATTTCCGAGGTATTTATACACTATTATGTACTCTCGGAATCTTTTTGTGCTTGATTTTGTGAGAAGATTTCGAGAATACATTATTTTATAAGGGAGGTACTTATGAAGGAAAGAGAAAGGTTAGGTTCTCGTCTTGGATTTATTCTTATTTCTGCTGGTTGTGCTATCGGAATAGGAAATGTATGGAAGTTCCCTTATATGGCAGGTCAGGGAGGCGGTGGCGCTTTCGTGTTATTCTACCTTCTTTTCCTGTTAATTCTCGGACTTCCTATTATGACAATGGAATTTGCAGTTGGAAGAGCCAGTCAAAAAAGCCCGGTAAAAGCTTACTATGCTTTGGAAAAGCCGGGACAGAAGTGGCATATTCATGGTTACATTACACTAATCGGCTGCTATTTATTAATGATGTTTTACACAACAGTTGCTGGATGGATGCTTCATTACTTCTATCTGACTGCAACAGGAAAGTTTACAGGTTTGGATTCCGATGCTGTAGCTTCACAATTTAATACCATGCTCAGCCAGCCGCAGGTTATGGGCTTTTGGATGGTCATTATTGTTATCGCAGGTATCTTAGTCTGCTCCATCGGATTACAAAACGGTCTTGAAAAGGTAACAAAGGTAATGATGATCTCTCTTTTATTTATTATGGTCATTCTTGCCATTAACAGCTTTTTTATGGATGGTGCCAAAGAAGGATTAAGCTTTTATTTAATTCCTGACTTTGAACGAATGAAAGAAATCGGAATCATCAAAACAATTACCGGAGCGATGAATCAGGCATTCTTTACTTTAAGTCTCGGTATTGGCGCTATGTCTATTTTCGGAAGTTATATTGGGAAAGAACGCTCCCTGCTCGGAGAATCTTTAAATATCGCTTTATTAGACACTTTTGTAGCTATTACATCCGGACTCATCATTTTCCCGGCCTGCTTTACATTCCATGTAGACCAGACTTCCGGCCCTGGACTTATCTTCATTACTCTGCCGAATATTTTTAATCATATTCCTATGGGTAAATTATGGGGAAGTTTATTCTTCATATTTATGTCCTTTGCCGCTTTTTCTACTATTCTTGCCGTATTTGAGAATATCATTTCCTGCGGTATGGAATTAACCGGATGGAGTAGAAAGAAATCCAGCTTTATCAATGCAATTGCCATCATTCTGCTTTCTGTTCCATGTGTCCTTGGATATAACTTATGGAGCAGTGATATCTTTGCAGTATTTGGCGGTGCTGTGCTTGATTTTGAAGACTTCTTAGTAAGTAATCTGTTCTTACCTCTCGGTTCTCTTGTATATCTTTTATTCTGTACAAGCAGATACGGCTGGGGCTGGAAGAACTTCACTACAGAAGCCAATACCGGAAAAGGTCTGAAAATACAAAACTGGATGAGAGGATATATCTCTTATATACTTCCGCTCATTGTCCTCTTCATCTTCTTCTTTGGTCTATACGACAAATTTTAATCTGTAGATTTGGTACAGATGAAAAAATAAAACCTATCCTATCCCATCTGCTCTGTAGTCGCTGGGTTTAAGATGCTCATCCGCATCTTAAA
>CALFCS010000063.1 GCA_937950565.1 uncultured Lachnospiraceae bacterium
TGATTTCTCGTCGTAACTTCCTGGCAGTGGCTGGCGCCGCTGCTGCTGCCGCTGCCGCCTGCCGGCGTTCCTCTTCCTCCGCCTGACGCTGCGCTTCCGCTGCCGCCGCTGCTGCCGCGATTGTCTCTGATATCTGCGTATCAAGACTTGCAATCTCCGCCTGTTTGGAAGCCAGAAGTTCATTATAACTATCTTCCTGCTTCTCATATTCTGCCTGCTGCACTTCCATAGCCGCCTGCTCTTCTTCCAGAGACTTCTTTAACTGCGCCACTCTTTCTTTCGTCGCAACATATTCTTTCAGTTTCG
Organism: uncultured Lachnospiraceae bacterium; assembly: GCA_937950565.1. Taxonomy (GTDB): domain Bacteria; phylum Bacillota; class Clostridia; order Lachnospirales; family Lachnospiraceae; genus UBA7109. Next base: position 307 of record CALFCS010000063.1, read on the forward strand.
TCCGGTCATATGTATGTACATTCTGAACATATTCCGCCTTATTCATAAGATCCGAAAAATTTTCAGAAGCTACCAGCGTCTCAAACACACTGGAATTTCCTTCTTCATACATATATTTAATCCGGAGCTTCATATCCTTATACTGTTTCTTTTCCAGCTCTTCAGCTTCCTTCAAATCTTCTTCCGTCTCAATAATCTGTGTACCTTTTTCAACCAGGTCTTCTTCCAGCCGGTTAATCTCTGCTATAATCTGTGTCAACTGCGTCTGCAGTGCATTCGCCTCATTCTGCTTCTCTTGTTTATCCTTCTGAAGTTCATTTGCAGAGTTCTGGAGCTGATTCACAGAGTTTTTCAGTTCCTCAGACGATGGAGCCGCCATTACCGGTGTCACAATCAATGTACTGGCAATCCCCACCGCAAACAGTCTCTTGACAAATTTTCTCATATTCAACTTCCTTTTCAATTTCACATAGTTAACCTGTAACTGAAATCCATTATACATGAACCCATACAATTTTGCAACATTATTTAATAATTTCGTAACAAATATGGGCATTAGAAGGCGGGAACCTGCAGTTTATAGCCTTTTCTGGCCGGCTCTGCGCCTTCGGCTACTGCCCTGTCCGCCTCTGAGAGCGTCTGTGCAGCTGTACTGCCCATGGCGTAGCGTTGTAGATTTTTGCAGTTTTTTCGAGCATAGCGACCGTTGCTGTGCAATGTCTGAGCGTCATCATGCGCCGTAGCGCCAAAGGAGCTGTATTCTGCCAATCGACAATCTTAACAGACACTTACGAAACAAGGCCAGAGATGTTTTATAGCTGTGGTTTGTCTCAAACTCGCAAAGCTCAAACAGCGAGACAAACCACAGTTCATCTCTGACCATTTGTTTCGAGTGTCTGTAACAGATGTCTCAAATGGCAGAAGACAGCTCCTTTGGTGCTACGGCGCATGATGACTGCGAGTTTGCTAAAGCAACGGTCAATAAGCGGCGGAGAAAAAACAAAAAAATCAATCGCCACGCCATGGGCAGTACAGCCGCACAGACGCTCTCAGAGGCAGACAGGGCAGTGCCCAAAGGCGCAAAGGTTCAGGCCGGAGAAGCTGTAAACTGCAGACCGCCGCACTCTCATCCCTTATTGGACGTTTAGGTTTGTATAACCCATCAGGCTGATATCTACTTCCCGTGCCGCTTCCCGACCCTCGCGGATCGCCCACACAACAAGTGACTGGCCTCTGTGCATATCCCCCGCGGTAAACACTCTGTCAGCGCTCGTCTGATACTTTCCCTCCAGGGTCGCCACATTCGTCCTTGCATTTCTTTCTACCTGAAATGCCTTCGCCACATATTCTTCACTCCCCAGAAAGCCTGCTGCGATCAGGACCAAATCTGCCGGAACCGTATATTCGCTCCCCGGTATTTCTGCCATCATCATACGGCCGCTTTTTTCATCTTTCTTTGGCGCAAGCTTTATAAGAACTGCTTTACAGATATTTCCATTTTTATCTTTCACAAATTCTTTTACTGTCGTTTCATATACACGCGGGTCCTTCCCAAATACTGCCGCCGCTTCCTGCTGGCCGTAATCTGTCTTACAGATTCTCGGCCACTCCGGCCACGGGTTATTCTCTGCGCGTGTATCCGGACTCTTTGGCATCATTTCTATCTGAAGCACGGACTTTGCTCCATGACGCATGGAAGTCCCCACACAGTCATTTCCGGTATCACCTCCGCCGATTACAATAACATGCTTATCCTTCGCCGATATATAAGCGCCGTCCACAAGCTTCATATTATGACTCCAAAGCGCTTTCGTTGTTGACTTCAGGAAATCCACCGCAAAATAAATCCCCTTCGCATCTCTTCCAGGCGCTTTGATATCTCTCGGATTGGAAGCGCCGCAGCAAAGTATCACGCGGTCAAATGTTTTCAAAAGCTCCGCTGCTTTCTTATCTTTTCCAACATTACAGTTCATGACAAATGTAATGCCTTCTTCTTCCATTACCGCAATCTTACGGTCGATAATCTGCTTTTCCAGCTTCATATTCGGGATTCCATAACGGAGCAGCCCGCCTGGTTTATCTTCCCGCTCAAACACAGTCACGCTGTGCCCCCTGCGGTTTAATAAATCTGCCGCCGCAAGTCCTGATGGACCCGAACCGACAACCGCTACCTTTTTACCAGTGCGGACCTTTACTGGTTTTGCCGCCGCATATCCCATCTCGTACGCATTTTCTATAATTCCGTATTCGTTGGCTTTTACCGATACCGCATCTCCATTCAGCCCACAGGTACAGGCTGCTTCACAAAGAGCCGGGCATACACGGGAAGTAAATTCAGGAAAATTATTTGTTTTCTTCAGCCTGTAATATGCCTCTTCCCAATTGCCGTGATAAATCAGATCATTCCATTCCGGCACCAGGTTATGAAGCGGACATCCGCTTGCCATGCCCATGATCATCTGTCCCGACTGACAGAACGGCACCCCGCATGCCATACACCTTGCACCTTGTATCTCCTGCTCTTCTTTTGAAAGAGGCGTATGAAACTCCTGAAAATGTTTTAATCTCATTTTCGGAGACTGGGCCTCTTTATCCTGTCTTTCATAATCCATAAATCCTGTTGCTTTTCCCATATTTACCGCCTCCTATCTTCCTTCCTTGATTGCATAAAATGCTTCGGTTTTTGCCTGCTCACTATTCATTCCCTGTTCCTCCAGCTGAAGAATTGTCGTAAGCATACGCTCGTAATCCTTTGGAATGATCTTCTTAAATTTCGGAAGATATTCTGTGAAATTATCAAGGATTTTCTTTCCGATTTCAGAATTTGTATAAGCAACATGCTCTTCAATCATATTCTTAAGTTCGTTCACTTCGAATTTGGAACTTACACGCTCGATATTAACAAGTTGCTTATTTACGTCCAGATATAAGTCGCTCTCCATATCCAGGACATAGGCTACGCCACCGCTCATACCTGCCGCAAAGTTCTTTCCAACCTTGCCCAGTACTGCCACTCGCCCACCAGTCATATATTCACACCCATGGTCGCCAACTCCTTCTACAACTGCTGTTGCACCGGAATTACGTACGGCAAACCGTTCACCGGCAACACCATTAATAAATGCTTTTCCGCTGGTCGCTCCATATAATGCAACGTTTCCGATAATGATATTTTCATCCTGTTTATATTT
>CALFCS010000064.1 GCA_937950565.1 uncultured Lachnospiraceae bacterium
GTACTGTCGGGCGGTCGCTGCTGTAGTTGATGTTGATGATCTCGTTCATTTGGTCTCCTTTCTTTGTCGGGTCCCCTTCCATGTGCTACAATAAGCGCAGGAAGGAGGTGATTTTTTATGGATTGGACTACTATAATTACTTGCGTAGCAACTTGTGTTTCTGCGTTTGTCGGTATTACTTCGATTGTCATTGCAGTATGCACCCTCAGACAAAATCAAAAAATGATTGAGGGAAGCACGCGCCCATATATTACAATTTATAGCGACTGTACATATTTCCAAGATGTTTTATATTACATCATCATTAAAAACTTTGGAATTAGCGGTGCTATCATTACGAAATTTGAAGCAGATAAAGATTTGTCAGCCTTTGTTTCGGAAGGAATGCCACGACCATTTGAGCACATTGAAAATACTTTTATTGCGCCGGGGCAATCTTTCAAGGCATCATTTCATCCCTCTCGTTCAAATATGAGCAATATTAAGTATCACATCGAATACAAATCAGATGCTAGATTGTATACCGAAGATGTAACTCTAAACATGGCCGCCTCTGGGGATTCTGCAATAATTCGCGCTTCAACAACGAATAAGGAACTTAAAATCATTTCGTATGCTCTTCAGGATCTGTGTGAGAAGCACATGTAACCGGCAAACTGCCAGCCATATCCTCAGCCGTTTTCAGCACGTGCTTCACCATGTTTGAAGTGCGTGCTGTTTCGTTCAAGCTGTTTACAATCATTTCCACAGCTTTTTCGGCAATACGAACGACATCTCTGTCCGAAATGCAAGTGGTATACTTTCCCATTCCATCATAAATCTGTGGCATTACGTTAGTCTCCTTTCTTGTCCGTTCCCTCCCTGCATGTTACAATAAACGCGAAAGGAGGTGATTGTTATGAAGTTGAATCCTGATTGCGTGAGAGATATATTGTTGTCCATAGAGGAATCTGTAGAAAATGACGGTCTCACATTCCTCACAAATGCACATTTTCGTGATGCTTATCCGCGCCTCGAAAAGTACACGGTAACTGAACTCGAATATCATTTACGCCAGTGCAATTTATCTGGATTCTTTGTAGGATTTGAATCTTTCCAAATAGATTGGAGATTAGATGATTTGTCCCCGAAGGCACACAACTTTCTCGCCAACATTCGGAAAGATAGTACTTGGACTGGGGTTAAATCCATTGCCGGAAAAGTCGGAAGCAAATCACTTGATGCGCTTGTAGAAATTGCTTCCAACGTAATCACCGAATTGATTAAAGCTCAGTTCGGTTTGTAAACGCTTCTCGGATGCACTCTGCCGTCTCTTTCTTGCTCGGCGGAGTGTATCCTTTCTTCTTCATGTAGATAACCAAGCCTTCTGCGCCTTTTTTCAAAATCAAACATCTGATTGCGAGGTAGATGTTTGCAGCAATGCTTGCAGCTAAAACAATATGCGTCATAGTAGTGTCTCCTTTCTTTATTTTCGGTTTAACCGAAATCCATAGGCAAAAAAATAATTTGAGAATAGCTTACATGATACAGCTGTTCAATCTTACGAAGCATCGGAACGTCTGGATACGATTTACCTTTTTCGTAATTTCTCAGCGTATCAGCCGTAATATTAAGAATTTTTGCCGCTTCTTCCTGATTTAAGCCGCATAATTCTCTGGCAGTCTTAAGTGTAAGCCGCATTCCTTCTGGTCTGTTCATTGTTCTCACCTCCCGAACGCAAGCCTAGTATAATTCGGTTTAACCGAAATGTCAATAGTTTTTCCGGATTTTTTTCGGTTTTTCTTGAAATATTTTCGGTTTTGCCGTATAATACAAGCAAGAGAGGTGATATCATGAGTCTAGGAAACAAAGAAACTATGGCGAAGAATATTAAGCGCCTAATGGCTTTGAATCAAGTAAACGCAACAGATGTATGTACTGCTCTCGGTTTTAAAGCCCCTACATTTTCCGATTGGGTAAATGCAAAAACATATCCCCGAATTGATAAAATAGAAGCGATGTCCAATTATTTCGGAGTGTCAAAAGCTGATCTGGTAGAAGAACAGCTCCCCTCCGATGCGATCTCTTATGCGCCGACGCAGCGTATTCCGATTCTGGGCAGGATTTCCGCGGGCTTGCCGCTATATA
>CALFCS010000065.1 GCA_937950565.1 uncultured Lachnospiraceae bacterium
CATTCGTCAAATGCCATAGCTATTGTAGATGCCAGATTCGACTGGATCTGCATGCTCTCCTCCGGTCCCATAAAAATCTTTCTTCCATCAATATGGGAATGAAAATAAACTCCCTCTTCTTTAATCCTTCGAAGTCCTGCCAGAGAAAAGACCTGAAAACCTCCCGAATCCGTAAGAACCGGTTTGTCCCATACCATAAACTTATGGATGCCTCCCAGTTTTTTTACTACCTCATCCCCGGGACGGACATGAAGATGATAGGTATTCGAAAGTTCCACCTGTGTTCCGATTTCCTGCAAATCCATGGTAGAAACCGCTCCTTTGATTGCTGCCGCTGTTCCTACATTCATAAATACAGGGGTCTCAATGACCCCATGTACTGTGTGCAATCTTCCTCTTTTGGCAAGACCATCTTTTTTTAATAATTCATACATGATCTTTTCCTCTTATTCATTTGACATTTTCTAATAATGGCATATAACCGGACACTTATCCGGAATCAGCTCATACAGCTGCTTTGCTTTATCCTTCGGCATATTCACACATCCATGTGAACCATGGCTCTTATATCTGGTACCGCCGAAAGATGACTGCCATGTAGCATCATGGAATCCGATGCCTCCGTTAAACGGCATCCAGTATGCAACCGGAGTCTCATAAGAATAAGAACCATCCGGACGTCTCTCCCCGCGCAGGGTTGCGTTTCTTGTCTTATAAGTCAATGTATAAGTTCCCTGCGGCGTTGCATTTCCTTTATTCGGATTACCGGTTACAACCGGAGCATCCATAACAACCTGGCCATTCTGTATGAACCACATATGCTGATTTGTCAGATCAACCTCTGCATAAGTCGTTCCGATATCTGTGCTTCCGTGGCTGACTCCCCGGCTTGCATAGGCCGGCTCCCTCGTCACAGTCTCTCCATTCTGAATGTTGGCAGTGAGCGCCGCATATTCGGCTTCCTGGTCAATCTTCCATCCAAATTTTCCGCCTTCCACAGTAACCGTATTTCCATTTGCAGTTGTAAACTGACGCGGTTTTCCTCTTGTATTATATTTTTCAGCAAGTGTAGCAATATAAGCTTTCACAGCCTCTGTATTAAATCCTACGCTCATATTCTCATCACAGGTGACCCATTGAGAAATAACAGAGGCATCTACAACTTCTGTGTTTGGATTAAAATCATAAGTAATGCTTGCGCCGAGATATGCATTCATAGCATCCTTCGCCGCGATGACTTCCTGGGAATCCTGAACAAATCTCGGAAGCAGGTAGCAGTCCATATCGGCAAGCTTCAAGGATGGCTGAAATCCATCAATTGCCTTCTTTACCGCACTCGTAAATTTTTCCGTATCAATCTGGGTTCCAATTACCTCCGGCGCTACGACAAACTCCGTATTCTGAAATTCCGGATGTGCATCCACAGATGCCGTCTGATTCTCTGCCACCAGACAAGGCAGACTATTTATCTGCCCTACAAGCGCATTTTCATCATACTTCACACCAACAGGAGCTTCAATCTCCGGCTTATCCCACAAAGCCTTCACCCACAGGAAGTTATCCTGCGCCTTAATCAGCTCCTCAATATCTGTTCCCGCAGCATATTCCAGGGAAATATCAGAGCCTTTAATCTGCTGGACATCACCATCAGACTCTTCGATGTTGAGTACATAATCACTAACCTGCTGCTTCATCTCTTCTTCCGCCTGCGCCGCACTTTTCATTGACACATCTCTTCCATTTACAGATGTATTGAAAATAAAATGGCTTCCGAAATAAATAGCAAGGCCGATATATGCGACCGCAATGATTCCTATCATACTCCCTGCCGTAATTGCCGCAATCTTTTTGCCCTTTCCCTTTTTTCTCTTTTTTCGTATAGGTTCTTCCTCATAGTCCTCATCAAAATCTTCCTCAGAATCTTCCTCGAAGTCTTCGTCAAAATCTTCCTCTTCAGATTCGTCTTCAAACTCCTCCCCGAAATCTTCCTCTTCAGATTCGTCAAATTCTATCGATTCCCCTTCGTCATCTAAATCCACATAATCTATCTCAAAATCATCCGGAATATGAAAAACATCTTTTTCTGATATTTCTTTTTTGGTTTTACTTCCGGACTTTCCCTTCTCTATATCACTATAGAGTTCCTTCATTGTTTCCTCAATGATTTCTTCTGCACTTTTATCCTTATTACCCATTTAATATACTCCTCACTCTTTCTTTCACGCTATTTATTATAATATGCACCCTCTTAAAAGTACAGTATTAATTCGCCAAATTCATGAAGATTTCGTTAAGATTCGTTAAAGAATTTCTGATTGCAGGTTTCTCTTCATTCTTATATAATAAAATCATTAACAGGATTTGTTTATTCCAGACATTTTTTAGAAATTAATTAAAGGAGACTTAATATGGCAGGATCTACATATGGAACTTTATTTACAATAACAACATGGGGAGAATCCCACGGCGCAGCAATCGGTGTTGTGGTTGACGGCTGTCCGGCAGGACTTCCTTTAGATGAATCTGATATCCAGAGCTATCTGGACCGGCGTAAACCCGGTCAGAGCAAATTCACAACAAAACGAATGGAAGGGGACAAGGCTGAAATCTTATCCGGCATATTTGAAGGCCGTACCACCGGCACCCCTATTTCCATTCTTATCCGCAACGAAGACCAGCGCTCCCGTGACTACGGAAGAATAAAGGACTGTTATCGTCCCGGCCATGCAGACTATACCTTCGATGCCAAATACGGGTTCCGTGATTACCGCGGCGGCGGGCGTTCCTCCGGCCGGGAAACAATCGGACGGGTAGCTGCCGGCGCCATAGCCGCAAAAGCGCTGAAAGAACTGGGAATCGAAATTATGGCATACACGAAATCCATCGGTGATATCTGTATTCCTTCCTCTGAATACCATTATGATGAGATTGCGGACAATGTACTTTATATGCCTAATAATTCTTATGCAGAGAGAGCTTCCTCCTATCTGGAAAAATGCATGGCAGACAAGGATTCCTCCGGCGGTGTAATCGAATGTGCGATTACCGGAATGCCTGCTGGAATCGGTGAACCAGTCTTTGACAAGCTTGATGCCTCTCTCGCAAAAGCAATGATGTCCGTCGGCGCTGTAAAAGGAGTAGAAATCGGCGACGGATTTGCCACAGCCAAGTCAGTTGGAAGTACCAATAACGATGCCTTTTTCCAGGAAAACGGGAAAATCCTCAAAAAGACAAACCACTCCGGCGGCATCTTAGGAGGCATCAGCGACGGAAGTGCGATTCTTATACGGACAGCCATAAAGCCAACCCCGTCCATTGCCAGAGCGCAGGATACCGTTACAAATACCGGAGAGAACACATCCCTTTCCATTACCGGACGCCACGATCCGATTATCGTGCCAAGAGCGGTTGTCGTAATAGAATCCATGGCTGCCGTAACAATCCTTGACCAGATTATGATTAACATGTCGTCAAAGATGGAAAGCCTGAAACATTTTTACAAATAAAAAGAACCGCGTAATAAAAGGATATTTCCCTTTATTACGCGATTTTTTATACGTGAAAGCATCCGCCTCCAATAAATTCCCGAAGCAGGGAATTCATCGGTACATTTTCACTTCCGATTCCCACAAAATAATCCAAAAATTTTAAAAGCCGTTTTGCTTCTGTATGCTCCGGAGCCTCTCTGTCAATCCCAAACAGCTGCGCTTCCACATAAGGCTTTAACACAGCCAGCTCATAAATAAGCGCTGAATTAAACATTACATCCGCTTCCTCTTGATACGGGAAAATATTTTGTTCTTCTCCACGTCTCACGGAAGGCCACATACGAATCGTCCTTGCAGCAGATGAGCCCCGGGTACGTGCATCCCTTACAATTCTCCTGAGCAGCCGTCCATCTGTCGTCGGAATCCGGTTATGTTCATCAATATTCAGCTGTGTCAGGGCGCTGATATAAATACGGAATTTATTTTCATCCGAAAGGCTCCTTGTAAGCTCCGGATTCAGACAGTGAATTCCTTCTATAACAAGAATATCATTGTTTCCAAGCCGTTTTGGTCTGCTATTGAATTCTTTATGCCCGGTCAGGAAGTTAAAAGTCGGTATTACCACCTCCCTGCCTTCTATCAGTTCACGCATCTGGCGGTTAAAAAGCTCTACATCCACTGCACCAAGACATTCAAAATCATAGTTTCCCTCTTTATCTCTCGGCGTCTGCTCCCTTTCCACAAAATAATTATCTACCGCAATCGGATGCGGCACAAATCCATTTGCCCGAAGCTGTATGGAAAGCCGGTGGGAAAACGTCGTTTTCCCAGATGACGACGGCCCTGCAATGAGGATGAATTTAATATCCGGGTCTGTGGCAATCATACCTGCAATCTCCGCAATCCTCTTCTCCTGCATTGCCTCCTGTACAAGAACAAGCTCCTGAACATCCCCCTTTGTAATGCAGTCATTCAAATCACCTACGGTCTCAATCCCCTGCGCATCTCCCCATCTGGTAGATTCCCTGAGAACCTGGAACAACTTGTTCTGGGGATGGAAAGGCGGAACAATCTCCGGCGCTGACCGTTCCGGCATCTGGATGACAAATCCTTCCTCATACAAATACAATTTAAAATATTTCAAATATCGTGCACTCGGAACCATATATCCATAATAGTAGTCCTCAAATTCATTCATACTGTAAATATTTACTTTGGACACTCTTCTATACCGAAACAGCCGTTCTTTATCATACATTCCATGCTTTTTAAAAAGTGCGATTGCATCGTCTGTATGGATACTGCGTTTGTCAATCGGCATATCCTGCTCCACCATTTCATACATCCGTTTCTCCACACGATCCAGAAACTCCTGATTCAACTCAACAAAGCCTTCTATTTTACAATAATATCCATGGCTTACTGAATAAAGGATTCGCACCTTATCCACATTTTCGTGTTCCATCACATCATAGACTGCCTTTACAAGCATCAAGCTCATACTTCGTTTGTAAGTCTTATGACCGATTTCATCCGCCGTTGTTATAAACCGGAGCCTACAGTCACTTTGAAGGGTTTTCCCCAGCTCCTGGAGCCTGTTATCTACGAGAACAAGGACAATATCATTCTCATACTCCTGCTCGTAATCCCGGGCAATTTCACCGTATGTAGTCCCTGCTTCATACTGCCGGATGGCATCCTCTATCTGCACGGTATACATTTCTTTTCCCATATTTTCCTCCCTACAAAACAAGAAACGGATGACTGATCGCTGCTGCCTGCACCCGGATTCCTGCTATATGCTGTTCCAGATATTCTTTCATGTCTCTGATAAATATATGCTCGATTCCATAATGCCCGGCATCAATGACTGCAAGTCCCTGGGCGACTGCATCAATTCCTTCGTGATGTCCGATATCTCCTGTAACCAGCACATCTGCGCCCTTTGCCAGCGCTTCTCCAATCACACTCTTTCCGGAACCCGGACAGATGGCAATCCGCCTCACCTCTTTTGCCGGGTCTCCAAATATCTTTACCGTATCCAGATCAAATGCTTTTTTTACCCGTCCGCACAGTTCCTTTAATTTTACAGGCGGAACGTCCGCAATCTTCCCAATTCCCTCTTCTGTTCCATTTTCACTCACCTGTGTAACTTCCAGAACCTGCGCATTTTTAAGATTCAGCTTTTCACAGGAAAGCTCTGCCATCCTTCCCACATCATAATTCGTATGCATAGCATAATAAGAAATATCATTCTGCAGAAGCTTCACGATACGTTTTCCAATAAAATCTCCGTCTGTCACGCGCTTCAGACCGCCAAATATAAGTGGATGGTGCGTCACCAGCAGATCAGCGCCGCCTGCGATTGCCGCATCAACCCCTTCATCTGTCGCATCCAGTGCCACATAAACACTTTTTACCTCTTTCTCCTGTCTGCCGGCCAGAAGCCCTACATTATCCCACTCAAGAGCCGCTGCTGCCGGATAGGTTTCTTCTATTATTTTTATGACTTCTCTGCATAACATCTTTCTTCTTCCTCCCCGTAACAGGAAAGTGCTTTCCCTACACATTCCAGTTTATGTTTGATTTCCCCTATTCGTTCCACTGTCCGGTCCGTCTTTTTCTGTTCTTCCAGTTTTTGCAATATTTCCCTGCTAATACGCATCTCCCGTATCAAATACTCCTTAAGTACCGGATGTTTCGCTAAGAGCATCTTTTTCCCGTACATATATTCCCATTCTTCATAAATCTCACTCTTCCCATGTACGGCTTTCATTACAGGATAATACTTTCCGTCTTCACACACCATATCCTCAGCAGCAATGCACATGCCATGCTCATTCAGATACCGGCGAACTCTGTCTATCTCCGATTGCGGCTGAAGAATGAATTCAGATAATGTCTGTACGACCTCCTTGCCCTCTTCCAGAATCTTGATCACAAGCCCGCCGCCCATTCCTGCGGCAATCATCGTATCTGCCTCTCCAGGCGAAATGTTCCTGAGTCCATCAGACAGTCTTGTCTCAATCTGTTCATTCAGTCCGCATGAGGCAATATGAATCCTTGCCCGCTCAAGCGGTCCTTTATTCACATCCAGCGCCAGGACCTTTGATGCGACTCCTCTTTCTGTCAAATAAATCGGTATATATCCATGGTCGGTTCCAACATCCGCAACAGAGGCGCCCTCTGTCACAAGACCCGCAACCGCAGCCAGTCTTTTTGATAGTTCCATAGGCGCCTCTTCCTTAATCCAGATAATCTCTTAATTTTCTGCTGCGGCTTGGATGACGCAGCTTTCTAAGTGCTTTCGCTTCAATCTGACGGATACGTTCACGGGTAACGTCAAATTCTTTTCCTACCTCTTCCAGTGTACGCGCGCGGCCATCATTCATGCCAAAACGAAGTCTTAACACTTTCTGTTCTCTCTCTGTCAGAGTATCCAGCACCTCATCCAGCTGCTCCTTCAACAATGTCTGCGCTGCAGCCTCTGCCGGTACCGGAACATTATCATCCTGAATGAAATCACCAAGATGACTGTCCTCTTCTTCTCCAATCGGTGTCTCCAGTGACACAGGCTCCTGAGAAATCTTAAGAATCTCACGCACTCGTTCTACAGGCATGTCCAACTCTTCTGCAATCTCCTCCGGCGTAGGCTCTCGTCCCAGCTCCTGCAAAAGCTGCCTGGACACACGGATTAACTTGTTAATTGTCTCTACCATATGCACCGGAATACGAATGGTCCTCGCCTGATCCGCAATAGCCCTCGTAATTGCCTGCCTGATCCACCAGGTTGCATAAGTACTGAATTTAAATCCTTTATGATAATCAAATTTTTCAACTGCCTTAATCAGTCCCAGGTTTCCTTCCTGGATCAAATCAAGGAACAGCATGCCACGTCCTACATAACGTTTTGCTATACTGACAACTAATCGCAAATTAGCCTCTGCCAGACGTTTCTTCGCTTCTTCATCTCCGTCTGCCATACGCTTTGCAAGTTCTACTTCTTCCTCCGCAGTGAGCAGTGACACTTTTCCAATTTCTTTCAGATACATGCGCACCGGATCTTCAATACTGATTCCATCCGGTACAGACAAATCAATTTTTTCTACGTCTACATCATCTTCTTCTGATAAAATGATGTCGGCATCATCCACATCCAGATCGTCTTCCTCTCCACTGATTCGAAGTACATCAATATTATTGGCTTCCAGATATTCGAAGACCTTCTCCATCTGTTCAGGATTCAGCTCCATGTCGGCAAAAAAATCATTGATTTCCTGTATCTCCAGAATACTCTTCTTCTTCTTTCCGATTGACATCAATTCTTTCAGCTTCTCTTCAAATTTCACTATGTTCTCTTCCATGTAGTGTCCATCCTCTCATTGCTTGATAATATTTTATCCTTAATTAATAGAAATATGCAGTCCGGCCGGGTTCTGCATCCTTCTTTTTTCCTCCATAAGCCTCTGAAGTCCTGCAATATCTGCCGGTTCCAGATTTGCTATCTTCTCATCTATGCTGTGATTCTTCACACGAATCACAGTCTCCCTCAGAGCTTTCTCCTGTTCCCTTGCTGTAGAAAGCTCCCGGATTCTTGTATGAAAAAGGCCGGCCACCTCGCGGTGTTCTTCTTCGTCTGTAAAATGATTCATAATCGCGGCCGGATTCGGCTTCTTCTCTTCATACTGGCTATATAGAAGCTTTGCCACCTTCCGGTAAAGTCCTTCCGAAAAATCTTCCGGTGCAATCAACTGGCTGATCTGGCGGAAAACCGCCTCGTCTGCCGCCATCCAGGTGAGAAGTATCTTCTGAGATTTCTGTATCCCGTCCTCCTTGTCCTTCTCATGGTTTCCTGACGTCCTGGGTCTTGCAACCGGCTTTGCAAGTCCGCTCTGAACCGCCATACGGGACA
>CALFCS010000066.1 GCA_937950565.1 uncultured Lachnospiraceae bacterium
TTTTGATTTTGATCCCTGCCGCTGTTATATTTTTAAGCATTGCGGTACAGCCGAACCAGCCGTTTCTTAAGGACTATCAGCAGGAGAGAATTCTTGCGTTTCTGGAACCGGAAAAATACGCAAGTGATGCTGCATTTCAGCAAAATAATTCGGAGATGGCGATTGGTTCCGGACAGCTGACTGGAAAGGGGCTGAATAATAATACAACGACATCTGTAAAAAATGGAAACTTTATTTTAGAGCCCCAGACAGACTTTATATTTGCAATCGTAGGGGAGGAACTTGGTTTCGTCGGAAGTTGTATAATTATTGCTTTATTACTATTGATTGTGATACAATGTATATTGATAGGAATTCGATCGCAGGATATGGCCGGGAGGGTGATATGCTGCGGAATCGGAGGGCTGATTGGTTTTCAGAGCTTTATTAATATCGGCGTTGCAACAAATATGCTTCCGAATACAGGAGTTCCTTTACCCTTTGTAAGTTATGGATTAACATCCCTTGTTAGTTTGTATATGGGAATAGGGTTTGTACTGAATATTGGATTACAACCGAAAAAATACCAATAAGGAGTTGATATGATATGAATATTGGACTGATTGCACATGATTCAAAAAAAACCCTCATGCAGAATTTTTGTATTGCATATCGTGGTATTTTGAGTAAACATAATTTATATGCAACCGGAACTACCGGAAGGCTGATCGAAGAGGTAACAAATCTTAATATACACAAATATCTTGCCGGCCCGTTAGGCGGGAAGGAACAATTAGGTGCCCAGATTGCACAGAATGATATTGATGCATTGATCTTTCTTAGGGAACCGATGAATCCGAAGCCGCATGAACCTGAGGTAAACGATGTAATAAAGCTGTGTGATACCTATAATATTCCGATGGCAACGAATCTTGCCACAGCAGAATTGATTATTTTAGCAATTGACAGAGGGGATCTTGAGTGGCGTGAAATGTATCGATAACAGAGATAAAAGGAAAAATGCACGAAAGCGGAGAACCGGATGGATTGTATTTCTCTCTGTTGTTCTTGCTGTTTTATGTATAGCTGCAGGAGGAATTTACTATTTTAAAGAAATAGATATTGTTCCGGAACATCTTGTTGCAGATTATATATCTTCTTCTTATAGAAATAGCTGGTATCGGGATATCTTGTATACAGAAAATCTCTGCGTGGCTTCCGATAATGTTTCGCTTGAAAATGCTCCGGATATGACGGGTGTTTCTGCTGCGGCATTATTTAATCTGGACGACAGCCAGGTGGATTTTGCATATAACATTCACCAAAGAGTGTATCCTGCCAGTACAACAAAGATTTTAACTGCACTGCTTGCTTTAAAGCATGGAAATCTTGAAGATGTTGTGACAGTTTCTTACAATGCGGATGCGGATAGATTTGCGAAAGACGAGTCTACTTGTGGAATTAAAACCGGAGACCGGCTTACTCTGAAGGATTTATTGTGCGGTCTTTTGATGCAGTCCGGAAATGATACTGCAGTTGCGATTGCAGAATACATTGGAGGAAGCAATGAGGCGTTTGTGCAGATGATGAACGAACAGGCCGCTGAATTAAAAGCGAGCCAAAGCCATTTTGTTAATTCAAATGGTCTTCATAATGATAACCACTATACAACAGCATATGATTTATATCTGATATTTAATGAATGTGTAAAATATCCTGATTTTGTAAGTATCATTGAGACAAAAGAATATACTGCACATGTGACCGGTGCAGATGGCGCGATACGTGACATGAAATTTGAACCTACGAATTTCTATGCATTAGGTGAAGTTTCCCCGCCCGATAATGTAACAATTATCGGAGGAAAAACCGGAACAACGAAAAGTGCAGGAAATTGTTTGATTCTACTTGAAAAAACATTGGATGGAAAACCATACATATCCATTATTATGGGAGCCGAATCAAAAAAACTGCTTTATCAGGATATGAATGCTGTCATTCAGGCAATTCCGGCTGGATAAAAAATATAAAACAGGGGTATCCCGTCTGCGGAGATACCCCTATAACTATGGACGGGAATCTGTGTTGTTTTCAATTCTTCCATAAAGGCTGATGAGATACAGACCGCACAATCCGACAATTGTATATATAATACGTGATAGCCATGACATATTTCCAAGCAGGAATGCAACCAGATCAAAACGGAAAATTCCGATTAAAAGCCAGTTGATTGCTCCAACGATTACAAGTGTTAATGCTGTATTGTCAAACCATTTCATAATAATCCCTCCTTTTTTCTGCTGATTTTAGTATGGCTTATCAGGAAGGATTTATACATAAAAAGGAAATGTTTGTATGAATAATAAATTATATTATGCTTATTCTGATTATTTAAAAAATAAATATGGTGAAAAAGTATATAAGCTTCCGGTAAATCTTCCGGTTACCTGTCCAAACCGGACAGGCGGCAGAAGAGGCTGTAGTTTTTGTGCGGAACAGGGAACAGGTTTTGAGGCTGAGAAAAATAGTGTTCCTGTAAAGGAACAACTTTATAAAACAAGGCTGCTGATAGAGAAAAAATACCATGCACACAAATTTATTGCCTATTTCCAGAATTATACGAATACGTTTCTTTCGGTCAAACTGTTTGAACAGTATGTAAAGGAAGCGGCTGATTTTCCAGATATCGTGGAGATTGCCATATCTACAAGACCGGACTGTATTCGCAGGGAATATCTGGATATCCTACGGGATATAAAAGAAAATAATCATATAGAAATTACAATAGAACTGGGACTTCAGACGGTTAATTATCATACGCTGCTTCAAATTAACCGCGGGCACACGCTTGCTGAATATGTGGATGCGGTTATGCAGATAAAGGAATATGGTTTTGAGATTTGTACGCATATGATTTTGAATCTTCCGGGAGATAAAGAAGAGGATGTAGTGGAGTCCGCGAAGTTTTTATCTGCAATGCGTATCCAAACGGTGAAAATTCATTCTCTTTACATTGCAAAAAACACACAGTTGTGTGAAGATTACGAAAATGGTACAATAACTTTATGCTCAAAGGAAGAATATATAGACAGGCTTATTCGGTTTCTTGAGTTTCTATCTCCTTCTATTGCGGTGGAACGTCTTTTCAGCAGAGTACCAGAGGAGGATTCCGTGTTTTGCAATTGGGGGAACAGCTGGAGAAAATTATTAGAAGAAACGCAAAAGAAAATGGAAGCGCTTCACACATATCAGGGAAGGTGTTTTCATTATTTATCCGGAGCGGCATTAAATCAGTTACGAAAGGAAGATGAAATTGGCAAAAAACAGCAAGTCTAATATTACGGTATTTCGGAAACGATGGAATATTAATATAGGTGTTGTCATTTTTGGGGCAATTTTTGTCTATTTAATTGTTGCAGTCCTGCTTTATCTTACCGGCAATCACATTTCGGTTTATGAGGTCCGTGAGGGAAGCATATTAAAGGATACAGCATATACAGGAGTCGCTGTCCGTGAGGAAACGGTTATAAAAGCAGATAAAAATGGTTATGTTAATTATTTTGCTCTGGAGGGGAGCAAGGTAGGGGCAATGACAAAAGTCTATTCATTGTCAGACGAAAAACTGGATTTTGACAAAGAAAATAATAAAGAATCTGCGGAACTTTCTTCTGAGGAAAGAAATGCAATTTTAATCAAAACACAGGATTTTAGTGATAATTTCCGCGCAGAGCAGTTTGGAGATGTCTATAGCTTAAAAAATAATATTGAGACGATTATTGAAAGCAAATCGAATCAGACAAGGCAGGATAAGCTTATGAATCTGATTGAATCCGGGACAAAAAACACACAGGTATATAATGCCGCTTCTGCCGGGATTATTATTTATCATACAGATGGGTATGAGACGATTAAGACAAAAGATGTTACGGAGGATCTGTTGATGAAAACAGATTATGCGGTAACAGATTTGAAGAATAATAGTAAAGTGACAGCAGGCGATCCGGTATACAAATTGATTACAGATGATTTGTGGACGATTGTAATACGTCTGGACGAGCAGACTGCCAAAGAATTAAAGGAAACGAAGCGTGTAAGAGTCCGTTTTTCCAAGGACCGGGAAACGGAAAGGGCAGGCTTCTCTATTCAGAAGAGGAATGGAGTTTATTATGGTATTCTTGCCTTTGATTCTGCGATGATCCGGTATGCTCAGGAACGCTATCTGGATATTGAGTTGATTCTGGAGGATGAATCCGGCCTTAAGATTCCGAAATCAGCCGTTATTGAGAAAGATTTTTATATTGTGCCCGAATCTTATCTCACTCAGGGAGGCAACAGCAAAGAGACTGGGGTTCTCGTGGATATCGGAAAAGGGGACGCCAAATTTCAAAAGGTAGATGTTTATTATAAAGATACGGAAACGGGAATGGTATATCTTGATCCGAATGTTTTTGACGGACATGAGACTTTATTAAAGACAGATTCAAAAGATACATATAAACTGGAAAAAACAAAACCATTGAAGGGTGTATATAATATTAATAAAGGATATGCTGTATTTAAACAGATTAATATTCTATGTGAAAGTGAAGAATATTATATTGTCAAATCCGGAAGTGATTACGGACTTTCTAATTATGACCATATTGCTCTGGTCGGCGAGGATGTCCGGGAAAATGATATTGTATTCTGAAGATAGGAGTGAAAAGAGAAGATGTTAAAGGAAAATCTGGATTATGTTGAAGAAGAGATTCGAAAGGCCTGTGAACGGAGCGGGCGAAAGCGGTCAGAAGTGGAGCTGATTGCGGTCAGCAAAACAAAACCGGCAGAAATGCTGCAGGAAGCGTATAATCTAGGCGTCCGTGTATTTGGGGAGAACAAAGCGCAGGAACTGTCTGAAAAATATGACATCCT
Source organism: uncultured Lachnospiraceae bacterium (assembly GCA_937950565.1). Lineage (GTDB taxonomy): Bacteria > Bacillota > Clostridia > Lachnospirales > Lachnospiraceae > UBA7109. The sequence goes on from CALFCS010000066.1 coordinate 4,891, forward strand.
TCCGAAAGATATTAAATGGCATATGATCGGTCATCTTCAGCGTAATAAAATTAAATATATTATTGATAAAGTAGAGTTGATACATTCTGTAGACTCTGTCAGACTTGCGGAAGCAATTGAAAAAGAAGCCGCCAAAAGAAATATAACCGTAAATGTCTTAATTGAAGTAAATGTTGCAAGGGAAGAGAGTAAATTCGGCCTTCTTCCGGAGGAAATAGATGAATTTGTTGATAAAGTGAAGGATTTTTCTCATATATGTGTAAAAGGGCTCATGACAATTGCCCCCAATGTAGAGAATCCTGAGAAAAATCGCTCAATTTTCGCACATTTAAGAAAATTATCTGTTGACATCGCAAGCAAAAACGCACATAATATCAATATGAGTATACTGTCGATGGGTATGACCAATGATTACCAGGTTGCCGTTGAAGAGGGTGCAACTATGGTCCGCGTAGGTACCGGGATTTTTGGAAAACGTGACTATGCTCATTTAAACTAACGGAAGATAGGAGAATAATAAATGGGAGTATTAGATAAGCTTTTAGACATCATGAAGCTGGGCGAAGACGATGATTATGAAGACGATTACTTTGATGATGAGTATGAGGATGATTACGAAGAAAAACCTAAGAGAAGTTTCTTCCGAAGCAAAACAAAAGAATACGATGCCGAAGATAATTATGAAGATGATTCTTATGAGTTACCTGCAAAATCTTCAAGAACTTCCCGTTCAAATAATAAAGTAACTCCGATGCGTCAGCCGGCAAGAAAAACCGGCGCCAATATGGAGGTTTGCGTAATCAAGCCGACATCTGTAGATGATGCCCGCGATATTACAGAAACGCTTCTTGGTGCGAGGACAGTTATTTTGAACCTGGAAGGACTTGATCTTGAGATTGCACAGCGTATCATAGATTTTACATCAGGCGCTACATATGCAATCAGCGGAAACCTGCAGAAGATATCCAGCTATATTTTCCTTGTAACCCCGACAAACGTAGATATATCAGGAGATTTGCAGGATCTTTTGAATACCTCGTTTGATGCGTCTTCTATGCGTTCCAGATTCTAGGATACAAGAATGATGACGAAAGAAGAAGAAATGTTAAAGAAACGGCTGATTGAGCTTTCGAATCAGGCATACAGCCGGGATATTGTTGTTTTTTCAGATTTTTTAAATCTGAATGAACAAAATATACTTCATACAATACCGAAAGAGATGTTCCCTGCAAGATATGAAACATATGGAGGATATCCTTTATCAGAGCGTCAGATGGCTGTTTTTCTACCTGATGCTCTTTATTATGAGTATTTATATCCGTTGAAGATTATAGAAGTCACACCTTTAAACAGACATTTTGCAGAGGAATTGAGTCACAGAGATTATCTTGGGGCGCTTATGAACCTGGGAATTGAACGTTGTAAAACCGGGGATATCATAATTGATGACGGAAAAGCGGCAATTTTTGTAAAAGATGAAATTGCGGATTATATTGCAGAAAATCTTACACGGATCCGGCATACTTCAGTAAATACACAAATAAAGCAGTCCCTGGAGATTTCATGTAAACCAAAGTATGAGCAGAGAAAGGGAACCGTACCTTCTGTCCGGCTTGATACGGTGCTTTCTGTTGCATACCCTATGTCGCGGAGCAAGCTGACTTCTTATATTGAAGCCGGAAAAGTATTTGTAAATGGAAAATTAATTACCAGTAATGGATATCATCTGAAGGACGGAGATCTGATATCTGTACGTGGACTCGGGCGGATATCCTTTGAGGAAACGATCGCTGAGACAAAAAAAGGCCGTTATATGGTTGCTGTCAGGAAATATTTATAGAAAATATGAGGTTTGATTTATGGAAAGAAATAAAAAACGTTTTTTTCACTATATACTAGCATGTGTTGGAATTATAATCGGAGTGGCTGCAGACCAAATAACAAAATCTCTGGCGGTTACACATTTGCGCGGCAAAGAACCTTATATAATCATAAAAAATGTTTTTCAATTAGAATATCTTGAAAATAGGGGAGCTGCCTTTGGTTTATTTCAAAATCAGACCTTTTTCTTCTGGATCAGCCTGTTACTGATTGCTGCCTTTTTTTTCTGGTTTTATTCGAAAGTGCCAATGGAACGGCGGTTTCTGCCGCTTCGGATTTGTGCGGTTCTGATTATGGCGGGAGGTCTGGGAAACTTTATAGATAGAATTCGTTTCCGTTATGTGATCGATTTTTTCTATTTTGTATTGATTGATTTTCCGGTATTCAATGTAGCAGACATATACGTGACAATTGCTGTATTCGGATGTGTCCTTTTACTGTTCTTTTATTATAAGGAGGAAGAACTTGAACGATTATTTCACCGTGGAAAATGAGGAAGGAGAACGGATTGACCGCTATCTTGCAGAAGCAGTGGAAGGAAAGTCGCGTTCTTATCTTCAAAAGCTAATAAAAGAAGGTTGTGTGAAAGTAAATGATAAGCCTGTAAAAGCAAATTACAGGCTTGTTTTGGGTGACAAAGTAGAAGTCCGGTTCCCTGATGTCAAGGAACTGGACATTGAACCGGAAAATATTCCTTTGGATATTTTATATGAAGATAAAGATATTATTATTGTTAATAAGCCAAAACAGATGGTTGTGCATCCGGCTCCGGGACATTACTCTGGAACTCTTGTGAATGCACTCCTGTATCACTGCAAAGATGAGCTTTCCGGTATTGGGGGAAGCCAGCGTCCGGGAATCGTTCACCGGATTGATATGGATACTACAGGCTCGCTTGTTATATGTAAAAATGATATGGCGCATCAAAGTCTGTCCGGACAATTAAAAGAGCATTCTATCAACCGTATTTATGAAGCGGTTGTCCATGGAAATATAAAAGACGAAGAAGGAATCATAGATGCGCCCATTGGGAGGCATCCGACAGATAGAAAAAAAATGAGTACACACGCAAAAAATGGGCGAAAAGCGGTTACTCATTATAAAGTGATTCAAAGATTTGGGGATTACACATATATTCAATGCAAATTAGAAACCGGGAGAACACATCAAATCCGGGTGCATATGGCAAGCATCGGTCATCCCATTGTCGGTGATGCCGTATATGGTCCGAAAAAATGCCCATTTCCGAAATTGACTGGTCAGACGCTTCATGCGAAAACGCTGGGGATTATACACCCACGTACAGGGGAATATCTGGAAGTAAATGCCCCCCTGCCTCAATATTTTGTAGATTTATTAGATAAAATTAGCTAAAAATTCTATACTTTCCATTTGCTTTGTTGTATAATATTTACATAGAGCTATTGTGGCACAAAAAGGAGCGTGAATGTTATGGCAAAGACAAATACAATTATTACTATCGGAAGACAATTTGGAAGCGCAGGACGGGAAATCGCACGTAAAGTTGCAGAAGATTTGGGAATTAAACTGTATGACAAAGAAATGCTGGACCGGGCGGCAAAAGAGAGTGGACTTTGTCAGGAATTGTTTGAAACTCATGATGAGAAACCGACAAACAGTTTTCTTTATTCTCTGGTCATGGATACTTATTCTTTTGGTTATACTTCTGGCAGCTATACAGATATGCCGATTAACCATAAAGTGTTTCTGGCGCAGTTTAATGCAATTAAAAAGATTGCAGAGGAGGGGCCCTGCATTTTAGTGGGGCGTTGTGCGGATTATGCACTTGCAGATTATGATAATGTGCTCAGTCTGTTTATCCATGCCAATATGGATGCCAGAATCCGCCGTATTGCACGTATATACGATTTAACGGATGCAAAGGCAAAGGACATGATTATAAAGACAGATAAACGACGTGCAAGTTATTATAATTATTACAGTAATAAGAAATGGGGAGCAGCTGAAAGCTATCATATATGTCTGGATAGTTCCATGCTTGGTATTGACGGAACAGCGGAGATTATTAAGCGTCTTGTAGACATAAAAGAGAGCGGTACGTTAGATAAAAAACTATAAAATAAATAAGGAAGCAGGAAGGGAAGCGGATAGGATAAAAGCTTCCCTTCCTGCTTCCCCGTTCCAGTGCGTATACTAACGTATATGCGGAATACGCTCCGGCCAGCCTTTTATATTACCGTTCAATATTGCAGTAAACATACGCTGTTTTGCACCGGGATGCTCCCGGTTCAGTTCTTTTACAAGGTCTTTGGCATATTGCCGTTTTGTCAGTCCGTCAATCGGACATCTACTCGTAACAACAGGAAGCTGATATTTGTTTTTAAATCCGATCACATCTGCTTCATCTACAAACATGATTGGACGGATAACCGTCAAATCCATCCGGTCAAGATATGTTTTCGGTGAAAAAGAATAAAAACGTCCTTCAAATAGAAGGGAAAGCAGCATTGTTTCGATAATATCGTCTTTGTGGTGCGCGTAAGCGACCTTATTACAGCCCATTTCCTTTACCGCCTGATTGAGAGCCCCCTTCCTCATTTTGGCGCAAAGAGAGCATGGATTCGGCTCTTTACGCTCCTCGAACAAAATATGTGCAATATCTGTTTTTACAATCTGATAAGAAATTTCTAATTCTTTACAAAGTCTTGCTACAGGAGTAAAATCACATTCGGAGTATCCCAAATCCACGGTAACAGCGCTTAATTCGAAGTGTTTTGGATAAAAGCGCTTTAATCCGTGAAGTGCATATAGTAAGGTAAGGCTGTCTTTTCCACCGGAAATCCCGACGGCAATATGGTCGCCTTCCTCAATCATTGCATATTCATCGACAGCTTTTCTTGTATAGCTTAAAAGTTGTTGTAACTTCATTTTGTTTCCTTTCTATCTGCCTTTTACTTATTTTTTACGGTTCACGAAGCTTTACGGCAGATGCAGCCAGACGGCGCCGGTCCTCGTCAATTGCTGCATAATGTTTTTTCGTTGTATTTACATCTTTATGACCGAGAACATCCGCTACCAGATAGATATCCCCCGTTTCCTTATAGAGAGAGGTTCCATATGTACTACGCAGCTTATGTGGGGTGATTTTTTTGTTTGGTGTTACCTGACGGGCATATTTTTTGACCATATTTTCTACAGCCTGAACACCCATGCGGCGTTTCTGTGTGGACAAAAACAAGGCATTTTCATGGCCGGAGAGGGGAGTAACAGCCTTACGGTCACCTTCTATATAATGAAGTAATGCATCGGCAACTTCATTTCCAAAATATACAACCATCTGGTTACCGCCTTTTCTAGTCACGGTAATTCCATTATTTTTAAAATCTACATCGTTCAAATCAAGGCCTACACATTCGGATACACGAATACCTGTTCCCAGAAGCAGCGTCAAAATAGCCAGGTCACGATTTTTTGTTTTCTGATAATAAACAAGTGCCTGTCCGGTAAGCTTATCACCTGCGGATTCAACGAAATCAAGAAGTTCAGCGACCTCATCTGTATCCAGCCTGATAATTGCCTTTTCATGAAGCTTGGGCATATTTACAAGTAAGGTAGGATTTTTTAAAATAATCTGATGCTTATAGTAATAACCATAAAACGTTCTAAGTGCAGACATTTTACGTGATAACCCTTTTTCCCCATTTGTTACAAGTTCTTCGTCATCACGTTTATAAACCTTCAGATATTCCATATATTCTTCAATGTCAACCGGCTCCAGACGTTCCAGATCAGATACGGTAAACTGATTGATTTCATAATTTTTAAATATCGGATTTGCTTCCATTAAGAACCGAAAAAATATACGGATGTCATAAGCATAATTAATTCTTGTACGAATAGATGAAGACGGCTCAATCGCACGAAAAAAATCTTTAGAAAAATCCGGAAGTGTCTTTAGGATTTCCCTTAAACGTAATGTATAATCAATATTTGTTTGTTCTTGATATGTTTTTGATTCAGCCATAAACCAAGACTCCTTTGGTAATTAAATTATTATGTTTGATTATGCCACAAGGGCATATGTTCTCACTAGGCTCGT
>CALFCS010000067.1 GCA_937950565.1 uncultured Lachnospiraceae bacterium
CTCCAATTCCCAGTTCTTTTGCAAGCGCCCCATAATCCCGTATCGTAAGAGACAGTCCGGTAAGCCTTCCGCCATTGATATCCTCCGGCGCAAATCCCTGCTTTTTCAGAAGTTTTCCCGCCGCTTCATAGGACTCTGGATGCACGCTCGTCCCATCCAGCGGATTATCTCCATTTTGAATCCGCATAAATCCCGCACACTGCTCATAGGCTTTCGGCCCGAGCTTCGGCACCTTAAGAAGCTGTCTGCGGTTCGTAAATCTACCGTTCTCCTCTCTGTAGTTTACAATATTTTTTGCAATTGCAGAAGAAATGCCTGATATGTAGGAAAGGAGAGGCGCAGATGCCGTGTTCAAATCCACCCCGACTTTATTTACACAATCCTCTACCACACCAGAGAGTGTCTCGCTTAACTTCTTCTGATTCATATCATGCTGATATTGTCCTACCCCGATGGATTTGGGGTCTATTTTTACAAGCTCAGCCAGCGGGTCCTGCAGTCTTCTTGCAATCGAAGCAGCGCTTCTCTGCCCCACATCAAACTTCGGGAACTCCTCACTTGCAAGCTTACTCGCCGAATACACGGACGCACCCGCTTCATTTACAATGATATACTGTACCTTTTCCGGGATCTCCTTTAACAGCTCTACAATAAACATTTCGGATTCCCGGGAAGCAGTTCCGTTTCCTACCGATATGAGTGTAATATTATATTTTTTGATAATCTTTTTCAGTAAGTCCTTGGAAGCTTTTATTTTCTGCGGTGTTGTCGGAGCGGTAGGATAAATCACTGTCGTTCCTATAACCTTCCCGGTAGGGTCCACCACTGCAAGCTTGCAGCCGGTACGGAATGCCGGGTCCCATCCAAGCACTGTATGCCCCGCAATCGGCGGCTGCATCAGAAGCTGCTGAAGATTCTTTCCAAATACTTCGATTGCCCCGTCTTCGGCCTTCTCCGTCAAATCGTTCCTTATCTCACGCTCAATGGCAGGCGCAATCAGCCTCTTATAGCTGTCTTCGATCGTCTCCTTAAGCGCCGGTGTCGTATACGGATTTCCCGTATGGATAATCTTTTTTTCCAGATAGCGCAGGATATCCTCCTCCGGCGCCTGTATCTTAACAGTAAGGAATTTTTCTTTTTCCCCTCTGTTCAGAGCCAATGTCCGGTATCCCGCCAGACGGCTTACCGGTTCTTCAAAATCATAATACATCTCATAGACAGACTCTGCATCTTCCTTCTTCGCCTGAGAAATAAGCAGGCCTTTCCGGTATGTCAGATTCCGGATATAGCTGCGGTAATCCGCCTCATCCGATATATTCTCAGCAATAATATCCTTCGCGCCGCCAATCGCCTCTTCCTCGTTATCCACGCCCTTTTCAGCATCGATATATTCTCTCGCAATTTCCAGAAGCGGCTTATCCATCTTCTGAAGCAAAATAAGATTTGCCAGCGGCTCCAGTCCTTTTTCTTTGGCAATCGTTGCCCGTGTTCTTCTCTTCGGACGATATGGACGATACAAATCTTCCACTACCACAAGCGTCTGGGCCGCAAGAATCTGTGCCTTCAATTCCTCCGTAAGCTTTCCCTGTTCCTCAATACTTCCAAGGACCTGTTCCTTCTTTTCTTCAAGATTCCTGAGATATAAAAGTCTTTCGTGGAGTTTTCTCAGCTGTTCATCATCCAGTGTCCCTGTCGCTTCCTTCCGGTATCTGGCAATAAACGGAATTGTATTGCCTTCATCAATTAATTTCACCGCAGCATCTACCTGCCACCTTTTTACACCCAATTCATCCGTAATTCTCTGATTAATGTCCATATCTACCCTTTCTATCACTCTTTAAAGCAAGAAACTTATTTGAATAAATTGTATCCTCCCTTTAAAAACCTGTCAATACTTTTGCGAATGGCGCGTCTGAACTGATACATTTGTTGTGAACAGCACATCAGGCAGCGATAGGCATTTTCATCATCCGCAGAGTCCACTCCGTTTTCTTGCGCAACAGGGCGAATCATGCTATAATGAAAATATTCGCTGGGACGCTTTATGAGCCCGGTGGATGTACACCCTCGAGGGTTATCATTACGAAAAGGGGAATTTCATCAGAATGAATAAAAACCAGGAATCTCAGCCTCTTTCCAGGCAGCAGTTAAAATCACAGGAAACAAAGGCGAAAATATTCAGCGCCGCAAAACACATTTTACAAAAAAAAGGATATGAAGAACTATCCATTAAAAATATATGTGAAAAAGCCGGTGTATCAAACGGAAGTTTTTATCACCATTTCAAGACAAAAGATGACCTGCTTTCTTATTATATAGAAGAGCAGCCGAACATCAACCCGGACCTTCTTGAGCTTCCCTCAAATATACAGGAGGCTAAAGCTGCTATTATATATGTATATCTAAACTATGTCCATTACTGCCAGGAGCTTGGCGTGGAATTCATGGCAAACTACTACACACCGAAGAACCAGTCCCTGAACCCACTGATTCGTACCGAGCGTCCCTATCCGATTGTCACAGTGCACAACTACCTGGAAAAGTGTATGAATGCCGGAATCATTTCTCCGAAACTCTCACTTGAAGATATTACGACGGATATCCGTATGATTGTAATCGGTAATGTATTCGAATGGTGTCTGAAAAACGGTGACGCAGATTTTGAAGGAAATATGAAGCGCTCACTGGAAACTTACCTGAACGGCGCTTTTTAAAAATACTGTCCATGATAAAATCTACTTAGGAGAAAACTTTTATGTATGCTTTTATTGTAAACCCTCATTCCCGCACAGGTCTCGGCCTCAAGGTATGGCGGAAACTGGAAGCCATATTAAAAGAACGAAAAATCGAATACCGGATCTGTATGACCCATTATCCACAGCATGCAACAGAATTTGCAAGAGAACTAACGGAGACTTACAAGGATTTAACTTTAGTTGCACTGGGCGGAGACGGTTCTATTAATGAAGTAGTGAATGGAATCCGAGATTTATCAAATGTCACTTTCGCCTATATCCCAATCGGCTTCGGCAATGACTTTGCCCGCTCCATGCAGCTTGGAAGCGACCCGGTAAAAATACTGGAACAAATACTAAATCCCTCATCCCTGGCATATATTGATGTGGGAAGAACTACATACGGCAGCACAGCCAGACGCTTTGCCGTAAGCTCCGGGATCGGCTTTGATGCAGAAGTATGCTTTCAAAACACTTCCCAGGGAATCAAAAAATGGCTGAACAAATTAAAGCTTGGAAAATTATCTTATACTATCACTGCTCTTTGCCATATTTATTCGCTGCGCCCCTGTACGGCAACACTTACGCTGGATACCGGAGAACCACAGACTTTTGAGCGCGTCTTTTTTGCCGCTGCCATGAACCAGCGGTTTGAGGGTGGGGGATTTCGGTTCTGTCCGAAAGCAGAGCCGACAGACGGAGTTTTGGACATTATCATCATTTCAGACATGCCAAAACTGAAGGCGCTTCTCCTTCTGCCCACTGCTTTCTTCGGACTGCATGTACATTTTAAAGGCGTACACACATTCACCTGTAAAAGGGCCATCATCAGAAGCGAGGCTCCGCTTGCCATTCATACAGACGGCGAACCTCTCTCCAGAGAAACTTCTGTTATATTTGAACTGGAGCCCGAAAAACTGAAATTTATTAATAAATAATGAACTTCCTTGTTAGATATATGCTCTTGTGATATAATTCGAATGTATCTTGAAAAGAGATTGATTCTTGAGATTTAAAAAGGGGTTTTGATAACTGTTATGGAAAAAATAAAACAGGTAATTCTCAAATACCGTCATGCATGGGTGCTTTTATACGGGCTTATCTACATACCCTGGTTTTTATATCTGGAAAAAAGAGAAGGTGTACAGTATTATCTGATACACTCTCCCCTCGATAATTATATCCCTTTTATCGAATATTTTATTGTGCCTTATCTTCTGTGGTTTATATTTATCTTTGTTACGGCTTTTTATTTCTTTCTGACCAGCCGGACAGATTTTTACCGCATGGCCGCTTTTATGTGTACAGGTATGACTTTGTTTCTTATTATCTGTACGATATTTCCAAACGGGCTGAATCTGCGTCCTCATACTTTTGCGAGAGACAATATCTTTACTAATATGGTTAAAGTGTTGTACCAAACAGACACGCCGACGAATGTACTGCCGAGTATTCATGTGTTCAATTCTCTCAGTGCAGTAATCGCCATTGCGCACAGCAGCTCCTTGAAAAAGCACAAATATATCAAGGGCTCCGCATATGGACTGGCTGTTCTGATTATATTATCAACCGTATTTTTAAAGCAGCACTCTGTAACGGATGTGATTGCAGCTTTTGCAGCAGCCTGTATCATTTATCCTTTTGTATATGCAACAGAACACAAAAAAGCCACAAAACTGTCACATCAGCTTACATAGCCGATGGGAAAGCCTTGCGGCAAATTGGGCTCTTTCTTATATTTGAGGCATATATGCTTCATATGCCGAAGGAATCGGATACTTACTGCGGATTTCTTCCGGGTGGATAAACAGAAATCCTTTCTCGTTGGTCTTTTCCAGTTCATCTACCTGCACAGCATATCCTGTCATATGCCACTCCACGTGGCTGAATATATGCTTTGCGTCCGGAAGCTTTTTTATTTTTACAGGCATAAGCCCGATACTTTTACAATATTCGATTACTGCTTTCCGACTGAGATGTCCAGGAACACCCGGCAATTCATAAAGTCCTGCAAGCAGTCCTTTGTCCGGACGCTTACTTATGGCAATCCTGTCGTTATCAGAGAATACAAGAATTGTCTTTTTTTCTATTCTTCTTTCTTTCGCTTTTGTTTTTACAGGAATTTCTGATATCCTCCCCTGTTTTCTGGCTTCACAGAGATTACAGGCAGGGCACTCTTCACATCTGGGTTCTCCATTTGGCACACATACAATTGCCCCAAGTTCAATGAGTCCCTGATTGAAATCTCCCGGTGCATCTTCCGGGATGATTCGTTCCAGCTCGTTTTCAATCCGTTTCTTCGTGCTCTGCTTCATAATATCACTGTCATCCGCAGTAATCCTGGTAATCACCCGAAGGACATTTCCATCTACTGCCGGTTTTCTCTGCCCATAGGCAAAAGAAGCAATCGCTCCGGCTGTATAACTTCCGATACCTGTAAGAGAAAGAATTCCTTCATACGTATCCGGAAATTTTCCCTCATAGTCCACCATAATCTGACGAGCTGCTTTCTGCATATTCCGAACCCGGTTATAATATCCTAATCCTTCCCATAACTTCAATAGTTTATCCTCTTCTGCTTCTGCCAGGTCCTTTACACTGGGAAGATTGTTAAGGAAGCGCTCGTAATAAGGTTTTACCGCCTCCACCCGCGTCTGCTGCAGCATAATCTCAGACACCCAGATACGATAAGGATCTCTGGTTTCCCTCCAGGGAAGGCTGCGCCGGTGAACACGATACCAGTGTATCAGCGGCTCCACCAGTTCATAAAGACCCGGATGCATTTTCTTATTTGGAATCTGTGAGTCCATTCATTATTCCTCCCTACATATTTTAAGGACGGAAAAATTCCGTCCTTTTATATAAATTCTATCCTTCATGTACTCTTTGTTCCTCAAAGCATTTTTGAATTGCCTCATTCAACGACAGCATTTTCTCGTCCAGAGTAGATACCATCTCCGCGCATTCACGCAAATCCTGGCTGATATATTCCGGCGCATTTCCTTCAAACTTATAATAAATCTTGTGCTCAAGGCTGGCCCAGAAATCCATGGCAATCGTACGTATCTGTATCTCAACCTTCGTGTCTACCACACTGTCGGACAGAAATATGGGAACGGATACTAACATATGATAGCTCTTGTATCCACTTTCCTTCGGGTTCTTAATATAATCTTTAATAGACAGTACTTTCAGGTCACTCTGGTTTCCAATCATCTCTGCCAGGCGGTAAATATCTGATGTGAAAGAACAAATCAGGCGTACACCTGCGATATCATTTACATATTTCACCATGTTTTCTATAGATGTCTCATGTCCGTGTCTTTTCAACTTCTTTACAATACTTTCTGCTGTCTTTACTCTAGTCTTTATATGTTCAATCGGATTATACTGATGAACATGCTGAAACTCATCATTCAGTATTTCCAATTTTGTACCTACTTCTTTTAATGCCGAATTGTATAGAAACATAACGGTTTTCCAGCTGTCAACATCCTCATAATTCTTAATTGCATTCTGCATATGCCATCTCTCCTCTCTAACCCGAAGAGTGAATCCCGTATAAAACAGTATACCATGAAGGTATATGTTCTCACCTGGCTCGTGAAATACCTCGCCAAGTGTTCTCATTATAACATATTTTGTGAAATTTGTATCACTTTTCATACTAATTTCACATTCTTTTTGTTTCATTAGTCTACAGCAATCCGCAGCCTGCGTGCAATACTATCCTTTCTGCATTTCCGGTATAAAAGAAGCACGATCAGAATACAGGACAGGAATAACCCGGCGATACAAATCATATATTCCATTACCGGATAACTGGCTACAAAATATGACATCCGCATTTTCATAAACTTTCCAATCTGATACAGAATTACACTTCCTGCCGCTCCTGTCAGCACCATAATAATAAAACTGTAAAAAACACCTTCCAGAATGAGCATTTTCCTTAACTGCTTTCTAGTCAATCCGATACTTTCCATCACTGCAAATTCCTTTTTCCGTACGGTAAGGCTTGTAATTGTTACATTAATATAATTCACCAGCCCCATCAGAAGCAGTATCACACAGATACTTCCCATCACCAGCCGGTTAGAAACAATATAATCTCTCATGGAAGCCAGCACATCAATTTTTGAGAAAAGATCAAGTGTAAGGGGGTTAAGATAAGACCTCTCATACAAATCGTCTGACTCAAACTGCTTATTATACTCATTTACGATCGTTTTTAATTTCTCATTAAGAGCCACTCTGTCTTCCGGAAGAGCAGTCATGTGCAGATCAAACGTCGCTTCCTTAAGCCCAAGCTTCCGGAATCCCTTCTCACTTGCAAAAAAATAGCAGATACTGCCCCCTCTTATTGTAAAGAGGAACTCAGGCTGGCCTTTAAGCTGGGAATCCAGATACCCGCAGAACTCCATATCTCCTGCCTTTCTCCCATTTTCAAGGCTGTAAATCCCGACCGGCATACCAAGCTGCTCCTTACTTTGTTCAATCTGGGCGGGCGAAAGCTGATGGTCATGCAGCAAAATGACGCCTTCTCCGTCTATCACCTTATCTACATTCAGATAGAGCCCGTTTTTCTGCGAAAATTCTTTTAATTTTTCCAGATATTCGTCGCTCATAATCTGTACGACAGCCGGCGCCCGGTAGAAATACCAGTCCGTATCAACATCCTCCATATAGAATTTGAGCGCCTCCTGCTCTATTAATACTTCTCCAAACGATCCTCTGACCCGCTCACTTTTCTGAACCTCCGGAAGGTTTTCCATTGTCCTCACAATTGCTTCAGGAAACAACGTATATTGATAATACTCCAGCCCCTGATCCGCCGCTACATTTGTACCGACTGAAAAATCCGAATAATCATGCTCAATCTGATTTGTCGTATCGCTCCCCCTTGAAATCATAATGACCCCCAGGGATACAACAAATCCCATTGTCAGACATATCGCACTGACGAAATACCTTCTCTTAAAACGCAGAATATTTCTCCACGCCATCTTCCATAACCGGAAGCGCTGTCCCTGCCTGCTGCGCCGTGTCTTTCGGACATAGGTTTCTCCGGCCGCCTTCTCCATATAATTCACAGCTTCAACCGGTGTTAATTTTACCGTTTTCCGTATTGCAAAGGCAGAACTGAGAAACGTAACGCCACTGCCAAAAAGAAGCGAAAGCACCAACAGCCCCGGGTGGAAGGAGATCATTCCCGCCGCGCTTCCTAACCGGTATAGATACATTCTGGATAACAAAGCCGGGATCAGGACAAGGGCAATCAAACTACCTGCCGCCGCTCCCAGAATACTTCCCCGGAAAACCGTAATCCGGACCTGTCTGAATACAATGCTCCTTAACTGTTTTGTAGTAGTTCCAAGTGTCTTTAAGAGTCCATATTCCCGGATACTCCGCTCAAAGGAAATATGCAGCACATTATAAATAAGCAGACCTGCGCTGATCAAGATTACGACCGCCAGGATAAGCGCTGAATCAAATCCTCCCGAAAGACTGAAAAACGCCTGCCACCCCACCGTGCTTTCTCCAATAAACTGCTGACTGCTGTCGCGCATGGTAATATCTCTGTAAAGTCTGGATTCGACCCGATATCCTTCTATCCGGTCATCCTGCTTTAACAAAAGAGTCAGATCCGGCTCATTTTCCCAGGAAATGGAATCTAAAAAAGCCTGGGAAAAATATCCATCGGGCGGTCCATATAGAATTGTCGCAATATATTCGGTATAATATCCTGACAGACGAAAGTTATATTTCTCCTGCCGACCATCAAAAAAGTCAACCGTTACCGGTATTTCCATCCCGATTTCCGGTTCGCTGATTCCCATAAGTTCCAATGCGCTCATGGGAAGCATAATCTCCATCTTTTCCTTTGGATAAGTACCATGAATATCCGTAAATGCAGGTTTTTTTATCTTCTCCCAGGCAACCTCATCAACGACCGCGCTTCTCACTCCTGCGACATTGCCAAACTTGATATATCTTCCAACGTGCTCGATATAAGAAAGCTTTTGTATCTGTTCATACTGCTCCTCTGTGGCTCTCTCGAGGATTGTATTCACAATCGTACCACGCGTTCTTGCCTCCCGCAGGATATCCGTTTCAATCTTTCCGACCGCCAGACTAAACACGCAAAAAAGTGTCATAACCGCAAATGCAACTGCACCTGTCAAAATCATACTCCTTCTCTTGTCAGAAGCGTATTCCTTTCTGGCAAGATGCTCCACAATCTCCTTGTTATTATTCTTCATCCGGACCACCTCTTACTTTCCCATCCTCAATCCGGATGACGCGGTCTGTCATCTGTGCAATCTCTTCATTATGGGTTACGATTACAATCGTCTGATGAAATAAAGAAGCGCTTGATTTTAAAAGCCCCACTACCTGTATCCCGGAAACAGAATCCAGATTTCCGGTCGGCTCATCAGCAAGAATCACCGCTGGTTTCGTAGACAACGCTCTTGCAATCGCCACTCTCTGCTGCTGTCCTCCGGAAAGCATGTGCGGCATATTATCTAATTTATCCCGCAGTTTTAAGGTATTTATGATCCGGTCCAGAAATGCTTCATCCGGCTTCCTTCCATCCAGCTGAAGTGGTAACGTAATATTTTCATAAACATTTAACACCGGCACCAGATTATAGTTCTGAAAGACAAAACCAATATTTCTTCTTCTGAAAACTGTCAGCTCATCATTTTCTAACAGGCTGATATCCTCACCTCTGACAATCACTTCTCCTTCTGTAGGGGAATCTAAGCCTCCCAGCATGTTGAGAAGAGTCGTCTTCCCACTTCCGGAAGAACCTATGATTGAAACAAATTCCCCCTCCTTTACAGAAACAGAAACCCCGTCCAGCGCACGCACTTCACCTGACGGAGTTTCATAAATTTTCTTTACATCCTTTGTCTGTAATATATTCATCCATTCTCCCTCCTGCCTTTGATGTGATACTTTCATTTTAACAGGAGGTTCTTACAATCTACTTACATTTCACATTATCATGGGAGAAAAATGGAGATTTCCAACCCCTGGTTTTTTCGTCTGGCTTTTACAAAACCGCTATGTAAAAGAACGATTTCCCTTGCAAGATATAAACCCAGGCCAAATCCTGGCTGTGTCCCGCTCCCTTTCCCCCTGTAAAATCTTCCAAAAATCTTTCCTTCTTCTCCTTCTGCAATTCCACATCCACTGTCGGATACAGAAATCCGGGTGTACATTTCACTTTGTTCTGCCTTTATCTTAATGGTCGAATCAGAGGGAGAATACTTCACACTATTTTCCAACATATTAAAAAGCGCTTCCCCGAGCCAGTTCGGGTCGTGACAGACCCCAAGCTCCTTGTCCATATCAAGATTCACAAAAATATCTTTGGCATCAGCCGCCTTTTTCACCTGCAGGATACTTTGGGAAATCGTAGGGAAAAGCGGCAGCATCTCTGCCTTAATCTGAATAATCCTGTTCTCCAGCCGCGCCATCTTAAGAAAACTTTCTGTCAGAAAATAAAGCTTACACTCTGTCTTCTTCAAAGCATCCAGATATTCCTCCCGTTCCTCTTCGCTCTGCGCAGCAGTGAGAAGTTCCAGGTAGCTTTCCATATTAGCAAGCGGATTACGCATCTGATGTGCAATTTCAGCAATCAGTTCCTTTATATCATCGCGCTCTTTCTTAAGCTGCCTCTCACTTCCGTATATTTTCTCCGACAACCGGATAAACTGATGACGGATTTTTGCGGGAAGCTGGTCTTTATACTCCTCCGTAATATTTAATTCTTCTCCATTTAAAAGCTGTTCAAGAAGGAACGAGAACTCTTTCATTTCTTTTCTTCTCTGAAACATATCTACTCCCCAAATGTATATCCAAGTCCAAATACATTTTTAATATAAACCGGGCAGGATGGGTCGGGCTCGATTTTCTTTTTCAACCTTGAAAGTGTAACATTCACTGTATTTTCTTCCACGAAAGAGCCTTCTTCATCCCAGATTTTTTCCAGCATCATCCTCTTTGTAATTACTTTTTTTCTATTTTTTGCAAGCAGCTCCAGAAGCTGATATTCTTTCGGTGTCAGCTTCACAATATCTCCTCTGCACTTCACCTGTTTCCGTTTAAAATCAATGCTCAGCTCTTCATAACAGAGCACTTCTGGATTCTGCTCCCCTGACCTCCGAAGAACAGCCTCTGCATGTTTTAATAATACAGCCAGCGGAAAAGGTTTCACAAGATAATCATCCGCCCCGCAGTCAAACGCACGGAGCATATCCGCCTCTCCATCCTGCGCAGTCAGAAAAATAACCGGAGTCTGTCCCGACCGCCTGATCTGACGGCAAAGTGTAAAACCGTCTCCTTCCGGCAAGCAGATGTCAACAACCAGAAGAGCAATTGTTTTGTCAAATACAGCGAGGGCTTCTTTCGCAGAAAAGACACCGAAAGAATCATATCCTGCATTCGTAAAACTTTTACATAACGCCCCATTTAACAGGCTGTCATCTTCAACAATAAGAACTTTTTTCATGATAAGTCTCCCCAGTCCGCACTTTAATATTCAATTCCCTCACGCGCAGTGATTCCTTTGTCATATGGATGCTTTCTCTTGTTCATCTCTGTGGCATAATCTGCAAGCTCCAGCACACGTTCAGACACCTCGTGCCCGGTAAGAATAATCTCCAGCCCGCGGGGCTTATGCTTCAGAAAGCTTAAAAGCTTCTCTTCATTCAGAAGCCCCAGCTTTACCGCACACAATGCTTCATCCATAAGCAGCACATCAAAAGGAGTACAGAATTTCACAATCTCATCCAACGCTTTATTATTATAATGTCTGAGTTCTGCCTTCTCTGTACCATTCATCTGATTATAGAATTTGACTCGTTCTCTTCCCGGAAGACAGGTTATATTCGGTATCTGCTCCAGGATAACCCGTTCACTGGAAGTATTATTTTTCAGAAACTGGAACAGAAGAACTTTAAGACCACTTCCTGCTGCACGCAGCACCTGCCCCATGGCCGCTGTCGTTTTACCCTTTCCGTCTCCATAATATACGTGTATTCTTCCTGTTCCTACCATAATTTCCTCCTAAAGTTTCTACAGTTCGAGCTTCATATCACCAAACTGAATCCAGCCCTTTTTCCTCATAAATTCTGAAACAGCCAAAGTAACCACTGCTGGCAGGATAATCTGTATGACAAGAATCTTAATCAATACTATTCCTGCCGCCTCTGTCTGTATCATTGTCTGCCAGGTCATAATCTGTCCTACGAGTCCTGCTGTTCCCATACCGGAGCCTGTCGCATTGCTTGTCATGTGCAAAAGAAGCGTGCCCACCGGTCCCAGTACCGCACTGGAAATAATCGCCGGAAGCCAGATAATCGGTTTTCTCACAATATTCGGCACTTGAAGCATAGAGGTACCAATCCCCTGTGCCAGAAGTCCGCCGATTTTATTTTCACGATAACTTGCCACGGCAAATCCAACCATATTACAGCAGCAGCCGACCGTTGCCGCACCTGCTGCCAGTCCCGACAGATTCAGAATAACACCAAGCGCCGCCGAACTGATCGGAAGCGTCAGTATCATTCCCATAAGAACCGACACGATAATTCCCATAAGAAATGGCTGTTGTTCCGTTCCCCAGTTAATAATTGAACCAAGCCATGCCATAAATCCCGATATCGGAGGCCCTAAGATAAGACCAACAATAGAGCCCGTTCCAATTGATACGAGCGGAGTCACAAGAATATCCACTTTTGTCTTTCCCGATACAAGATGTCCAAAATAAATTGCCACATATGCAGCAATAAATGCCCCAAGAGGCTCTCCCGGTCCCGCATAGACAATCGCGCCGTCAACCAGCACCGTTCCCGCAAGAAGCTTGCTGGCAAATCCGCCAATCATACCGGCCGTAGCCGCAGAAACCACAACAAGGGGACTTTCCTTGAATTTATACGCAACTGCCACACCAATCCCGGCGCTGGTAAGTGAAGCGGCCACCTTGCCGATCACAAAAATCATATTTCCGATTGGTCCGCCAATCAGTGTCCCAACCTGCTGGATAATCGTACCAATAATCAGTGTTGCAAATAATCCCTGTGCCATCGCGCTTAAGCCATCTATAAATATCCGGTCCAACGCTTTCTTAAATTTTTCCATTTTCATTTCACCCCTGCTTTTTTGCAAATATCATTCAGACAACATTTCTCACAATACGGCTTCGTTCTCGCCGTACAGACATCTCTCCCGTGATAAACGAGCCGATGGCAGAAATCGCTTCCCTCCTCCGGCGGAATGATTTTCCATAATTCCATCTCTACTTTCTTCGGCTCTTTGATATCCTTCACAAGCCCAATCCGGTTACACAAGCGGATACAATGCGTATCCGTTACAATTGCAGGTTTCCCAAATACATCTCCCATAATCAGATTGGCACTTTTTCTTCCAACTCCTGGTAATTTCAAAAGTGCATCAAAATCATCCGGCACATTTCCGCCATATTCATCACGCAGGATTTTCATACATGCGCTGATATCCCGCGCCTTGCTTTTTCCCAATCCACACGGCCTTACAATCGCCTCGATATCTTCCACATCTGCTTGTGCAAGTGCATTGACATCCGGATACTTTGCATACAAATCTTCTACAACAACATTTACCCTGGCATCTGTACACTGCGCCGCAAGACGGACGCTGACAAGCAATTTCCATGCGTGGTCATAATCCAGCGTACATCCCGCATCCGGGTATTCTTCTTTCAGCCTCTTTATCACTTCTGCTGCTAAATCTTTCTTTCTCATATGAATTTACCTCTGTCTGTTTTTCTATGTTTTACATTCTATCATCCTTTTCTGAAAAAATATAGTTTTTTTAAGTTCTTCTTAATAAACTTTCGAGACGTTTAAGAAACTAAACATACTTTGGACATATTTACCTTTTATACTGATAGACAGATAGTTGAACAAGACATCAACTATCTCCCCCCTCATTAAAGTAATACATCGGATAAACGATGTACACTTTACTCTCATTCCTTTAAAATAAACACAAAAGCAACGAAACCCGCCAGCCGCATGGCTGACGGGTTTTCGCTGTTCCTTAATCTTCTGTTCTTTCGTTATAACAACGTCAGATCCTCTCTTTCCCCGCACACCTTTGCAAGAATTGGGTACACCCGGCGAAAATATTCCCCGGCTTCCTCCACATGCACGAGTTCAATTTCCACGTCATGAAGCTCTGTCAGGCAGTCATAAAATGCGTCCAGGTTACCTCCATAATATTCCGGGAAGCCAAATATTTCTTTCAGATATGCATGAGATTCTTCTTTTCTTTCCAGCTTCTCCGCATCCAGAATTACCTTCATTCCTCTTCCTCCCCGTACAACAGCTCAAATGACTCATAATGATCCTCTGTATAATAGATCAGTCCATCATTGGAATACACGATTCGTTTCGCACCCCGGTATCCTCCGTCACTGTCAATATCACATTCATGATATTCTCTTCCTTTTTTCTCCGGCAGACTTCCCTCATAATTTCCAAAATAATCTCCGCCAATACTTTTTCCCGGCGCAACCTCCCCCAGATTTCCTTCCTTACTCACCCATCCAAGCTTCTGGGCCTCTTTTTTCGTAATAAAATTATCCGGAAGATGCCCATATGCATTTAAATATGCCGCCACTTCTTCCTTAGAAGTATAGGCGCCGGATTCATCAATCTGTGCCGACGAAGTATCTGTTGATGAAGCTCCGGTTCCCGCAGTATCCGTTAATTTTGTATCCGTCGACGCGTCGTTCTTCTCCACAGTTCCGGGAGCCGCGCACCCGGTAAGAAGCGCGATTACCATCAATAACGGCATAATCAAGTTCAAAAGCCGTGTCTTCAGATTCCATTTTTGATTTAAATTCTTATTAGCGCTCATACATCCTCCTCCAGTCTTTTTTGTTCCAGCTCTGCAAACTTCGCTTTCATCGTCGGATTCCCTCGCGTCAGACGTTTAATCGTCAAATCTTCTGCTTTATTATTCGCAAGCCGCAGATTATTTTCAGAAGAAATCAATGCCTCTTTCGTCTTCTGCAGATGCTGGATTGTCTTATCAATCTCATCAATTGCTGTTTTGAACTTCCGGCTGGCAAGTTCATAATTTCTGGCGAATCCTTCCTTAAATTTATTTATATTTTCCTCAAAATGTGTAATATCCACATTCTGATTCCGGATAACTGCAAGCTGTGCCTTATACTCCATGGAGTTCATAGCGGCATTTCTCAGAATCGTAATAATCGGAATGAAAAACTGTGGACGCACAACATACATTTTCGGATAGCGGTGAGACTTGTCTACAATACCTGCATTATAAAGTTCGCTGTCAGGCTCTAACAGGGATACCAGTATCGCATACTCACACTTCTTTTCTTCCCGGTCCTTATTCAGTTCCTTTAAGAAATCCTCATTCTTTTTCTTCGTTGCAGTTTCATCCTGTTCATTTTTCATTTCGAACATAATGGAAATAATCTCATTTCCATTTTCGTCTGTTTCACGATAAATATAATCTCCCTTGCTTCCGGTTCTGATATCATTGTCCTTCTCAAAATATGCATTTTGGAATCCCGTAGCTCTTAAACGGTTAAATTCATTTTCACAATGCCGCTCCAGACTTTCCCCTACCATCTTCGTAGACTGTCTTGCCTTAAAGTCCTTATAATATGCGATTTCCTCATCTTTCAGACGAAGCCGCTCTTCATAACGCTCTTTCAGGGAATTCTCCATGAGCTTTTTCTCTGTATCCTTTGAACGGAGCTCCATCTTTAATGCATCCCGTTCTTTTTCCACATTACGGACCGCCTCCGTCACTTCAAAGCTGCGCTTTGCCTCATCTGCTTCTGCTTTCGCTTTCAGTCGGGCAAGTTCCTGCTCCAGAGCGGAAACAGCTTCTGCCACCGCAAGTTTTTTCTCCGTCTCCCCCGCCTGAAGCTTTAATTTCAGCTCCTCTTCAAAAAGCGCCTGACGCTCGCGCACTTCCTTTTCAAACTCTTTGTCACGAACCTGTTTCACAATATCTGAAAACCCGGATTCATCTACTTTAAAAACTTTACCGCACTGCGGACATTTAATCTCCTGCATTGTTTTTGTCACCTCAATATTTTTTTATTGCATGATTTACCGCTCTTCTCCCTGACCTGCTTCATCTCTTTCCTTCCGAGCCTGACCTCTTCCATCTCCTCTGCCAGCTCCTTATCCATGTGATGAAACAGATAATTCTTACCTCTTTCCCGCCTCTTCACGGTCTCCTCTCTGATCTGGCGGCGTACAATCTCTACCTCTTCCTTAAATTCCCGGGCAGATATGAGGCGTCCGCCCTGTCCCAGCGTTACTACCTGCTCCACACCGTCAGAGGTTGCTACTGTCACATGGTACTTCCGTCCGATTTCATGCACAACCTTTTCAATATACTGGTCGGCTGTCTCAGCTTCCTTCGTATATACAACATGGATGTTGTGATATTTCTGAATTTCCAGTGTATCACCTTCCACCTTATAAGCATCAAAAACGAGAATCACCGTACATTTCCGGAATCCTTGGTAGTTGCACAGGATATCCATCAATTTATTTCGTGCAGCCTCGATATTTGCATCTGCCAGCTCCTTCAAATCTTCCCATGCAAATATGATATTATAACCATCCACAAGCAGATACTCCCGAAGCGCCTCTTCTTTCTTCCGGTGTTTTACTTTTTGCTCTCCCGTTATAACTCTTTCCCTGACAGAAGGGCGCCGTTCTATTTTTCCGTATGTACGGATAAAAATCTCCTCCAGTTCTTTTTCTTCCTTCGGATTCCAGGATGAATTTTCTTTGTTCAACTTTCCCGGCCCGCCGGTTTCCGCTCTATTTTTCCTGTCCGGGGCTGTCCTTTGCTGCCCGCCGGCCGATTTCAAAACCGCCTGCTGCTTTTTCCTCTTTTCAATCTGGCTCTCTATATGCATATGCTGCGGCACTTCCTTCCACGGCACATAATATCCTGCGCCATGGGAGCAGAACACGGAACCGGGAGGATTGTCAAGATCACTCTCTGCGTCATACCCGGATGCCTCGATTACCTCTTCCATATTATGGCACGGTGCATATCCTTTGAGCGTGCAGAAAAGCTTCCCCCGCCCTCTTGTATATCCGATTACTTCCATCTGGTAATCCCGCATAGATGAGACAGGAGCGCTTCCGGAAATCACAGTCATCTCCCCTTCCGTCTCCGGAGGCGTGGATTCCCCATTCATCCGCTGAATATCTGTAAGTGCACGTCCCACCATTTCCGAAGGTATTTCTAACCGGAACGCATAATAAGGCTCCAGAAGGACACTGTCTGCCTGCATCAGTCCCTGCCTTACCGCCCGGTAAGTCGCCTGCCGGAAATCACCGCCCTCCGTATGTTTCAGATGTGCCCTGCCTGCCGCCAGTGTAATCTTCATATCTGTAATTGCCGCACCAGTCAGCACACCTCTGTGCGTCTTTTCGAGAAGATGCGTGAGAATCAGTCTCTGCCAGTTCTTATCCAGCATATCCTCACTACATTCTGTACCGACAACGATTCCGCTTCCCGGCTCCCCCGGCTCTAAAATCAGATGAACCTCTGCATAATGTCTGAGTGGTTCAAAATGTCCCACTCCTTCCACTGTCTTTTGAATCGTTTCTTTATATACAATATTTCCTGTGCCAAATCCGACCGAAACATGAAACCGTTCTTCAATCAGGCTTCGCAGTATCTCTATCTGCACCTCGCCCATAAGCCGTACATGGATTTCCTGAAGCTCTTCCTTCCAGACAACACGCAGCATCGGATCTTCTTCTTCCAGAAGCCGCAGATTCCGAAGCATGGCATGAACATCACACCCTTCCGGCAACTCTACCCTGTAATTCAGCACCGGCTCCAGAAAGGGAGTGATCTTTCCTCTTTCCACCCCAAGTGTTTCTCCTGCATAAGTATGCATAAGCCCGGTAACCGCGCAGATCATCCCTGTCTCTGCTTCCTGTATCATTTCATATTTCTCGCCGGAATAGATACGGATCTGGTTCACTTTTTCCTCCCACTCTTCTCCGAAGCGGTTCTTTCCATGCAGCATATCCTTTACTTTCAGGACACCGCTTGTAATCTTCATATGTGTCAGACGGTTTCCCTGTGCGTCACGGGAAATCTTATAAATTCTTGCACCAAATTCCTGCTCTGCTTCTTCTGCGCTATGATTCAAAGAATTCTCAGTTTTCAGATATTCTCCACATCCGGTATATTTCTCCAGTCCATTTAAAAACTCCTGCACACCCTCTAATTTAAGCGCAGAGCCAAAATAACACGGAAAAATCTTTCTCTGCGCAATCATGCGAATCAATGTCTCCTGCGCCAGCCCGCCATTCTCCAGATATTCCTCAAGCGCAGCCTCGTCACACATGGCGGCCTCCTCCCAGAATGTCTCTATGACTTCCGGCTGTTTTCCACTTGACGCAGCTTCCATTACATCAAATGCAATACAGCCATCACTAAGCTTCGTTTTCAGTTCTTCCAAAAGCTTTCCTCTGTCTGTCCCAGTCTGATCCATTTTATTTATAAACAAAAACACCGGAATCTGATAGCGTTTCAACAGATTCCACAAGGTTCTTGTATGCCCCTGTATGCCATCTGCCCCACTTATCACAAGAATTGCATAATCAAGTACTTGCAGGGTGCGCTCCATCTCTGCTGAAAAATCCACATGTCCCGGTGTGTCAAGAAGGACGATCTGCGTGCTGCCAAGTTCAATCACTGCCTGTTTGGAAAAGATGGTAATTCCCCGGCTCTTTTCCAATGTGTACGTATCCAGAAATGCATCTCCGTGATCTACACGCCCAAGCTTTCTTATATTGCCGCATAGATACAGGACACTTTCAGAAAGCGTTGTCTTCCCCGCATCCACGTGGGCAAGGATTCCGATACATATATGTTTTTTTGGTTTATTTTCTGATGATTTTCGCATCGAAAATGCCCCTTTCTGTTGTTCATAATAATACATTCCTTATCATAACACAGAAAGAGGCATTCGTCGATAAGCTAAATTTCCGTACTCACCATCAGAATATATTCTTTGGTAAAAAAATTGACCACATTCCGGCCATAATATCATTTATTTTAATTATGAACCAATTCATTTCTCTCTTCTTCCTCACTTTGCCCTCTGACCCCGCAGGCAGTTTTACATATTATGACACTTTACTCTTTCATCCCGAAAGGTCAATTTTGCTCCCAATGACGTTAAATTTGTATATTGCGATATACACTATTTTCATATATAGTAATATTAAATTGATTCTGTTTCCAAAGGGGATATGTTATGAATAAAAATAAATTTTCAAAATCAATCCTGGCTCCTTTTCTTCTGTTTCTGTGCGGTATGCTGTTTATACCGGCAGATGCATTTGTTGTGTCAGCAAACACAGAAAATAAATCCATAGAACTCTCGGCAGAAGAACTGGCATATCGTGACCGGACTGGTGAAATTACCATCGGATGTCCGATCAACAACTGTCCCCTGCTCTTTCAGGACGAAAAAACAGGGCGGCTGAAAGGCATTACAATCGATATTTTGGACATGATATCGGAGGCGACCGGTCTCAAATTCCGCTATCAGGCACTTCCATCCGGCAGTATTACGTATGAAGATCTGCAAAGACTCCAGATAGATATGGTTGCAGGCGTGGAACTCCATAATCTCAATAAACATTCCACTGGTCTTGTTCTGACAGATGCCTACTTACATGCCTCCAAGGTATTTGTATGCAAAGAAGGAACTGAATTCCACCCTGACCGCGAAATGACCATTGCTGTCAACTCTGGTTCACAGACACTTGAAAAAGTTATCCGCCAGCAGTATCCTCAATTTCAAGTCTTGTTCTGCAGCTCTACGAAAGAGGCATTGTCTGCGCTGCAATCCGGAAAAGCAGATGCGGTTCTGCAAAACCAGTACACCGTTGAAAGAATTCTGAGCAAACCCATTTACGAAGACCTGCAGATCGTAGCTACAGCATCCATTGGCGACAGCCAGTGTCTTGGGTGCCTCGTACCGGTCAGTGAAAACAGACAGAATCTTATATCCGATGATACCTCGCTTCTTCTGTCTATATTAAACAAAGGCATTGACACCCTCGACCAAAGCAAGGTTTCCTTTATTATTATCAAAGAGACCTCCGAAAACGCCTACCAGTTTACCCTAGGGGATATGATGTACCATTATCGTTTTGCAGTAATTATCCTGTTCATCAGTCTGATGCTGATTCTTGTCCTTCTGCGCAAAAACCGTATCCTGCACAAAAAGCGACGGGAGCAGATTGCTGCCCAGCAGCGTGCAAAGGAACTAGCGGCAATCAATGCAAAAATGAAGGAGCAGCAGCTTCTCCTGGTGGATGCCCTAAAACACGCAGAGGAAGGAAACCGTGCAAAGACCTCCTTCCTGTTCAACATGTCACATGATATCCGCACTCCGATGAACGCCATTTTAGGCTTTGCAGAAATTGCCCGGCGCAATATAAATGATACAGTAAAGCTGGCAGACTGTCTTGAAAAAATACAGGCTTCCGGCAAACATTTGCTGCAGTTAATTAATAATATTCTGGATATGGCAAAAATTGAAAATGGAAAGGTTACCCTGGCAGAAGACTGCTGCGATCTTGAAGAATGTATGGAAAAGGCACGGGCTCTTTTACAAACAGAGATTGAACAGAAACATCTGACACTCCAAATCGACACATCAACAGTTAAAGACAAATGGGTTTACTGCGACACCTTGCGCTTTAATCAGATTTTATTCAATCTCTTAAGTAATGCTGTAAAGTTCAGCAGACCGGGCGAAAATATTCTGGTTACACTCAATCAGAATCCGTGCGCCATCCAGGAATATGCCGCTTATGAAATGCATGTGAAAGATAATGGTATCGGAATGTCACCGGAGTTTTTATCACACATTTTCGAACCGTTTGAACGGGAACGCACCTCAACCATAAGCCAGACACAAGGCACAGGTCTCGGCATGTCCATCACCAAAAACCTTGTCGACCTGATGGGAGGCACCATCCAGGTAACCAGTGAACCGGGTAAAGGAACTGAGTTCGTCCTGCAATTTACTTTTAAATTACAGGAACAGATACAACAAACAGAACAACAACCTTCCTCAGAAGCTGTTTTCAAAAATGATTTTTCTGGAAAACGGCTGCTTCTGGTTGACGACAATGCATTGAATATGGAAATCGCCCAGGAACTTCTCTGCGAGGCAGGTTTTCTGGTAGAGACAGCCGAAAACGGACAGATTGCCTTAGAAATGGTCCGGAATTCTGAAGCAGGATACTATGACGCGATACTAATGGATATCCAAATGCCTGTCATGGACGGTTACCAGGCTTCCCGGGAAATCCGCCGCCTTAAAAACAAGGCTCTGGCTGAACTTCCAATCATTGCGCTGACTGCAAATGCATTTGACGAAGATAAAAAGGAAGCTCTGGCAAACGGTATGAACGCTCACATTGCCAAACCGCTGGATGTTTCGGTGCTGTATGAAACACTGGAAAATATTCTATCCTGTTCATAATGACTGACCCAGCCTTCAAATTCATCCATCGGCAATGGTCTGGAGAAAAAGAAGCCCTGGACGGCATCGCATTTGACTTTGTCCAAAAACTCCATCTGCTCTGTCTCTTCGATTCCTTCCGCCACCGTCTTCATCTGTAACTTTGCCGCCAGCTCCACGACGCTCTGGATAATATCACGTGCTTTTTCATTATCCATATCCAGGAAGAACAAGCGATCCATTTTTATCGTATCTACATCAAATTCTTTTAAGATCCCTAGAGAAGAATATCCGGCTCCAAAATCGTCCATCGAACAGCAAAATCCCAGCTCATGCATCCTTGCAATTCCCTTTTTAATATATTCATTATAAGCCCTGTCAAAAAACATCGATTCTGTCAATTCAAACTCAATGGAATTCTCCGGCAGACCATATTCCTGGAAAACTTCATAAAATTTATCCAGAAAATCCTCTTCATAAAAATGGTAGCGGGAGAGATTGACCGATATCGGATACCGCCTCATCCCTTTCTCCATCCACCGCTTATAAAATTTACAGATTTCCTTAAATACATAAAAATCAAGCTGGCATATTTTCCCAGTGCGCTCAAGCAGCGGGATAAAGTCACAGGGAGAGATAAATCCAAGTGTCGGATGATTCCAGCGCACCAACGCCTCGGCGCCACTCAGACAGCCATTATTCAAGTCCACCTTCGGCTGGAGATACACCTGGAATTCATGCTCCTGAATAGACTTTTCGAATGCAGTCTCTAATTCCTGTTCCCGTTTAATTCTTTCTGCCAGCAGATTACTATAAAAGGCACAGCCTTCTTTTACCGTTACACTCTCATCCTCTGCAGCGATTCTGGCACAATCCTGAACGATACGGATATCCAGACCCCCGTCCCCGGCCAGGCAGCAGCCCGCTGTAAAAGTCAGATATGTCCCCGGATATTTTTCACCCAGGCTCTGGTTTACAGCATCTTCCAGGCTGCGAACTCTTTCCCTTATCTGTTTCTTCCCTTTCTCATTCAGACAAAGGAAAAAATTATCCATTTCACTGCGGGCGGCAAATTCATTACGGGTTTTATCCATCTGCTTGTCAAATTCCTGATAAATCATCCGCAGAACCTCATTTCCCGCTCCGAATCCCAGTTTCTCATTCACTAGCTTAAAACGCCGGACATTTAACAGCACAATCGAAAAACAACCGGAAGGATTTTCACAAACCAGCTTTTGGTACTTTCTCTGAAACGCCGCATTATTCATGCCCCCGGTTATACTGTCTTCGAAAGCAAGCTTCTCCAGCTGCCTCTGACGATTCCCACCGATTCTGCTCCTACATTTTTCCAAAAAATCCTGAAATATCATACTCCATCTCTTATCACCCAATTTCATCATCTCTCCACTCTGCTTTTACTTCTCTTCCTCAAATAAATCTGTTTTTCTCATTCCCGTCATTTAAAAAAACGCGAAAAAAAACACAGCACAATACGCTTGCACTGCGGTAACTGGCTGACATTCCATCCGGAGTAGTCCCTCTAGTTTTGCGTCGCCGGATTTCTCCGGGTTTGCTGTATATTCCTTTTAACTGCTGAAAGTATAGCATGCACTATATCTTTTGTCAAGACGCCAAATCACCACTCCATATTGAAAATTTCTGCTGAAATTTCTACTATCTTTTTCCTTCCATATATACTATAATGTAGGTTATAAATCAGTAAATAATTAAAGGAGCGGATTACAATGACTATTACAAACGACATCAAATATGTAGGCGTGAATGATCATGACATTGATTTATTTGAAGGACAATATATTGTTGAAAACGGCATGGCCTACAACTCATATGTGATTATGGATGAAAAGATTGCGGTACTTGATACCGTTGACGCCCGTTTCACCCATGATTGGCTGGACAATATTCAAAATGCCACCGGAGGAAAAGCCCCGGATTACCTGATTGTGCAGCACATGGAGCCGGATCACTCAGCAAATATCGCAAATTTCATGAACCTTTATAAAGATACAAAGATTGTCTCCAGTATAAAGGCCTTTGCAATGATGAACCAGTTCTTTGGAACAGCTTTTGAAGACAGACAGGTAATCGTAAAAGAAGGAGACTCACTTTCTCTTGGAAAGCATGAGCTTTCATTTGTTGCCGCACCAATGGTACATTGGCCGGAGGTCATCGTTACGTATGATGCTTATGACAAGGTTCTTTTCTCTGCCGATGGCTTCGGTAAGTTCGGAGCGCTGGATGTAGAGGAAGACTGGGCATGTGAAGCACGCCGTTACTACATTGGTATTGTAGGTAAATATGGAACACAGGTCCAGAACCTTCTTAAGAAAGCTGCCGGACTTGACATACAGATCATCTGTCCTCTTCATGGACCGATTCTTACAGAGAACCTCGGGTATTACCTCAATCTTTACAATACATGGTCCTCTTACGGAATTGAAACGGAAGGTATTATGATTGCCTATACATCTGTGTATGGAAATACAAAAAAAGCAGTAGAGCTTCTGGCGGACAAGCTTCGTGCAAAGGGGTGTCCAAAGGTTGTTGTAAATGACCTTGCCCGCTGCGATATGGCAGAGGCTGTAGAGGATGCATTCCGTTATGGAAAAATTATTCTTGCAACTACGACTTACAACGCTGAGATTTTCCCATTTATGCGTGAGTTCATCAATCATCTGACAGAGCGTAATTTCCAGAACCGTAAAATCGGTCTGATTGAAAATGGCTCCTGGGCGCCGCTTGCTGCTAAAGTTATGAAAAAAATGCTGGAAGGGTGCAAGAATATTACATTTGCAGACACAACCGTTTCCATCAAATCTGCATTGAATGACGACAGCAGTGCACAGCTCGAAGCAATGGCGGATGAGTTCTGTAAAGACTATCTTGCACAGCATGATGAAACTGCAAATAAAAATGATTTAACTGCGCTTTTCAAAATTGGATATGGTCTTTATGTTGTCACGTCCAATGATGGCAAAAAAGATAACGGCCTGATCGTCAACACGGTATCCCAGGTCACCGATTCCCCGAACCGTGTTGCTGTATGCATTAACAAAGCTAACTATTCCCACCATGTCATTAAACAGACTGGAATTATGAATGTAAACTGCCTGTCTACAGAAGCGCCGTTTAAAGTATTCGAAACTTTTGGATTCCAAAGCGGAAGAAATGTTGACAAGTTTGCCGGCTGTGAACCCTTCCGTTCCGATAACGGACTGGTATTCCTTCCAAAATATATCAATGCATTTATGTCTCTGAAAGTAGAGCAGTATGTAGACCTTGACACCCATGGAATGTTCATCTGTACCGTGACAGAGGCACGTGTCATTTCCAATGTTGAGACAATGACCTACAACTACTATCAGAGTAATGTAAAACCAAAACCGGATACGGAAGGAAAGAAAGGCTTTGTATGCGTTGTATGCGGTTACATTTATGAGGGAGATGAACTGCCGGACGACTTCATCTGTCCGTTATGTAAACACGGTGTCGCAGACTTTGAGCCAATTGAATAAATGAAATAATACATAATCAACAATAAAAGAAGCCATCACATTTCCAGTTTCCACACTGGAATGCGATGGCTTTTTCATATACGGAATTATAGAAGACACCCGCTTTTATTCTCTGGATATTTCCCGAAAAGCCGCCTCCGGCACCCACACAGATACAGAACCTCCGTCCACCCGGAATTCTCCGGTTCCTGTACTGTCAATCAAAACAGGTTCAGAAAAATGTCCCAGCGAATCATAAAAGAGCTGCCCTGCAAACTTCTCTCCCACCTTCATTTTCTTCGTTCCCGCTACAGAATCTGTAAGAAGAACTGCCATACCGGAATCTGGATGTTCCACATCTCCTGTACGTGTGAAACCTACCAGGGAATTATCATCGAAATAATCTGTCTGCCCGCCATATGCATAACATTTTCTCAGCTTCAGGAGCTTCGGAAGCTCTTGAAGCGGCGCTATATTATCATGCGGAATTCCATAATAATCACCATAAAAGACACAAGGTATTCCCGCCTGTCTTAAAAGAATCAGCGCGTAAGCAATTGGTTTAAACCACCCTGGTATAAAAGAAGAAAGGGCCTGTCCCGGCTGGGTATCATGATTATCAACAAATGTCACTGCATTCCCCGGCCTTGCCTTTACAAGAGAATTGTTAAAAATGCCGCCCATATCATAATATCCATTGGAGGTTGCCGCTTTCATAAATTCAAAGTGAAGCGGAACATCAAATAAAGAAAAGGCATTCTCCTGTATATCCAGATAATGTGTCAGCCTCATCACATCCGGCGACCAGTATTCTCCTACCGCATACAGATTCTTCCCTGCATATTCCCGCATATTTTTTATCCAGTCCCGATAGAACTCAAAATCAATATGCTTTACTGCATCCAGACGGAAACCATCCATATGAGCCGTGTCAAGATACCATTTCCCCCATTCTGTAACAGCTTTTACCGTCTCTTCACAATCTGTATCCAAATCCACGCCCATCAGATAGTCATAATTAACATTCTCTGTGTCTGTCTCCTTATTCCACTCTTTTCCATCAAACCGGAAAATTCCGCCCCGCTTACGGGCATCATCCCAGTCTGTTCCGCTGAAATGTGATGCATTCCACTGAAAACCAGAATACTTTCCATTTCTTCCCGGGAACCGGAACTTCGTCCATGCCAGAATCTGCTGCCCACCACTGATTTCCCGCTCTCTGTCGTTAAATGCAGTCTCCTCCGCCATTACACTTTCTGTCTCATCCGCTCCCATCATATGATTCAGCACAATATCTGCAAGCACCTCTATCCCTTGCATTTTCAGAGCCTCTATCGCTTTCAGATATTCTTCTTTTAATCCATATTTGGTAGCCACAGAGCCTTTCTGGTCAAATTCTCCCAGATCATATGTATCATACACATCATATCCCACACTCTGACTGCCCCCGGCGCCTTTATATGCAGGCGGAAGCCACACGGAATTAATGCCTGCCTCCTTCAGCGCTCCCGCCTGAACCCTTAGACGCTCCCAGTGTTTTCCATCTGCTGGCAGATACCATTCAAAATACTGCATCATCGTTTTATTTTCCATATTCTAATCTCCCTTCTCTGCTTTTCCACAATCTCCCCCATAGAAATCAAAAAAAGCCATTCCTTTTGTCATAATATTCTCCAATATGGACATACTAAAAATAAAATTCTATGGAGGCTGTTATGGAAAATAAAGATACTATCAATTTACTTAAAGAATGTGATTCCGGAACTAAAATGGCAGTTGCATCTATTGATGAAGTCCTGGAACGAATCCAGGACTCTAGTTTAAAATCTCTGTTGACAAAAAGCAAAGAACACCATGTCCAGCTCGGAAACGAAATTCACACACTGCTCTCCCAGCACGGAAGTGAAGACAAAGACCCTAGTCCCGTCGCCAAAGGAATGTCCTGGATGAAAACAAACATGAAAATGAGCATCGATGAAAGCGATGCCACGGTTGCCGATCTTATCACAGACGGCTGTGACATGGGTGTAAAATCGCTTTACAAATATCTGAATCAGTACACAGATGCAGATAATACCTCCAAAGGATTGTGCAAAAAGCTCATATCCATTGAAGAAAAGCTGTGTAAAGATTTAAGATGCTATCTCTAAAATCTGTCTGTTCCCTTACAGATATTTTATGCTTTTTCTTTAGTGCCAATAATAAATATAAAAATCAGCGAACTTATAAGCAGCATTCCTGGATAAAACAGATTTGGAATAATATCAAATGCGGACACTTCAACCCCCAGCTCATTTGCCGCAGAGATTGCCACCAACATCTGCGCACCATAAGGAATAACCCCTTGAAAAATACAGGAAAAGGTGTCCAGGATAGATGCTGCTTTTCTTGGTGTAATGCCATATTCCTCCGACATTTCTCTGGCAATCGGATTTGCCATAACAATCGCTACCGTATTATTTGCCGTAGCAATATCCATAGCGCCTACAAGAAGTCCCATTCCAAGCTGTCCGCCTTTTCTTCCTTTAAATACACGGCGAATTGCTGACAGAAGCGCTTCAAATCCACCATACTCCCGAATCAGAGAACACAACGCTGCCACAAGAATGGCTACCATACACGTCTCAAACATGCCAGATACGCCAGAGCCCATGTTTGCAAGAAGTTCCGTCGGCACCGTCTGCCCGGTCGCAAGCATGATCAATGCACCAGACACAATACCCGTCAGCAAAACAACAAATACATTAATTCCAACAATACCACCAATCAATACAAGCACATACGGGATGATATTAATAAGATTATAATCCTTTGTGACCGCACCGCTTAGCTCCGTATTAAACGACAGTACAAGAATTAATATCAGTGTTACCAAAGCTGCCGGACAGGCAATCCCGAAATTCTCACGGAACTTATCTTTCATGGCACATCCCTGGCCATTGCATGCTGCAATTGTTGTATCAGATATAAAGGAAAGATTATCCCCAAACATAGCGCCGCCCATCACAGCTCCGATACAAAGAGGAGTCTGGAAACCGGATGCCTGAGATACCGCTACCGCAATCGGAGTAATCAATGTAATCGTCCCTACAGACGTTCCCATTGCTGTCGATACGAAACACGCTACTACAAAAAGCACCGCTACCGCAAATCTTGCCGGAATCAGCGACAGCATAAAGTACGCGACACTCTCCGCACTGCTTCTTCCCACAACGCCCACAAAGGAGCCTGCCGCCAGGAAGATCAGCAGCATTGTAAGAATATTCTTATCCGCAAGCCCCTGCGCCATAAGTTCCAGCTTGTCATCAAATTTTACCGCGCGATTCTGAATACACGCAACTAATATCGCAACCAAAAATGCAACTACAATCGGGATATTATAGAATCCCATCGGAATCTTCAACACATACTCAAACAAAATTCCAAGTCCCAGATACAATACCAGAAAAACACCGATGGGAAGCAGTGCAATCGGATTACTTTTTTTCATTTCTCATTCCTCCTGAATCTTTTGAATATCAACGCCCGGCGTCCACGCCGTCTGTTTCTTCTACTTTATCATGCGGGGAATCATAAGGTCAATATCATCTGACTGTTTTGTCCTTTTATTTCTGTCATATTCAGAAGAAATGTATAGAAATTTTTCAAATAATGTTGATTTTTCCTTGAAAATCTGTTTATCTATTATATGGACCATTTACATAAAAATAAAGTATAGCGAGGTATAAAACATGAAACCAGTAAAAGAAGGCAAAGTCCGTGAAATTTATGATAACGGCGACAGCCTGATTATGGTCGCAACTGACCGTATCAGCTGTTTTGATGTAATCCTGAAAAATAACGTTACGAAAAAAGGTACTGTTCTTACCCAGATGTCCAAATTCTGGTTTGACATGACAAAAGATATTCTTCCTAACCATATGATTTCTACTGATGTAAAAGACATGCCGGAGTTTTTCCAAAAGCCGGAATTTGACGGCAACAGCATGATGTGCAAAAAGCTTAACATGCTTCCGATTGAATGTATTGTCCGTGGATATATTACAGGAAGCGGCTGGGCAAGCTATCAGAAAGACGGAACCGTATGTGGAATCAAGCTTCCGGAGGGATTAAAGGAATCCGACAAACTGCCGGAACCAATCTATACTCCTTCTACAAAGGCCGAGATTGGCGACCACGACGAAAATATTTCTTATGAGCAGAGTATTGCACACCTTGAAAAATATTTCCCGGGCAAAGGGGAAGAATATGCGGCAAAACTCCGTGACTGTACACTGGCTCTGTATAAAAAATGTGCGGACTATGCATTAAGCCGCGGTATCATTATCGCAGATACGAAATTTGAATTCGGTCTCGATGAAGATGGAAACATTGTAATCGGGGATGAGATGCTGACACCGGACAGTTCCCGCTTCTGGCCTGCAGATACTTACGAACCGGGCCACGGACAGCCGTCCTTTGACAAACAGTTCGCCCGCGACTGGCTGAAGGCAAATCCGGATAATGACTGGACGCTTCCGGAAGATATCGTGCAAAAGACAATTGACAAATACCTGTCCGGCTATGAAATGCTGACAGGTGAAAAGCTTCAGTAAATACGAAATATGAGATATGATAAAAACTACCGGCAGCGGTTATGGCTGTCGGTAGTTTTTTAATTTGGGATTGCTATTTTATCTTCTTTTTCTTATCATCCTTCATAGCCTCATAATCCTTCAAAGCTTTTATTACCTCTCCTGACATCGGAAGAAGCGCCATCATATTGAAAATTGTCATTAATCCAATCCCTACATCTCCCAAATCCCATACAAATGTATAGGCAGCAAGTCCTCCAATAAAAAGCATCAACAGTGCAAATAATTTATAAAGTGTCTGGGAAATCCAGTTATCTCCAAAAATATATGCCACATTAGACCGTGCATAAAACAAAATTCCAATAAATGTTGAAAAACTGAACAGCAAAAGAGTAAGTGCGATAAACACTACACCAAATTTCCCCAGATGAAACTGCATAGCTGTCTGTAAAAGATTCATTCCTTCTAACCCCGCAAGCTTCTCCGCCGGAGCAAGCAACATAATCATAGCCGAACAGCTGCAGATTACAATTGTATCAATGAATACACCAAATGCCTGTAGAAGGCCAGCCTTCACCGGATGATCAACATCTGCAGCCGCTGCTGCGCAGGGCGCAGAACCTGAGCCTGCTTCGTTTGAAAATAATCCACGTTTTGCACCATTCATAAGAACAGCTCCAAATCCCCCTGCCACAACTTGTCTGAAGCCAAAAGCTTCTGCAAATATTCTTTCAAACATTCCCGGAATCAGCCCGATGTTTTTTATCATAATAAACAATGTAATTAACAGATAACAGCCCGCCATAATTGGCACAATAATATCAAGCACCTTCACCGTCGCATTTTTGCGAAGCACAATGACTGCTGATACCGCTACCAGTACCACTGTAGTATAAATCGGTGGAATGTGAAAAGCATTTTCCATGGAAGAAGTCACGGAATTGCTGATAACCTGACTAATGCCGCACCAGCAAATAAGTCCGGATACTGCGAACAAAACCGCTATCAGACTACGCCGCCCCTCAGAATTTTTATTTTTCCTGTGGTGCGTTACAAATGCATGAATATAATATGCCGGGCCCCCACGATATCCCCCATAAAGCGGATCCTCTTGTCTATACTTTTGTGCCAGTGTCGCCTCAGCAAATGCAGTGGAAGAACCCAGCAGCGCCAGAATCCACATCCAGAAAACAGCTCCTGCGCCACCTGCGGAAATCGCCGCCACAACTCCAACCAGGTTCCCCATTCCAACTCTTGTAGCAGTAGATACAATCAATGCCTGAACCCCGGATATACTGCCGCCATGGGAACCGGCTCTTCTTTCGGTTACTATACGCAGCATCTCAGGAAATTTTCTCACAAGGATAAATTTTGTCCGAATTGTATAATAAATCCCTGCCGGAACCAGGATAAGCACCAGCAAAGATATTCCCACCGTACTGCCGCCCGGAAGCGGGATGGTTAATAAATCTCCCCATAAAAAATTATATATAACATGAATTAATTTCACCATTTGTTTTTCTCTCTCCGATTACGTTTCGTTTACTTTATCCGTCCTAT
The DNA here is from genome assembly GCA_937950565.1 of uncultured Lachnospiraceae bacterium. Taxonomy (GTDB): domain Bacteria; phylum Bacillota; class Clostridia; order Lachnospirales; family Lachnospiraceae; genus UBA7109. The sequence continues at coordinate 30,953 of CALFCS010000067.1, forward strand.
CATTCGTTACAATCCTTAGCTTTTTCTCCATGATTTCATAAACCAGCTTCACATCATTTTCTAATTCGTAAATCCCATGTCCCACAGTTTTATAACCTCTATGTTCATATAAACAAACTGCGGGAAGTGAAGCATCTAAAATAGCTATGGATAATTTCAAAAATAGCAGGCTTACCCTCCACAAAACGACAGCGAAACGCTTCAATCTCATTTGCACATTTAGTTACCGCATAAACAAAAGAAAAGGTAAATGAATAGTTTCTTTTCTTTACATACGCCAGAAAATTTGTCACATCCACGTCAAAGGTTACACAATACTGTGGCTGAACACTATTTCTAAATACTTCATAGTGCATCGCTCTTTCCCATGTAGATACATCAATGAACTGCATAAAACATCCTCCTTATACTGATTTTCTTTCTATCATACTCCTTAAGTTGTATGATGTCAATGCATTGTATTATGTCTATGTCTAAAAAAACGGCACTCGCTCTCACTTGCAAGTGCCAGATAATCATTCAATATTTAATTCTTTTATAGCATGCATAATATGAATCCTCATAGCGTTCTTTGCTCCCTCAGCGTTACGCTGCTCCAAAAATTCCATTATCATCCTATGGTCGCCTATCGTATCATTAATTGCCTTTTCGCTCTGAATTGATAATACTACTCCCTTTGAAATAGCCTGATATAATATAGGCATGAGTTTATTCATAAATTCATTATGGGTGGCTTGTGCAATCGCTTTATGAAAAGCATGTTCGTCTTTGGTTCTGTCCTTTCCGCTTTTAATTTCATTTTCAATCCGCTTTCCATAATCAACTATCCGTTTTATTTCTGCGTCCGTTCCCCTTATAGCAGCCAGATAAGCTGCTTCTGGCTCAAAAATCAACCGCATTTCGTATAAGTCTTTTGCATTTACTTTGACAGAAGAGAGCTGTTCTAAATCCTGCGGCTGTTCCAGTGCTTTTTCAGTAACATAAGTTCCTTTGCCACGTCGGATTTCCAGTATATCGTAAGCAACTAATATTCTTATCGCTTCTCGCAATGTTGTCCTACTTACATTGAGTTCTTCCGATAAGTCTAATTCATTTGGAAGTTTATCCCCAACTGAAAAACGCTTTTCTATTGTTATCATCGACAAAATACTATCTGCAACGCTTTGGGAAAGCATTTTATTCTTCATGGTTGTACCACCTTTTTCTTTTTCTGAATATTATACTATGTATCATCCATAACTTCAAATAGAATAATCGGCTGTATTTCATACTACAAACAAAGGTACTTTTACCTGCAATGGAAAAGCACCTTTGTTTTAAATTATGCGTAAATTATTTTTCTTTCTACAACTTCCCTCACACACGCCCGAATATTATTCATTCTCCCTACCCATTCAAGCTGATTTTCTGCCTTTAGCTGCTCTGTTACTTCCTGCTTGTCAGCATATTCCTTTACCAATCGAGAAAACATCTCCTCTGCCTGTTCATCCACACTTGCAAGGTATTCGTTCAGCCTGCCGCTTGTCAGCAGATTAAGATAAACAAACTGCTTATACTCTTTGAGATGCTGTAAATGCCGCTGTCCCCATATCCCGATAGGCTTTTCTTCTTCGGGAGGTAATGCAAGCTCTGGGAGATAATAGTCGCCTTGCTTTGCATACCATAGACCGTTTTTTTCATCATAAATCCTGTTTTCCATAATGTTTCCTACCTTTCCTCTTGATTATTTCTAAAGCGTTTCCCACGCTGCTTAGACTGCTGTACTGCCCTCGCCTGTTCTAAAAGGCTGTACATCTGTTTACTCCCGAACGCCTTTTTTAGCAGCTTATAATCTTTGTTTTCTGCACGGAGGTTTTCATTTTCTCCTGCCAGTTTTGCATTCGTTTTTGTCAATCTCTCATTTTCACGGTGAAGATTGCTGTTTGCGATATTCAGCCGATAATAGCTGTCATACGCTTCAAAACATCTGATAAGAACTGTTTTAACAAACGATTTCAGCTTTTGTATCAAAGGCTCTGCCACTTTATTTTTATACGATTTCGCCGACATCAACCCCTGCGGCTCTGATAGCTGATATTCAGGAGAAGTATCAAGAATCTGTTCAAGCGTTTTCAAGTTCTCAATGCCCTTATCATAATTCTCTACCCTGTCAGACAATACTTGAAATTCCTCTTTCTTCTCTAAAATCTGCCCCTCAAGCTGAACAACCTCTTTTTCCCGCTCCTGCTTTTTATAATCAAGAACAGATAAATGTTTTTCATGCGTGCCCTTATGCTCCCATTCAATACCGTGCCGCTCCATGACAGCGGCAAGCTGTTCTTTTTCGGATTGTACCCACTGGCTCCACTCTGTATCTCCACGACTGCCACCTTTAAATCCCTGCTTTGCTAATGCCTGTTTGAGCGATACCCTTGTATCTAATCCCCGCTTACTGCCCGTCGTAAATGGAACAAAATCAATGTGCAGGTGCGGCGTTGCTTCGTCCATATGCAGATGCGCAGAAAATACATAAAGGTTAGGATTTCTCTCTTGAAACTGCTGATAATATTCATCTAAAATCTGTCGGGCATGGTTGCCATTCTCACTCCCTGCCCCCATATTCTCCTTATCGCCTATCTGCAAAATTAATTCATGGAATGGCTTTTCCTGCTTTGAGTTACGTATCTTCTCATAATAATCTGCAATACGTCTGTCAGTTCTTGTCTGTTTCTCATTGTACCGCTGTAACGCTTCATCAAATAATTTATGATACACGTTCTTTATGCTCTCGTTGCAGTAATCTACATTAAGGTGGCTACGCTCACCATCAACATTTTCAGCCTTAAACTTTCGGCTGTTATGGTTGACCGAGCCTTTCCCCACCATTGCACTAATCGTCCGTCTTATAAAATCACATCCTCTCTTTTCGGCTTGTGGCTTTGTTACTTTCCCGAAAGTAACGCAAAAGCACTTTTGTCAGCTACGCCAACAAAAATGCAACCTGCAAGCAGGTTTTGCGCTCTCCGAGGGGTAAGGGCTGTCCTTTGAAAAGGACACCCTTACAACCCCGTCTAAACTTTATCCGTGACGGTGTGTGACGATAGTGACGGTATTTTTGACACCGCAACCACTCCTAAAAATATCGTCACACCGTCACATATCGTCACGCTTGCTTAAACAGACTGAATTTCACTTTACGCCCATTGCGGTTACGCTTATTCTCATAGCGAATGCCATACTCATTCAACAACCGCCCCGCATTGACATTTAATTTTCTTGTAAGGGCGTTTGGCTGTATATCAACACCAAGACACCCGCACAGTTCTGTCGGAGTGCCTTCCCATGTTTTACTGCCCGAAGAAAAAATTTCCGCAATCTTTTCAAGCAACGGCTCTGGCGGCTCTTTCCAAAGCTCCGTATCCGCTCTTTCCAACTCCCATACCAGTGTTTCTGTATTACGGACAAGGTACAGCTTCTGGTCTTGCTGGTCTCTGCCCGATATTTCAAGTGTGGCGTCATTGCCTGTCCGTTTTTCTTTTTGCAGGAGAAACGCACCGTCAGCCGCCCCAAGCAATCCAGTAGTCCCCGAAATCATATCAAATTTATCATCAGATCCCTGCTTTCTGGTGTGGTGTACGAGCAGGATACAGATACCGTAACTATCTGCAAACTGCTTGAGCTTTGTAATGATTTCATAATCATTTGCATAACTGTAATTGTCGCCTCCCACTTCCCTTACTTTTTGCAGCGTATCAATAATAATCAGCCTTGTATCGGTATGCTTTTTCATAAATTCCTGCAACTGTTCATCCAGTCCATTTCCAAGATTACCCGCTGAAACAGAAAAAAATAAATTATCTGCCCCATCCGTGCCGAACATACGGTACAGCCTTTCCTGCAGGCGGCGGTAATCATCTTCAAGGGCAAGATACAGCACCGCCGCTTTACGGACAGGGTAATCCCATAAAGGAATCCCCCTGCTGATATGGTAGGCAATCTGCGCCATCAGAAAGCTCTTGCCGAGTTTCGGCGCACCTGCGAAAAGATAAGTGCCAGTGTAAAGCAGACCGTCAATCAGCGGCGGCTTGCTTGGATATACCGTATCATAAAGCTCTGCCATTGATACCGTTTCAAGGATTTTGCTATTGTTTTTCGGCGGGTAATTGGATATACTGTTATTGTTTACATTAGGTGGCTGCTCCGTATCTGCGCCAACAGATACAACAGGGGCGGTCACTTCTTTTTTATTCGCCATTCTTATTTTCTCCTTTCAGACCGCCGAGGATAACGGCAATCAATTCGATTGTGTCAAGCAGTTCCATATCCATGCCGTTTCCTGCTTCAATCCTCTGCAATTCCGTAAGGACAGCGGCAAGCTCATTGCGGAGTGCCTTATATACCCTCGGATTGCCCTGCACGACTACATCTTGGCACAAGAGCCGCCTTGTGATATAGTCCTGCTTGGTAAGCCCCGAAAGCCGCACCGCTGTTTCAATCTGCTTATCTTCTTCTGGTGACACCCGAAAAGCAACGGTCTTGTTTCTCCAACGGTTGCAATTGTCTAAATTCTTTGCCGACATATCAAAAATCCCCCTTTCCTAAATCGTCTAGCCTGTCTGCCATTTCTGCCTGTTTTGACGGAAACAGGTGTGCATACCTATAAGTGATTTCAATGCTCTCATGCCCCACACGGTCAGCAATTGCCACCGCCGAAAATCCCATGTCAATTAACAAACTGATATGACTATGCCGTAAATCGTGAATCCGTATGCGTTTCACGCCCGCCGCTTTTGCTCCCCTGTCCATCTCGTGGTGAAGATAGCTTTTTGTAACCGTGAAAATGCGGTCTTTCTTCTTTAATCTATACAGCATACCGATATACTCCTGCATTTCCTCACAGAGAAACTTCGGCATTTTGATTGTGCGGTTGCTCTTTTTTGTTTTCGGAGAGGTAATCACATCTTCGCCATGCAGACGCTGATAGGACTTGTTAATCGTGACCGTTTCCTTATCAAAGTTGAAATCTGCGGCAGTCAGTGCCAGTAATTCTCCCTCACGGATTCCACACCAGTAAAGCATTTCAAATGCATAAAAGGAAACTGGCTTGTCCATCATTTCATCCGCAAACTTCTTATATTCTTCCTTTGTCCAGAACAGCATTTCCTTGTGTTCCTCACTCCCCATGTTCCCCGCTTTTGCTGCAGGATTGGAGCGTAGGTCATAATAACGCACCGCATGGTTGAATATCGCCGAAAGCTGATTGTGGACTGTTTTCAGATACGTCTGCGAATACGGATTCCTTTTTTCATCACGGTAGGCAAGCAGCTCATTCTGCCATGCGATGATTTCCTTTGTTCCAATCTCGCTAATCTTCATCTTCCCAAAATAAGGGAGAATCTTTGTGCGGATGATATGCTCCTTTGTCAGCCATGTGTTCTCTTTCAGACGGTTCTTTATATCATTGGTGTAAAGTTCCGCAAAGGCTTCAAAACTCATGTCAAGGTCAGCGGAATTTTGCAGCTGGAACTTCCGCTCCCACTCCTGCGCTTCACGTTTTGTGGCAAATCCACGCTTGCACTTCTGTTTCCGCTCCCCTTTCCAGTTCACATACCTTGCCATCACATACCAAGTGCCGTTGCCCTCATTCTTAAATACTGGCATTTAATCCATCTCCTTTCCCTGTCTTTCTCCCGCTCTGTAGAGCCTTTCTTCAAAATACTGGCGGTTTACACGCCCTGCAATCGTGATAAACCCCTTTTCTTTCAGCTCATCATTCAATTTTTTAATGAGCTTGTAGGCATAAGGCTTTGATATGGAAAGCTCCTGTGCCACCTCATCTACACGGATAAATTTGTTTTCCATGCAATCTCTCCTTTCTAAATTAAGCATAATTGTTTAATTTCTGTTTTTGATTGTACTAAACATTTTTGCTACTGTCAATAGGTTTGCAAGAAAATGTTAAACTTTTTTGTTTCGTTTCTATTGACTTGTTCTAAACATATATGCTATACTCCATGTAAACATACGAACAAGGAGTGAAACATCATGGCAATAGGCGAAAGAATACATTTTTTCCGTATCATGCGGGGCATGACACAGAAATATCTTGGTATGCTTGTCGGTTTTCCCGAACGGAGTGCGGATGTGCGTCTGGCACAGTATGAAACAGGCTCACGCAAACCCAAAGCAGAGCTTACCGCCGCACTGGCACAGACTCTTGACGTTGCACCGCAGGCTCTTGACCTGCCCGACATTGACAGTCAAATCGGTCTGATGCACACCTTATTTGCCCTTGAGGATATTTACGGTCTAACCGTCAGCGAATCGGACGAGGAGGTCTGCCTAAAGGTCAGCAAGGACAAAGGCAAAGCCGCTGAAGAACTGTTGCAAATGCTCACCGCTTGGCAGGAACAGGCTACAAAGCTCTCTGCTGAAGAAATCAGCAGAGAAGAATACGACCAGTGGCGGTACAATTATCCGAAATTTGACACTACGCAGCATTGGGCGGAAATTCGCTCTAAGGAATTAAGTGATTCCTTAGTTGAAGCATTCAAAGACAAACTTAAAACCGATTGATAAGCACAACAAAACGCCCTTAGCCATGAGTTACTACCCACAGCTAAGGGCGTTTCTAATATGGATTTATTCAGAGTATGGCTCTGAACACCAGTCACACAAGCCGCTTGAAAATCATTCCGCTACCTGTAAACCACTTGACAGCGAGAATAATCGCTCTTATATGACTGTTATCAATTTGTTATCAAAAGACATCTTGAAATGCCGCAAACCCGCATAAATACTGGATTCTTTTGACTTCTC
>CALFCS010000068.1 GCA_937950565.1 uncultured Lachnospiraceae bacterium
TGGTATATTTCGGCAAAAGATTTTCGAAAGCAGTTTAAATGCTGATATATTTTTCGCCTGCGGAAAATAAAACGATACAGATTCTGCCGGAAAACATTTTTATATCTTTGCCCCATCACAGCCTCCGAAATAGATTCTCACTATATTATATGCAGAGAGGGCAGTCTGATTGTCTTTTTGCAATTAACTTACAGATAGGATGATTCATAGAAGAGAATTTCTCCTCATATTCTGTCATAATATTACCTGTATTCATGGAAGTGTCATGGTGCAGGTCGAAGGTACAGGCTGTAGTCAGCCAGATGTCGGATTCTTCGAGAACCGCAAGGGAATAATCAAATAATTCACGATTGTCCGTTTTGAATTCAATCTGTCCATTTGTCTTCAGAATATGGTCGTATCTTACAAAAAACTCCGGCGATGTAAGGCGTCTTTTTGCATGTCTTGCTTTTGGCCATGGGTCGGAAAAGTTCAGATAAATACAGGCGATTTCCTGAGGGGCAAATACCTGCTCAATATCTGCGGCATCCATACAGAGAAATCGTATATTCGGGATATCAAAGGAATCAAGCTTTTCTACCGCACGGAGAAGAACGCTGGAATAACGCTCAATGCCGATGTAGTTTATATTTGGATTCTCCCGGGCCAGGGTAAGAAGAAACTGGCCCTTCCCCATACCGATTTCTATGTGAATGGGATTTGGGCTTTGAAAAATTTTTTCTGCCCACTGTCCTTTATAGGAAATTTCGTCTTTTATAACGAGAGGGCATGCTTCAAGGACACCTTCCGCGCGTGGGATATTTCTTAATCTCATAAATGTTCTCCTGACTGATATAAATTTGGATATTTCTTAGTTTAACTGTTTTGGAAAGGGAAGTCAAATATGGAATAAATTTGTTGGATTTTACTATGGTAATTTAAAAAAATAGGTGTATTATTAAAGGTATTAGGGCTACATAAAAGTAAGCAGAATGGAGGCGCTGTATGAATTCTGTAGTAGAGAAGTTAGCTGAAATTGAAGCGGCTGCGGAAGCGATTGTGGAACATGCACAGGAGCAGAAAACAGAGGTGGAAAAGAAGCTTCAGGAAGAACGGGATAAGTTTGACCGTGAGCTGGAGGAAAGAACCGGGGAAAAGGTCCGGAAGATTCGCGCTGAAAATGAAGAGAAGATGAATAAAATCGTCGAGGAACAGAAGGCAAAGAACAATCAGGCTGTCCGGAATCTGGAGAAAGAGTTTGAAAAGAATCATACCGCGTATGCCGAGGCGATTCTGAAACGTATTATCGAGGTGTAGAATATGGGAAACCTTATGCAGTATAGCGGAATTGTCACGAAAATCCGTGCAATGCAGTCGAGGCTTCTGACGGAGAAGGATTTTGACGACATCGCAGGATTGCGAAGCGTTCCGGAAATTATAGAATATTTAAAAGGAAAGCCTGCATATTCCGAATATATCAATGAGATGGATATTTCCTTGTACCATAGGGGAAATGTTGAAAAGATGTTATATCAGTCGCTGTATAATGATTATTTCAGAATCTTCCGGTTTGCGGGGATGAAGCAGAAAGAATTTCTGAAGCAGTATTGGAAACGGTATGAAGTCGATTTGATCAACTATTGTATCCGGATTGTATTCAATCATTATGACGTGCCATTTGACCTGGAGTATAAGAAACGTTTTTTTGACCGTTTTTCTCAGATATCGATAGACAAACTGATTACTTCAGGAAATATCGATGAGCTTGTGGATAATCTTAAGGATACGGAATATTATGAACCTCTGAGCAGAATCAGAGATTCAGAGGCGGCTACGTTGTTTGATTATGACCTGGCGCTGGATTTGTATTATTTTTCTACGATGTGGAAAAAAGAAAAAAAGCTTTTAAAAGGCGTGGAAAAAGAAGTTTTCATGAAGGATTTTGGAACAAAGATTGACCTTCTGAATATCCAGTGGATTTACCGGGCGAAAAAATATTATCATATGCTGGAGCCGGATATTTATGCGCTTACAATTCCGTATCATTATAAGCTTAAGCTAAAAGAGTTTAAGGGGCTGATAGAAGCGGCTACGCCGGAGGAATTTGAAAGCAGGATGGCCGCAACCTATTATGCCAGACGATATCAGATGGAAGATTCGAGGACGATTGAGAGAAAATACAGGGATATTTTAAGGTATCTGTACTTGGCCGACCGTCGGCGCAATCCATACTCGATTGCTTCGATTAATACTTATTTATTTTTAAAAGAAGAAGAAATAGACAAACTGACGACAGCCCTGGAATGTATCCGTTATGGATTATCTAAGGCGGAAACGTTAGGATACTTAGGAGGTGTGGCACAGTGATTGTAAAGATGAAATTCTTAAGCATCAGCGGGCCAAGGGATGATATTGACCGTGTGTGCGAGGTTTATCTTTCAAAATATGAGATGCAGCTTGAGAATGCGGTTACAGAGCTTAAGACAACAGATAATCTTCTGCCTTTTGTGGAAGTAAATCCGTACCGGGAGCCGCTTGCGAAGGCGGAACAGTTCGCAGGACTTCTGCCGGAGGGAGATTTTCATGTGGATTTGTCTATCGGCACAGAAGAGCTTCTGGCGATGATCAGAGATGTGAATCACGATTATCTTGAGCTTACTGAGAGAAAGGAGCTTCTCAAGAAAAACAGAGATGAACTGATTGAAAAAGTAAATATGCTGGAACCTTTCCGACCGCTTGAGATGGACATCAGCAAGGTTATGAAGTATCAGCATATGCAGGTGAGATTCGGAAGAATCGGGGTTGATTATTACAGAAGGCTGGAAAAATATCTTTTTGAAGACCTGCAGGCTATCTTTTTGGAGGGCACAAGGAACGAGAATTATGTGTACGGATGTTATATTGCAGCCAATTCCGATATTGGAAAAGTGGACTCTGTGCTGAATTCTCTTCATTTTGAAAGAATTACGTTTACCGGGGAATGTGTGGGAACTCCGGCGGCCGCGTATGACAGCATCCAGAAGGATATTGAAAGCGTAAAGGAACAGATTGAGAAGGTCGATGAAGAGATTCTGCATCTGATGAACAGTCATGGAGCACAGCTCCTTGGAGCAAGGAAACGGCTGGATACGCTTGCCATGAACTTTGATGTCCGCAAGAAGGCGGCAAGAATGGAGGATGAGCAGTCAGAGTCGTATATCCTGTGCGGCTGGATGAGCGAAGAGGATGTGGAGGCATTTACGAAAGAGGCCGAGAAGGATGAGAAAGTCTTTATTATGGTGGAGGAGGACCGGCAGAAATTTTTTGGAGAGCCGCCGACGAAGCTTAAGAATCCAAGGTTCTTCAAGCCATTTGAAATGTTTATCAAAATGTATGGTCTTCCGGCCCATGACGAAATGGACCCGACTATATTTGTGGCGCTTACATATACGTTTATCTTTGGCGCGATGTTCGGAGATGTGGGGCAGGGTCTTTGCCTGTTTGTGGGAGGCGGCCTGTTATATCTCCTTAAGAAGATAAACCTTGCGGGAATTATATCCGTGGCAGGACTGTTTTCTGCATTTTTTGGGTTTATGTTCGGAAGTGTTTTTGGTTTTGAAAATATCATAGAGGCAAGGTGGTTAAGGCCTGCGGAAGCGATGACGAATCTTCCGTTTATCGGCCAGCTCAATACGGTATTTGTAATTGCAATTGCATTTGGTATGGCATTGAACCTTCTTGTTATGCTGTTTAATATTGTTAACGCTGCAAGGTCCCATGATATGGAAAATATGCTGTTTTCCCATAACGGACTGGCGGGATTTATATTTTATGGATTTCTCGCACTTACTGTTGTGTTATATATGACAGGGCATCAGGTGCCGGGGAATATTCTGATGATAATCTTCCTGGGTGGTCCGGTTCTCTGCTTTATTTTCAAAGAACCGCTGGCGAATCTGGTGAGCAGGCAGCATAAGAAGATAGAAGAGGGCAAAGTGATGTTTGTTGTCCAGGCATTTTTTGAGTTATTTGAAACGATGCTCAGTTATTTTTCCAACACTCTTTCCTATGTCCGTGTCGGTGCATTTGCAGTCAGTCATGCGGCGATGATGGAAGTGGTATTGATGCTGTCCGGTGTATCGGAAGGAAATCCGAACTGGATTGTAGTCGTGCTTGGTAATATTTTTGTGTGCGGTCTGGAAGGATTGATCGTAGGTATTCAGGTTCTGCGTCTGGAATATTATGAAATGTTCAGTCGTTTTTATAAAGGAAGCGGTCGGGAATTCCAGCCGTTTAACAAACAAAGTAAATCATAGAAAGGTATTTTAATATTAAGGAGGAACAAAATTATGTCATTAACAGTAAAACTCACACTTATTGCAGCGCTGGTGCTTGGAATTATCCTGCCGTTTGGATATTTCCTGATTGGGGAGAAGACAAAGAAACGCTATAAGAGGGCGATTGGCGCAAACGTGTTTTTCTATTTCGGAGCTTTTGTGATTGCATCGATTATGTTATTTACAGGTGATCCGGTGCACGCGGCAGGAGCGGCATCTGCAGAAGGATTGTCAACGGGACTTGGGTATATTGCGGCAGCACTGTCAACCGGTATGTCATGTGTGGGCGGCGGTCTCGCAGTTGCAAGTGCGGCAAGCGCGGCGCTTGGTGCTATCAGCGAGGATTCCAGTGTACTTGGTAAGTCTTTGATTTTCGTAGGTCTTGCGGAAGGTGTTTGTCTGTATGGACTGATTATCTCCTTCATGATCTTAGGAAAGTTATAAGATGAAGATGTATTTGATCAGTGATAATGTTGATACACTGACAGGAATGCGGCTTGCAGGCGTAGACGGAGTTGTGGTGCATGAGCGCCAGGAGCTCCGGGAAGCGCTGGAGAATGCTATGAATGACAAGACAGTGGGAATCATCCTGCTGACGGAGAAGTTCGGGCGTGAATTTCCCGATTTGATTGATGAGGCAAGACTTGAGCGGACAATGCCGCTCCTTATCGAGATTCCTGACAGACACGGTACCGGACGTAAAAAAGACTTTATCACATCTTATGTAAATGAAGCAATTGGATTAAAATTATAGACAGCTTGTGCTGCCGGAAGTCGTCTCGGGCTTTTCCGGCGGAACAGGTGGAAAAGGGCAGGTGATATATGTGACTTTGCAGGATAAAACAGAGCATATCAAGGATGCCGCCATGCTTGAGGCAAGAGAGCAGGCAGATGCAATCGTAAGCCAGCACCGGAAGGCGCTTGAACATATTAATGAGCAGCATCGGGCGGAAGCAATCCGTCAGTCTGAGACCAGGATCAAGGCAGAGATAACCGGTGCAAGACAGCAGTATAGTATGGCGTCGTCAAAGGCGCAGCTTGCACTGAAAAGAGAACTTGGAGAGACACAGAATCAATTAAAAAAGAAATTATTCCATGAAGTAGAGGAAAAGCTTATGGAATATATGAAGACAGAAGAATATAAGAGGCTTCTTATTTCCTATATTGAAAAGGCAGCGGCATTTGCCGGAACAGAGACAATGGTTCTCTATATCAATCCGACAGATGCAGACAAGAAGGAATATCTGGAGGAGCATACCGGAATGCATCTGACTGTAAGTAAAGAGGACTTTACCGGAGGAATCCGGGCGGTAGTCCGCGGGCGGAATATTTTGATTGATTATGCGTTTAAGGGCGCTCTTGAGCGGGAATACCAGAAATTTACTTTTAAGGGAGGTACGGGAGTTGGACGTTAAAAAAACCGGAAAAATATATGGCATTAATGGTCCCGTTATCTATTTAAAAGGAAAGACCGGATTTAAGATGTCTGAGATGGTATATGTCGGAAGGGAGAGACTGGTAGGAGAAGTCATTTCCCTGGATAAAGATATTACAACGGTCCAGGTGTATGAAGAGACTTCGGGACTTAAGCCCGGAGAGGAAGTGGAGGCGACGGGCTCGGCTGTATCCGTCACACTTGCTCCGGGAATTCTGAATAATATTTTTGATGGAATTGAGAGACCGCTGGAAAGTATTGCGCAAAGCGGGGGAGCATTTATTACAAGGGGTGTCAGTGTAGACAGTCTGGATACGAAGAAGTTATGGGATACGCATATCACCGTGAAAGAAGGAGAGCTTGTCCATGGCGGGAGCGTTATTGCAGAGGTTCCGGAGACCCAGGCGATTCTTCATAAATGTATGGTGCCTCCGAATGTGGAAGGAATGGTTGTATCTGTTGTTCCGGATGGTACGTATACGATTCAGGATACGCTTGTGGTTGTCGAATTGCCGGATGGCTCAAGAAAGGAGCTGTCCATGACGCAGCGCTGGCCCATCCGTGTGCCAAGACCAGTAAGCCAGCGGTACTCGGCCAGTGAGCCGCTTATTACAGGACAGCGGATTCTGGATACGATGTTTCCGATTGCAAAAGGCGGCACGGCGGCGATTCCGGGTGGTTTTGGAACCGGAAAGACGATGACGCAGCACCAGATTGCAAAATGGGCGAATGCAGACATTATTATTTATATCGGCTGCGGAGAGCGTGGAAACGAGGGAAATGACCAGGCATTCCGTGAGGCTGCTTCTTTCGCAATCGATTACAACCAGCTGGCAACCACCATCAATGGTGAGTATGGAAAGGTTCCCGGAAAAGGAGTGATTCCGCCTTCCTGCAAGGGCTACGATGAAAGTCTTGGCTCTCTGGAATTTGATGCCGATAAAGCAGCCGAGATGCTGGACGAGGCCGGTTATAAGGATGTAGACGGCGATGGTTATCGTGAACTTCCGGATGGAAGCCCGATGGATCTGAGCGTGATCCCGCAGTACAGCTCCAAATCCATGGATATGAGAAACCGTATCGCAGAAGTAATCATGAACAGCCTGGATAAAGTAGGTATCAAAAATCATGTAGACAGCGACAGCATTTCTAACAGTGAGATTTGGGAAGATACGGTTACCAAAGGAAACTATGACATCTCCATCACGCTGACCACATCCGGAATGGCTTCA
>CALFCS010000069.1 GCA_937950565.1 uncultured Lachnospiraceae bacterium
TTGTCTGTGCAAAAAAAGAAATGGACGGGGAGGCGCGGGAATGGTCAGGGAAGAAGAAGCCGAAAGGGAGAATGTTGCGGCTTCCGGGCATATATACAAGCGCCGGAGTGGAGGGGGTATTGGAAAGAGAAGGGACAACTTCAGGGTTTGTTCCGTGGGAGAAATGTGCTGGGTATATTTCTCTTGAATATGCTTACCTGTATCCTCCGGGAATTCCGATAGTAGTTCCGGGGGAGCAGATTACTGTAGAAGCGGTACAGCAGCTTCGGGATTATGAAGATTGCGGATATTCGGTAGAAGGGATGAAAAAAGAAGGGAAGATTGAGGTAATACTATTCAGAGAGCATGAAGGTGTGGTATAATGTCCACGAAAGTAATGAGCAGTGCCAAAGTGCAAAAAAGCAATTGACTGCTTGCAGACGAATTGCTTTTCTTGTACTTTGATAGGGCGAAAGCCCGTGAACGAAAGAGCGGAACGCTCTTGAGTTGCGCACTGCGGTTTAGGATACAATAAAGAAAAAATGATAGAGGGAATGCGGCATGGGAAGTTTTAGAGATGTAGTTGGACACAAAGATGTTATTCGATATATACAGAACGCAGTGAAAGAGAATAAGGTATCACATGCATATATTATGAATGGAGAGCGAGGCGCAGGCAAGAAGCTTCTGGCAAACCTTTTTGCCTCTACACTCTTATGTGAAAAAGGCGGGGAAGAGCCATGTAATGTATGTCATTCCTGTATTCAGGCGGAAAGCGGCAATCATCCGGATATTATATGGGTGTCGCATGACAAGCCGAATTCCATTGGAGTGGATGATATCCGGGAACAGGTAAATAATACGGTTGGGATTAAACCTTACCAGGGCCCGTACAAAATATATATTATTTCCCAGGCCGATATGATGACAGTGCAGGCGCAGAATGCACTGTTGAAAACGATTGAGGAGCCGCCGCAGTATGTAGTGATTCTGCTGCTTACAGAGAATGCGGAGACACTGCTCCCGACGATTAATTCCAGATGTGTGATGTTAAAGCTTCGCAACATCAGAGACACGCTGGTAAAAAAATATCTTATGGAGAAGCTTCAGGTGCCGGATTATAAGGCGGATGTTTGTGCGGCATTTGCGCAGGGAAATGTCGGGAAGGCGATTATGCTGGCGAATTCAGAGCATTTTAATGAGATTCATGAAGAAGCGGTGCATCTCTTGCAGCATATTCATGAAATGGAGCTTTCGGAGATTGTATTGGCGGTAAACCGAATTACCACCTATAAAATTGAAATTACGGACTATCTTGATATTATGATGATATGGTATCGGGATGTCCTGTTATATAAAGCTACAAAGGATACAACAAAGGTTATCCTGAAGGATCAGATAAAATATATGAAGGAACAGGCAAGAAGAAGCTCCTACGAGGGGATTGAGCATATCCTTGAGGGTCTTGAGAAAGCAAAAGCCAGATTGAAAGCAAATGTTAATTTTGAGTTGGTTATGGAGCTTTTGTTCCTGACGATAAAGGAGAATTAATATATGGTAAAAGTAATTGGTGTAAGATTCCGCAAGGCAGGAAAGATTTACTTTTTTGCTCCGGGGGAACTGAATATTAAAGTCGGTGATAAAGTAATTGTGGAGACTGCAAGAGGGGTCGAATATGGCTCTGTGGTGACAGGAATCAAGGAAGTGGACGACGAGCAGATTACTCAGCCGCTAAAGCCAGTCATACGGATCGCAACGCAGGAGGACAGGAGAAAGCAGGAGAGAAACCGGGAAAAAGAAAAAGAAGCATTCCAGATTTGTCTGGAGAAGATACGGAAGCATGGGCTGGAGATGAAGCTGATAGATGCGGAGTATACATTTGATAATAACAAAGTGCTTTTCTACTTTACGGCGGATGGAAGAATTGATTTCCGTGAACTTGTAAAAGATCTTGCCAGTGTATTTCGCACAAGAATTGAGCTGCGGCAGATTGGCGTGCGTGATGAGACGAAGATACGAGGGGGAATCGGCATTTGCGGAAGACCCCTGTGCTGTAATACGTATTTGTCAGAGTTTGCACCTGTATCAATTAAAATGGCAAAGGAGCAGAATCTTTCGCTGAATCCGACGAAGATATCGGGCGTGTGTGGAAGATTGATGTGCTGCCTTACAAATGAGGAGGAGACTTATGAAGAGCTCAACAGGCACCTCCCGTCTAATGGTGATTATGTGACAACACCGGAGGGTCTGCATGGGGACGTGCAATCCGTAAATGTGTTAAGACAGCTCGTGAAGGTAATTGTGACGCTGGATAATGACGAGAAAGAAATCCGTGAATATAAGGCTTCTGAGATTAAGTTCAAATCCAGGAAAAAGAAGAAGGATATGAAGCTGTCTAAAGAGGAGATGGCGGAGCTTAAGGCATTGGAAGAAAAGAACGGAGCATCGAAGCTGAATGATGAATAGAGAGTGTGTATTGAAAGAAGGCGAACGTCTGGATGATCTGCAAATTAAAGGATATGAGATTATCCAGCATCCGGGCAGGTTTTGCTTTGGAATGGATGCGGTGCTGCTGTCTTCGTATGCAAAAGTAAAGAAGAATGAACGTGCTCTGGATCTTGGAACCGGGACCGGTATTCTGCCCCTGCTTCTTGAGGCGAAGAATGCAGGGATGCATTATACGGGACTTGAGATTCAGGAAGAAAGCGCTGATATGGCAAGGCGCAGCGTCTTATGGAATGGACTGGAAGAAAAAATAGAGATTGTGACGGGGGACATCAAAGGGGCTGCAAGGAGGTTCGGTGCGGCCTCTTTTGAAGTTATTACGACGAATCCGCCCTACATGATTGAGGAGCACGGCTTAAAGAATGAAAATGAAGCGCTGTATATTGCAAGGCATGAAGTTCTGTGTACGCTGAAGGATATTTTGGACGAAAGTTCAAGGCTGCTTAAGGTGAAAGGACGTTTCTATATGGTGCATCGTCCGTTCCGCCTTCCGGAAATATTTTTGAAAATGTGTGCATGTGGCATAGAGCCAAAGCGGATGCGGCTGGTATATCCCTATATAGATAAGGAACCGAACATGGTTCTGATTGAAGGACAAAAAGGCGGCAATCCGAGACTTAAGACAGAGCCGCCCCTTATCATATATGAGAAAAATGGGGAGTACACGAAGGAATTACTGGAAATTTACGGAGGAAACAAAGGAAAGTGAGAAATAAAAGATGGCAGGGACATTAACTTTGTGTGCAACACCGATTGGGAATCTGGAAGACATGACATTTCGTGCTGTCCGTATACTAAAAGAAGCAGATTTGATCGCTGCAGAAGATACCCGCAACAGTATTAAGCTTTTGAATCATTTTGAAATCAAAACTCCTATGACCAGTTATCACGAGTATAATAAGATAGAAAAAGGACGCAGGCTTGTAGAGCTTTTGCTTGCAGGAAAGAATATCGCGCTGATTACAGATGCAGGGACACCGGGGATTTCCGACCCTGGGGAAGAGCTTGTGCGGATGTGTTATGAGGCTGGCATTACGGTGACAGCAGTTCCTGGAGCGGCCGCATGTATTACGGCGCTTACCATATCAGGGCTTCCGACAAGAAGGGTTGCATT
>CALFCS010000070.1 GCA_937950565.1 uncultured Lachnospiraceae bacterium
GCTGTCTGTCAGTGTATGGCTTCCTGCCGCTTTTGCATTTTCACTCGTAAATCCGCCTGTCTCATCATCAAAATCAAACTGTGCAAGTACCTTTTTATCAATCGGCTCGTCCGGATCATCCGGCGTTTTTCCTTCTCCATATGCTTCTAACAAGCGTTCCTGCTCTGCTGCTGACAAACGCATAACCGTACCATGACGGAAGCGGCCGTCTGTAAATTCTGCATTTGCCGCTGTGAATTTTCCCGTAGACAAGTCATCTGTCAGGAATGCCTTATATCCACCGTTATCGCCCATCGCACACCATTTTCCATCCGGAAGCTGATATACAGTAAATCCTTCTCTTCCGTCAAATCCTGCGCTGCCGGATCCGGCACGTTTTACCAGACGTGTCCAGTCGCCGTTCGCGCTCTTGTCTTCGCTGACTTTTACATCAAGTGTATCCTCTGACAAGGTCTTGCTGACATCAATGACCGTATTCCAGTCAGAAGTAGAGAAACGGTAATAATTCTCACCGTCGTATACAATTGTAGAATCAATAATATTAATCTCTTTAGCATCTGTATCTTCACTTAACCATACCTTCGGCTCTGTAAAGTTTACGAAATCTCTTGTTCTGCATACATATACGCGAAGTGCATTTTCACTTGTATTTGCTTTGGACTTATCTCTTGCAGACCAATATACAAGATAGTCTCCCGTCGTCTCATCGTAGATTGCTTCCGGAGCCCATACGCATCCTGCATTGTCAAATCCTGCATATACAAGCTTTGGCTCGCTCCATGTTACCAGATCATCAGACTCCCACACAACCAGGTTCTGGCTGGCGCTCAGCTGATTCCATCCGCTTCCGCCTGCTCCGCCACCCTCTGCATGAAGGTCGGTTCCAAGAATCCAGTATTTGTCACCTTCTGCTGAACGAATGATATGTGGGTCACGGACACCAAGGTCACTTCCCTCGGCATTATTCACAAGAACCGGCTGCGGTGTTCCGCCTGCATCCTTATTTAACTTACCCCACTTCAGACCATCCTCACTATAACCGAAGAAAATCTTCTCATAACCGCCGGATGCATCAAAGTTTGTCCACAGATAGCCTGCTGTATAATCCGTATCCAGGTTCTTTGGAGCCGCTTTTACATTCAGCACGATAGCTTTTGTTTCGCTTAAGCTTCCATATTTCACAGTCGCAGTCATGGTCACCTTTGTGTCATTTGCTTTTCTTGTAACAACACCTGCCGCTTTTCCATCCTTATCTGCGTCTGTGACAACGGATGTATCAGAAGATTTCCAGGAAACAGTTGCTTTTCCTTCTGCCCCGTCTATCTTCAGCTCTTTTAATAAAGTAACATTGCCCTTTACATTATCCTTTCCTGGAATATCCAGTTTTTCAACTGCTGCCGCCAATACTTCTTCGTCACTTAATTTTACTACCAGATCATCATCTGTCAGAGCGCCGTCATAAATTTTAAAATTATCAATCCAGCCCTTATAGCCTTCTCCGCTTCCCCAGTTTGCTCTTCCAATATAAAGAATACCGGAATCACCCAGGATATCTGGAAGCGGTGCATTGCTGTTCTCTACAGACTGTACCTTTGTACCGTTCACATAAGCAGTCGTCGCCTTTTCACTATAAACAATATCTACATGTGACCAGGCTGTTCCCGTCTTTGTCTCAAAGCTGACAGTACGCCCATTCTTATAACGCTCCACTTTTGTGTTTCCATTGTTGACAAATGCACCAATATAATACTCCGGTGACTTTTGTGCGTCTGTATTTGGCGCTGCATAGAACACCCAGCTCGTTGCCGTCCGGTCCGGTTTCACATCGTAAGAAACCGTAATCTCCGTCTTTCCTGCCAGAAGACTATTTCCGTCTTTGTCCGTAATGGAAAGGTAATTGGATGCATTTCCATCCAGATACAGCGCTTTTTTGCTTGCCGCATCCTTACTGTCCTTCAGCTCATAGCTTCCATTTACTGTTGCTTTCGCATTTCCGCCTGCAAGAACAGAAGCTTCATCGTCAAACGTGAAGTCTGCAAGCAGCGGTGTGTTGATTGTCTGCTGCGCTGCAAATGCGGCTGCCGGAATCATCGTTCCAACCATGGCCGCTGTAAGCACCGACGCAAACATCCTTTGTAATATGCGTTTTCTTTTTTTCATATTACACTTCCTCCTTATTTTTCATATTTCTCCATGAATCTCTGGATGATCGTTGCACATTCTGCACGGTTTGCACTTCCCTGCGGGTCAAGCATCAGTTTTCCATCAATCGTCTTGCCAGTGATGATTTCTTCTGCTACCGCCCATTTCATTGCATCTACTGCAAATTCCTGTACGTCTCCTGCATCCGGGAAGTTACTGTAATCGCCGTCTGCTCCCACGTCATATTTCTTATATTCTTTTGCATAGCGGTACATCATCGTTGCCATCTGTGAACGGGTTACCGGGTCATTTGCTCCAAACAACGTTGTTCCTGTATATCCGGTTACAATCTTCTTATCTGCCGCCCACAGGACTGCATTTCTGAACCAGTCACCTTCTGTCACATCAGAGAATACTGCTTTGTAATACATCCCAGGCTCCCCATTCATCTTGTGAAGCACTGCTGCAAACTGTGCTCGTACCAATGTCTCTTCTGGTGCAAAGTGTGTCGCATCTTTACCAGTCATGGTCTTCTTTCCATAGTTGTAAGCAACTGCCCCATAATACCATGCATTCTCTGCAACATCTACATACGGGAGCCTCGGGTTCTCTTTTCCTACAAGTCCCTCCTGCGCTTTCAGAAGCTCTTCTTCCGCCGCATCGATTGCTTCCTGTGATGCATTTGCATCTGCATCAACCTTCTCCGCATTTTCAAGTGCCTTCGCATATGCACTCCAGCTCTCTTCTGTATATTTTTCCTCATCTGCAGCCGGAACTGCATTTTCAATCGCTTCCTTCAGATATGTCTTGTCAATGACCGGTTCCGGAACATCTACCGTAATACCTGCATATTCCTCCATCACACGTGCATACTCTTCTCTCGTAATCGGAAGAATCGTTCCATGGCGTTTCTTCAGGCTTCCAAAGTTCACATCACTTGCCGGTGACCAGCTCTTTGTTGTCTGGTCTGCAATATTTGTCGTACGGAACGGAAGATAGCCTCTGCCAGCCGCATACTGATCACACATCAGGCCCCATGTTTCAACAGGATTTCCTTCTGCATCTTTCAAATAATCGTCTTCATTATATTTGAAGAATTCAGGTCCTTCCAGATAAGCCCCGCTGTATCCATTATTATTAAAGATATCTTTTAAGGTTCCGATAATCTCCCATCCGTCATAGATGGAGTCACTTTCTTCAATTGTAATCTGTCCGTCTCCGGATGCACGGTAATACTTATCGCCAACCTGAATCATCGTTGTATCTATAATGGAGCCAGCTCTGTCAATCCAGAGTACCGGCTCTGAGAATGTATAGAAGTCACGGGTTGTCGCATAATACATATTCATTCCATCGCCATTTACATTACTTTTTGTAGAATAGGTTGCCCAATATACCACATAATTTCCGGTATTCTTATCATAGAATGCCTCCGGCGCCCATGCACATCCTGCCTCAGGAATCGGACCTGCCACATCAACCAGTCTCGGCTCACTCCAGTCAACCAGATTGTCAGATTCCCAAATCACAAGCTTCGTACTTCCCGTCGTGGTAGCGGCCGCATTTCCCCAGCCTCCACGGTAATAGATACTTAAGTCTGTTGCAATCAGGTAGAACTTATCTCCTTCCGGTGAACGAATCAAATACGGGTCACGTACACCCTTGTCTCCAATCACGGAAGATAAAACCGGCTTCCCGTCTGCCGTAAGATCCTTCCACTGGCTTCCGTCCTCACTTGTGGCAAAATAAATCTGCTCATCTGTAACTCTTCCCTCTGTACCGGTAAAATGTGCAAACAGATAATCGGTTGTCTTTGCAGTTGCTTTCGGAGCTTTTTTTACTTTTAACACAAATTCCTTTGTCTTCTGTACATCTCCACTCTTTATCACTGCTGTTACAACAACCTCTTTATCAATACGCTTTCTGGTCACAACACCAGGAGCCTTACCGTCAGCCTCGGTATCCGTAACAACTGCTTTATCAGAAGACTCCCATGTAATCTGGGCTTTCTTTACCGTGCCGGACACTTCCATCTCTGTCGGAAGAGTGATATTGCCCCGTACATCATCCTTTGTTGCAATATCAAGCTTTCCATATGCTTCCTCTACGATTGCTTCATCCGATATTTCCTTCGGAATCTTAACCGCAATCTCCTTTTTATCCTTCACACCCTGAAGCTCTATTGTTGCAGTAAATGTTACCTCAGCGTCCTGCTCTGCGGGACGTACCACCTTTACCTGATAACCATCTGCTTGTATCACTGCATTGTCATTTTCTTCTACCGCCCAGGTAATATTGGTATAATTTGTCCCCTTAGACGGAAGGGTAAAATCACTGATGATTTCCTGCGGAAGGGTGAGCGCCGCTTTATCTGCCTCTACTGCCTTTTTTGCCGCCTCTTCTGTAATCAGCTGCGCATCCGTCAGAGCGCCGTCATAAATCTTAAAGTTATCAATCCATCCCTTATAAGATTCTCCGTTTCCCCAGTTTGCCCTGCCGATATAAAGGATACCGGAAGCGCCAAGAATATCCGGAAGCTGCGCGTTACTGTTATCTACAGACACTCTTTTTACGCCATCGACATAAACCGCTGTCGTACCCTCGCTATATACAATATCTACATGTGACCAGTCTGTTCCTGTCTTTGTCTCAAAACCGACAGTACGCCCGTTATTATAACGTTCCACTTTCGTGTTCCCACTGTTGGCAAATGCGCCTATATAATATTCCGGCGACTTTTGTGCGTCTGTATTCGGCGCTGCATAGAACACCCAGCTTGTTGCTGTCCGGTCCGGCTTCGCATCATAAGAAACCGTAATTTCCTTCTTCCCTGCCAGAAGACTCTTTCCATCTTTATCTGTAACGGAAAGGTAATTGGATGCATTTCCATCCAGATACAGCGCTTTTCCGCTTGCCGCATCCTTGCTGTCCTTCAGCTGATAGCTGCCATTTACTGTTGCTTTCGCATTTCCGCCTGCGAGGACAGAAGCATCATCGTCAAACGTGAAGTCTGCGAGCAACGGTGTGTTAATTGTTTCCTGCGCGGCAAACGCTGCTGCCGGAATCATGGTTCCAACCATAGCCGCCGTAAGCGCCGACGCAAACATCCTTCGCAATATGCACCTTCTTCTTTTCATATCGCATCTCCTCCTTATTCTAACAAAAGGGCGTAAATAGATTTTAACCTTTTATGCCCTGTTTCCTTGCTTCTATTATAACAAATCCACAAATAAAAGCAACTTACATTTCTATCATTTTTTATTTTTCAAATGCCGTCCCCACAGCATATTTGAAGTAAGCGCATCTGTCGGGCATGCCTTCCTGCACCTGCCGCACCGGATACACTCCATGTGATTCGGATCCTTGGAAGGATCTACCTGCATCCGGCAGACTGCCGCACATTTTCCGCAGTCTACACATTTTTCCTTGTCTACCTTATACCGGAAGACAGCCACCCTGTTAAAAACAGAATAAAATGCTCCCAGCGGGCAGATATATTTACAGAAAGGACGGTATATAAGAACCGAAAGAATAATCGTAACAACCAGAATCACATTTTTCCATATGTACAGCCACCCAAGCGTACTTCGCATTGCCTGATTCAGAAGCACCAGCGGAATTCCTCCTTCCAGCGTACCCGCCGGACAAATGAGCTTACAGAAATACGGGGCCCCCTGTCCCATAATATCTACGATAAACATGGGAAGAAGAATGACGAAAACAAGAAAAATAAGATACTTCAATTTCCGCAATAATTTATCCCCGCGGAAAGTACGGATTTTTTTCGGAAATGGAATCTTATTCAGCAAATCCTGTATAAGTCCAAACGGACATAAAAATCCGCATACGATTCTTCCAAAAAATGCACCAATAAAAATCAAAAATCCCACAACATAATACGCAAATTTGAAATTCCAGCTTCCAACAACTGCCTGCAGCGCCCCAATCGGACAGGCGCCCACCGCTCCCGGACAGGAATAGCAATTTAACCCCGGAACGCAGACATTTTTCAGGCTTCCCTGATAGATTCTCCCATTTATAAAACCGGCAAAATGACTATTTGTGGCCAATGCCCACAGTGCCTGTATCCCATGCCTCGGCCATTCGTTTATTTTCTTCTTATCCAATCCCAATACACTCCAGACATATATTTATCGCTTTTGTAAACACCACCTGCACTTCTCCTCTTGATATTCCATAACACATCATCAGAACTCCCGCACAGGCAATAACAATGCCCGGCCACCGGGAATGTTGGTATCTATGCATCTCTATTCTCCCTTCACACTCGCAAGCTCTTGCTCTACTACTTCTCTCCAGTCCTCCAATCCGGCACTGCCTTGATAAGTCCCGCCTACAATATTTCCATTTCTATCTACAAAAAATGTTTCCGGAAACCCCTGCATGTTGGCAACCCGTCCATTCAGATTCCCGGAATCCGGAATAAGAACCGGATAGGAAACTCCAGCACGTTCTTTAAGCTCTTGTGCTTTTTTCACTACATCTTCCATTACTTCCCCGTTTTCATCTACTGTGTCCATGCAGATTCCCACCACCTGCACACCTTTATCTTTCATTTCTTTATAAAGCTTATCCAGGTCCGGAAGTTCCTTGACACACGGAGAACACCAGGTAGTGAATACATTTACCATCGTCAGATCATAATCCTGGAATAATGCTTCCGTATAAGCAGTTCCATCTACATCCTTCGTCTCAAATGTTCCCACAGACGAAACATCAACAGAAAGGTCCGGCTGCGCAAACGCAGATGTCTGGTCAAACGGTGTAATCTCGGTAAGTGTTACCTGAATCTCTAAGATTTCATCCGTCAGTTCCTTTTTTGCACTAGTGTTAATGCTTAAATAATATTTGTACTTTCCGTCGCTGCTCTCCCCCAGCTCCTTATGCTCATCGCATCCGGTCAGCTCGTCAAGCTGGTCTGTCACATCACTCCGGAACATTCCAAGAGTACCGATTCGTTCCAGGCTCTTCTGCCATTTATCAAACCCGTCTCCCGCTATCTGCACCTGCGCATTCCTCTGTTCCTCCGTCATGACTCCCCATTTCAAAAATGCATAACGAATCGTAAATCCCTGGTCTACAATATCCTGCTCATCCATCATAGCAACCTCTTTGTTGTCCATCTGCAGCAATAATGACTCCGGCAGGGCCGCCTGCATACCCATAAACGGGAACTCATAAAGATCCTGACTGCCCCATCCAGAATCCGAAGCCAGGAAGGTATCCGTATCCTGCATGATACTTGTCATTTCTTCTGTATCCTTTGTATCCTTTTTCTCTTCTTTTTCTTTGGAAGCACAGCCTCCCATTAACGTAACCCCCAGGATTCCCGCTGTTATGACCGCTATAAATCTCATACTTTTCATTTTCATAATATCTGACTCCTTTCATCTTGTTCCCGTTTATTGTATCACCTGCACTATAAAATCTCTGTTAAGAAATCAAAAAATTCGAAATTTTTTCTTTACACAGATTTTATACCAGATATGTTAGTATACTATTAATATACAAAATACGATAGAATCAACAAGGAGGACACTTTATGCACATTTTAATAATAGAAGACGAAACTGCCCTGTGCCGCTCTATTGCAGATGGATTACGTATCGATGGCTATGAGACCGATATGTGCTTTGACGGAATGGAAGCACTGGAATTATGCATGACCGAAACTTATGACCTGATTCTTCTGGACTTAAGTCTGCCTGGTATGGATGGTCTGGAAATCCTGCAAAAATTCCGGGCTGAAAACACCTCTACCCCGGTTCTGATACTCTCCGCCAGAGGACAGATCCAGGACAAGGTAGAAGGGCTTGATCTGGGAGCAAATGATTATCTTACGAAGCCATTTCATTTTGAAGAACTGGAGGCCCGTATCCGAAGCCTGACCCGCCGCAGCTTCATTCAGCGGGATGTCTGCCTGACCTGCGGCGCAATTTCCTTTGATACAAAATCCAGAGAAACCTTTATAAACGGCCGTCCACTAACACTGACCAGAAAGGAAACCAGCCTTCTGGAATACTTTCTCCTTCATCCGGGCCGCATCATAAGCCCGGAAGAAATGATTGAGCACATCTGGGACGGAAGTGTAAACAACTTTAGCAACTCTGTCCGGGTACACATTTCCTCCCTCAGAAAGAAGCTCCGCACTGCACTCGGGTATGATCCGATACATAACCGGATCGGACAAGGTTATCTATTATCCGAGGAGGAACTCTTATGAAAAAATTATCCATGCAATGGAGACTTACACTGACCGTTGCTGCGCTTGTAACTGTCACCTGTATCGTGTTGAATATTCTGATCAGCCATTCCGTACTGAACGGAATCGACACTCTGGAAGCTTACACCATCCAGATTGACCCGTCAGACAGTGGCATGTCAAGCGTTCAGATCGACCCAAAGCTAATCATTCCGGAGCTTACCGAACAAATACAAAAGACAAGAACTGATTTTTATCTGCAGAGTATTCTTTCTACCACACTAATTATCCTGGTCAGCAGCTTTATTACTTATTTTCTGGCAGGACGCACACTGGCTCCGCTACGAAACCTAAGTGAGCAGATAACAAAAGTACAGGCCCGGAATCTGTCTGTTCCACTAGAGGTTCCGGAAAGTGGAGATGAAGTTGCCAGACTGACCAGCTCCTTCAATGAAATGCTAAAGCGGCTGGACGAATCCTTCACTGTCCAGAAACAGTTTGCCGCCAATGCCGCCCATGAGCTTCGCACTCCGCTTGCTGTCATTCAGACAAACCTGGAGGTTTCCATGAAAAAAGGTTTTCAGGATGTGCAGGAATGTATGGTTATCCTTTCTATGATTCAGGAACAGGCAAACCGGCTATCACATCTGGTAGAAGTGCTTCTTGATATGACAAGCCTGCAGACGATCCAGAGAACAGAGCGCATCTCTCTTTTTGCACTGACCGAAGAGGTACTCTGTGACCTGGAGCCAATTGCCTCCAAAAATAATATAACCCTCCTCCAGCAGGATGGGGACTGTGCCGTCACAGGCAGCTATATTCTTCTTTACCGTGTTGTCTATAATCTTGTTGAAAATGCAGTCAAATACAACCGTCCTTCCGGTACGGTAACAGTCTCTGTCTGCCATAAAGACAACACAGCCATACTGACCGTCAGAGATACCGGTATTGGCATTGCAGAAGAAAATCAAGAAAAAATATTTGATGCCTTCTACCGTGTAGACAAATCCAGAAGCCGCGCCATGGGAGGGGCCGGTCTCGGACTGGCTCTTGTGCGGGCGATTCTGGAACAACACGGCGGAAACGTCCATGTCGAAGAAAGCAC
>CALFCS010000071.1 GCA_937950565.1 uncultured Lachnospiraceae bacterium
CGTTGGAGAAATCAATTAAATTTCCATAATGTACCTATAATTCAAGAGCGATTGAGCTGGCACCTGAGGGAACGGGCTATCGTGCAAAAACACGGTTCGCCCGTTTTTATAATTTACCGGAGCTTATGAAGCTCTTTAAGGAATCAGCGGATATCCAGACAGCCGATATGCTCAGCCTTCCGGTGCCGGAGGCAGAATACATCAATGAAGTGCTAAAACCGAGTGAGATACAAAAGGAAATGGTCAGCAGCTTCGCAGAGAGGGCGGAACGTGTCCGTGGAGGCGGCGTGGACGCAACCATAGACAATATGCTCAAGATCACCAACGATGGGCGTAAGTGTGCGTTAGACCAGCGGCTTATCAACGATATGCTGCCGGACGAGGAGGACAGCAAGGTAAACCGCTGTGTAAAAAATGCTTTTGCCATCTGGCAGGAGACGATGCCGGAAAAATCCACCCAGCTGATTTTCTGCGACCTTTCGACACCGAAAAATGATGGAACCTTTAACGTCTATGATGACCTTAGGGAAAAGCTGGTGGCAAAGGGGATTCCGATGGAAGAAATCGCATTTATCCACGACGCCTCAACGGAAGCAAAAAAGGCAGACCTGTTTGCGAAAGTCCGTGCCGGGAAAGTCCGTATCTTACTGGGTTCCACACCAAAACTGGGTGCAGGCACCAATATCCAGGACAGGCTGATTGCGCTTCACCATCTGGACTGCCCGTGGAAGCCTTCCGATTTGGAACAGCAGGAGGGGCGTATCCTGCGTCAGGGTAACCAGAATGAAAAGGTGAAGATATTCCGGTATGTTACCGAAAATACGTTCGACAGCTACATGTGGCAGATTTTGGAAAATAAGCAGAAATTCATTTCGCAGATTATGACAAGCAAATCGCCGGTCAGGTCCTGCGAGGATGTAGATGATACGGCACTGTCCTATGCGGAGATCAAAGCCCTGGCAACCGGCAACCCATATATTAAGGAAAAGATGGATCTGGATATCCAAGTGAGCAAGCTAAAGCTGTTAAAAGCGAACCATACCAACCAGATTTACCGTCTGGAATCAGATATCGCAAAGTCTTACCCAATGCAGATTACCGCAACCAAGGAGCGGATTGCAGGGCTGGCTTCTGACCTGGAGGCGGCAAAACCGATTCTTTTAAAGGACAAGGAACAGTTCTCCATGCTGATCGGGGGAAAGACCTATACAGACCGGAAAGAAGCAGGGACGGCATTGATCGCTGCCTGCGCCGGACTAAAAGCGGTAAAAACGGAGGGTGTAATCGGGGATTACCAGGGATTTTCATTAAATGCCAGTTTTGATAGTTTTAACGGGGTGTATAAGGTAACGCTAAAGCGCCAGTGCAGTTATACGATTGAGGTGGGGAAGGATGCCCTGGGCAATATTCAGCGTATCAACAATGCCCTTGCCGGCATTGAGAAAAAGCTGCCGCAGGCACAGCAGAAACTGGAAACCTTACAAGAGCAGCTTGCCACCGCACAGGTGGAGGTGAAGCGTCCCTTTGCGCAGGAGGTAGAGCTTGCAGAAAAGATGGAGCGGCTGGCAGAGTTAAACTCGCTGCTTAACATGGATGAAAAAGGCCATTCCGAGGCGTTGGGCATGGATGAGGAGCAGTCAGTAGCCGACCTCCCGAGAAAAAGCACAAATCTGGTGGGACGGATATCGGCAGCTTCCAGAATTGCGGATGCGCCGCAGAAGCGTTCCGTGCTGTCAAAGCTGAAGGAAAAGCAGGGGCAGATCATTTCCGGACAGAGCCAACATATGCCTGTAAAGAAAAAAGAACAGGAACTATAAAATAAAAAATCCCGTCACGGCTTAACAGGCTGCTGGCGGGATTTTTGAAAGGAGGGAAGCCATTTATGGCTCAAATGCGATGCCATTTTCAGAAAAATGATGAATACCTGACCCCGGCATATGCGGTGTATCCCATTATAAAGCGGATAAAGGCAGGATCGGCTGTATGGTGTCCGTTTGATATGGCAGACAGCCCGTTTGTGAGAATCCTGACGGAATATGGATTTTCCGTGACTTATGGGCATATCCGGACAGGCCAGGATTTTTTTACTGTTCCTGTGCCGGACTGTGATTACATTATCAGCAATCCGCCGTACAGTTTGAAAGGCAAGATACTAAAGCGGCTGTATGAGATCGGAAAGCCATTTGCAATGCTGATCAATTTCCAGGGAATCTTTGACCACAAAGAAAGGTTTCAGATGTTTAAAGAAAACAGGGTGGAAATGTTGTGGCTTAGTCCGAGGGTGAATTACATCAGGGAGAATGGGGAGCGGGCGGTCAGGGCACCGTTTCAAAGCGGTTATCTCTGCAGTGGAATATGCGACAAGCAGCTGGAATTTGAATATCTGGATATGGGAACTGAAAAAATCGTGAAAGGAAATCGTCTAAGTGGAGGAAAGGAACGGAAGGATGCTTGAACTGACACCAGTTACCTTAAAAGAGGCAAATGGGTTTGTGCAGAAGTACCACAGGCACCATAAACCGTCAGCAGGACACAAATTTTCCATCGGTGTGAAAAAGGATGGAAAGCTGGCGGGCGTGGTAATCTGCGGCAGACCGGTCAGCAGGCATTATGATGATGGTTATACATTAGAAATCAACCGGCTGTGTACGGATGGGACGAAGAATGTATGCAGCATTTTATATGGTGCCGCCTGCCGTGCGGCAAAAGCGATGGGGTATCGAAAAGTGATTACTTATATCCTGCAAAGTGAACCGGGGACTTCCTTAAAGGCTTCCGGTTTTTATTGTGAGGGCATTGCGGGAGGTCTTACATGGAATGGAGAACGCAGGCCGAAGCAGGAGAACCAGTATCCCCATGAAATGAAAACAAGATGGGTCAGAATGATAAAGGAGGGACAGCGTTATGGCATCCAAACAGGATAAGCAGTTACAGGAGATCACCAAAAAGCTGGAAGAAGGCGTAAAGGATATGCTTACTTCCGAGAATTATACGGAATATTTAAAGGTCATGTCCCAGTTCCATGATTACAGCTTTAATAATACCATGCTGATTGCCATGCAGAAGCCGGAGGCAACACTGGTGGCTGGCTATCAGGCATGGCAGAAAAAGTTTGAGCGCCATGTGAAAAAAGGGGAAAAGGGGATTCAGATCATTGCGCCGGCTCCGATCCGGGAAAAGGAAGAAGTGGAGAAGATTGACCCGGTTACCAATGAACCGGTGCTGAAAGAGAACGGACAGCCGGAAACGGAAATCATTACGCATGTGATACCGAGGTTCCGTGTGGCTACCGTGTTTGACATGTCCCAGACAGATGGAAAGCCATTGCCGGAATTTGCAGTAGAAGATCTGACTGCCAGCGTGGAGAACTATGAAGCATTTATGAAAGCGATTACCGATGTTTCCCCTGTGCCTATCCGTTTTGATGAGATTGAGGGAGAAGCGCATGGTTATTATCACCTGGTAGATAAGGAGATCGTCATTCAGGAAGGAATGAGCGAAGGCCAGACGATGAAAACAGCGATTCACGAAGTCAGCCATGCGAAGCTCCATGACAGGGAGATCATGGAGAAACTGGGAGTCCAGAAGGATAAGCTGACCAGGGAGGTGGAAGCGGAAAGCATTGCTTACTGTGTATGCCAGTATTTTGGGCTGGATACTTCTGAATATTCCTTCCCTTATATCGGAAGCTGGAGCAGCGGAAAGGATATGAAGGAACTTCGTGCTTCCATGGATACAATCCGGAAAACGGCTGGTGAGTTTATCGACAGCATGACGGAAGTGCTGCAGCAGCTTATGAGGGAGCAACAGGAAAAGGAGCATCCGGAGCAGGCGGAAGAATACCAGCAGGCAGAGTTTTATGATGTGCCGGCATTGTTTTCAAATGGCCGTGTAGACAGGGAGTCTCTGCCAGAAGGAATCTTCTGCTATGAACTGCGGGGAGCAGACTATGATCCCGGCCATCCCCTTACCGTGGAAGAACATGTAATAGTCAACCATGCCGCTACCATCCTGACGGCAGTTCCGGTCACGATACCGGAGCAGAAGTCTCTCCGGCTTGGAGATGGACTGAATTTTACCGGAGGGGAGCAGACCATACCGGAGTATTTGCAGGAGATGGCAGAAAGGAGCATGGAAGCGGACAAAGGAATTGTGGAAAGCGCTATCGGGCGGAACAATGAAAACCTCTATCTTTCCGGGACGGAAGAACGTTATGCGATTTACCAGATCAAAGATAATTCCGAAGAACGGGGATACCGGTTTATGGGACTGGATTTTGTAACTTCCCATGGTATGGCGGTGGATGCGGCAGATTATGCTTTTATTTACGGCGGGCATTTATCGGGAGAGGAAACCTTAGACAGCCTGTATGAAAAATTCAATCTTAACCATCCGGCTGGGTATGAGGGTCATTCTCTTTCCGTGAGTGATGTGGTTGTCATGCAGAGGGACGGGCAGACGAAGGCATACTATGTAGACAGTTTTGGGTTTAAAGAGTTGCCTGATTTTGTCCGGCAGCGCCTGCATGAAGCGGAAATGAACCGCAAAAGAGAAGATGGTGCTGTCACGCTGGATACTTCGGGAATTGAGATCGAGCAGCATGAAGGGCTGTGGCATACGGCAGACAAGCGTGAGATTGCGGATGAAATCTTTTACCTTATGGAGCATAACGAATATGGGGATTCTGTTGCAGCCGTCATCGTTAATGCAGATGGGGAACTGGTAGCGCAGGAACTGGAAAACGGGTTCGACCGTGGAGCAATGGAGGCCATCCGCGAATATCTTGCCGGAAAGGGGATTGCATGGGAGCCGGAGGCAGAAGAAACGGTAGAGATTCCGGCGCAAAAGCAGTATTCGCCTGTCTACCGCTATACCCTTTCCTATGCAACGGAGCATGGTGCCGCTGATGAATACCTTGATTCCAGAAAGCTGAATATTGACTGTAAAAGGGCAGTAGAGGAAGCAATCCGCAGCCATTTTGACGGGATGCATCTTGCCCATGACGCAGTAGATGGTGTGCTGGAAGAATACGGCACGGAAAGGCTTTCGTTTGTCCTTGCCTGCACAGTGCAGTATAAGGAAACCGATGGGCGGTTTTCCAGGGATACAAGGGCATGGGCAGAAAGTATCCCAATACCGGAGAATATGGGCAGGGGCATCGACCTGAATTATGATTACGTGGTGGAGAGCCACCCGGCAGTGCTGGACGGTTTTATCGGACTTGCGAGGGAGAAATTTGCAGAACTGGAGAAGGAAATGGAGGAGCCGTTCATTTCACAGTATTATGTAGTGAATGACGCCTATGGGGTAAATGCAGAGAGGGAATATCAGTATTTCCCTGATCTGGATTCTGCCCTCACAGCCTATGCCATGCTCCCTAACCATCTGGAAAAGGAGATCGGTATGGAAAGCACGGAGCAGCCGCCTACCCGTATGAGCCTGATTAAGTGCAGGAATGGACTGGAAGCATTGGAAGATATTGAAGGGGCTTCATTGAGTGGGAAGTGGGTAAATCCTGAGAGCCGGGAAGCATTGCGGACGGCGGAAATGTATCTGGATAACCATGACACGGAGATTGCCTACCGTCTGGAATCAGCAGGAAAGTATTTTGCCATCCAGACGGTATCGGATGGTTATGATTACACGTTCTATGACAATCAATTCCGTGAGCTGGACGGCGGTGTGTATGACAATCCGGATGTAACGCTGGCAGAAGCGATGGAGGATATTCTTGGAGACGAAGGGCTGTCTGTGGCAGACTGCAAAGTGATGGATTTTGAAGAACTGCAGGAGAAAGCCAATGAAGCAGAGCAGGAGAAGAACAGGAAGTCTCTGACGGCAGAATCTGTGACAGACCTGAAAGGAAAGAGCCATGAATACCATGCGGGAGACAGGGAAGCCGTCTATGAATTTGACTGCCTGGTGGATGGACGGCCCGCCGTGCTGACATACACAACCGGGCAGAGGGAGCATTTTTACAGCCCGCTGTATGACCGGGGTGAGATTGAGGATGTATTTTCCATCCATACAGACGGTGAAGATATTTGGGACAGGATGCCGCAATCAGAGCTTGAAAAACTGGAAAGGCTTCTGGCAGGCGAAGCGGAAGCGTTCCCCATTGAAGAACGGATTGCGGAGGCAGGTTCTATCCATGACCTAAAAGAGATTGATTATTACATGATGGATATGGAAAGAACGGTAATGACGGAGGTGCAGCGAAAAAGAATCTGGGACGGGCTTGACCGTAAAGGAACCGCCATTTTGCAGAAGGCAATCGACAATGCCGGAAGCGGGGAAGGATTGCAGAGTGTCCGCGAATTGCTTACGGAGGCACAGGGGATTTTGTATGAGGAACAATATGCGAACCTGAACGAAGCTGTACGGAAAAGAAAAACAGAACTGGCTGCAGCAAAAGCGATGCCCCTTACTTCTGATATGACAGAACCGGAAAAATCCTTAAATGGCCAGAGCTGTGCGGAGATTGAAGAAACGGTGCTATGTTACGCACAGGCGCAGATTGACGGGATGGGGCTGACGGATGAAGTGAAGCTGCTCGGTGCCCGTGTCTATGGCAGCCGGACAAGGGAAGGGCTGTATCAGGAGGGTTCCGATGTGGATGTGGTGGTTTCTTATACCGGAAATATCCGTGAGGATGATTTTTTCAGTATGCTGCATGAGGATGGCATGGAGATCGCTGGTCTGCCGGTTGACATCAACCCAATATCTACGGAGATAACAGGATCACTGGAAGCGTATATGGAACAGGCGGAGCAGTATTTGGATAACAAAGAAGTAGAAAAGCTGGCGGCTGATATTGATACTTTTGCATATGACAATGATTTCTATGAGTATCAGGATCAGGTGGAAGATCGTGAGCAGCAGTTACAGGAATTGAAACAAGACCTTATGGATGGAAAAACAGAACCTATCAAATCCTGGCTGCAGGTGTTTGTTGACGAAGGGGAACCGGAAGAAACGGTATCCGAGGCACAACAGCTGATTGACAGGATTTATCAGGCGGAGGACAAAAATCTTTTCCATCAGATAGAGCAGGTGGAGCCGAGCATCAGCTTTTATGTTGCGGAGTGCATGGAATATCCGGTCATGGGAGAGTACCATGAAAACCTGACGCTGCAGGAAGCATACGAGTTATATCAAAAGATTCCGCCAGAGCGTATCAATGGAGTGAAAGGAATTGGTTTCCGTCTGGAGGATGGCAGTATTTACGATGGCCTGTTTGAATTGATGTCGGGAGATACGGTAATCAAAGACGTTATCAATGAGATTTCACATTATAAGGAAAGTCCATTGGTGCAAAAGGCAATAGCTGACATGGAAAAGATTCTATCTGAAAATCGGGAGAGGGAAGTGGCTCCGGGAGCAGAGAAACAGCAGATTGAACAGCCAAAGAAGCCGTCTGCAGCAAAGGATAAGGCAGGCATGGAGACCGCAGGAGAAGTGGATTTAAAGCCGGAAAAAGTGACTGAAAAGGCACTGGAAACGCACAGCAACGTACCGGAGGGGACTGGACGGAAACAGTCTGTTCTGAAAGCCCTGCGGGAGCGGCAGACAAAATTGAAGTCACAGGAGCAAAAGGGGACAGAGCAGAAATCGCAGGAACGTAAGAAAGGGGAACAGGAATTATGAGAAAAGTATCTTTTGAGCAGGACGAGATGTTAGTCATGGCGATGTTTGATGCCGGGAACCGCAGGCATACCTTAGAGAGACTGGAGGAGGTGATCCCATATGTCCGGGATGATGAGGAAGTGCTGCCGCTGGTGATAAATACCATGGAAAAAATGAAGCGGCTTTCCGATGCGGAATTTCATAAGCTGGATTTGGAGCCGTATAAGCAGGAACCGGAGGACGGGGAATGAAGCTGAACCAGTTTGCCGTCTATCAGCTGAAAAGGAGTGCGGAGACAAGGAAGCTTTGTTTCCGCACTTACCAAAACCTGATGGATGAGAAGATAGCGGTCAGGGCAGAAAATTATGACCAGGTGTATTTAGCGGCGGCGCTTCCGGGCGACAGTGCCGAGAAGATATGGCAAAGATTGCGGGATAAGCCGCCAAAAACATTTAAGGGATACCATTCCATAAGCGTGAGCGATGTGCTGGTCTATAATAAGGAAGGGGTCGTTACTTCTTATTATATGGATAAAGAAAAGCTCATTGTTCTTGCCGGTTTCATCCGGCTCAATTCTTCCAGTGCGTTGATTTCCATGGAGACAGACGACTTTAAAATTGAGGGGACAAAGGGAAACTGGATTGCTGCGGATGAAACCATTGTTGACGGAAAGCAGTTCTTCCTTTTACAGAATGATATTTATAAAAATGATGTTCCCTATGTGGTCGTATCAGAGGACGGCAAGGTAGTCACGGATGAGAGCAGGGGCTTTGATGAAACCACCCTCCAGAAAATCCGGGATTTCATGTGTCCGCCGGAAAAACCGGTGCCGGCTCCTGAGAAACCGCAGATGGAGCAATGGCAGAAATATTATGAGAACGGCGAGTATCTACGCAGTGCGGAAATGACAGAAGAACAGAACTACAACATGATCGACGGAAGGCTTAACAATATTTCCGGGAAGAAACAGGCAAAGCAGAAGGAGAGGACTTCTGTTCTGGAGAAGCTGCACCGTAAACAGAAGGAGATTGTAATCCGGAGCGGGAAGCAGCCGGAGCAGGCCATAGGCGCAGATATGGAGCGTAACCGGAAATAATTACAGGAGGGATGCCAGCGATCAAAAAACTGGTATCTCTCTTTTTGTGTTTCTTTTTCCATCCCCATGATTTATAATAGGCATATATGAACCAGAGGAGAACGGAAATGAAAGACGGGGAACTGATTGGGAAAGTACATAATTCTGTTTATCAGCAGTGCAGGAAAAGAGGGTATGCCGCACCAGTGGATGTCCTGATGGATGTGGGAATCCTGCAAAAGCAGAAATATGAGGAATGGAGATTTGGGAAAATCCCATATCTGGAAGCTGTCTGTAACTGTAATCTTCGCCAGCTCTCCTTCCTTATGAAACAGATACGGTGTTATGCTGACAAAACCGGATTGAAGCCGTCATTTTGCTATTACAAGAGATGGGGCACAAAAAAGAAAAACGGACAGGGGCACAAGCCGGTATATCCGCTGCGGTTCAGCAAAAGTGGAAAAGCAGAAATAGAAAAGGCGTATGCGACACATTTTCTTGACCCAAAAAGGATTGAGGAGATAAAGGCAGAGGCAGAGTGCAAAAATCAAAATTGAAAAAATATGGAAAACCGAAATTGCGGTAGAAATGGAATTTTTCTGTTCCCCCAAAACAGTTGATTTTCTGCGGCATTTTGCGTATAATAAAGATGAGCAGGTAGCTATGCTTGCGGGAATACAAAGGGAAGTGCCATTAACACAAGAAGGAGGTGCGATTATGGCTACGTCGAGCATTTTTACAAATATCGTGATCAGCGATCCGAAAAAAGCAGAGAAGTTTATTGATGCACTTGAAGCGTCAAGCCGTGATCCTGAATGGAAGCCGACTACACCTGTCAAGCCGCCACTCACTGATATAGAAGCGATTCGCAGACTGATGGCAAAGAGGGTTCAGAAAAAGTGAGTAATTTTACATCGGTAAATATTCTGGATATGATAAACGCAATCGGAGAGGAGGAATTGCAGCTCATTCTCTCCGATTTCTCTTGTCCGAAGAATCATGAAATTGAGGAATTTGTAAGAAAAAACGCAATAGAGTTTGCCAAGCGCAAGATGTCTATTACATATTTGGTGGTTGATGGGGAAAGCAGGATCGTGGGAATCTTCACATTGACCCATAAGGCAGTACAGCTGCTGGATACAAGCTTGACAGGGACTGTGAGAAGAAAAATCCAGCGTCATGCCCGTCTGGACGAGGCAACGGACTCATACATGTTATCCGCTTTTTTGGTTGCCCAATTTGGGAAAAATTATCAGTATGAGGAGTCGGCGGCTCTCACAGGAAATGAATTGATGGATATGACGATAGTCACCCTAAAAGAAATCCAGCGGCAGATCGGCGGCGGAGTTGTATATCTTGAGTGTGAGGACAAGCCTAAACTGTTGTCATTCTATCAGAATAGGGAGAATCGCTACCAGATATTTGGAGACCGATATTCTGTAAGGGATTCTGTCAAGTATATCCAGCTGATGAAAATTATTTAAGAGGGAAAATCCCATCCGGTGCTGCATTAAACCGCATGGATGGGATTTCTTTTTATGAGCGGTCTTGTGATTGGGTAATCAATGGCTCAAGGTTGTTTTTTTGTCTGAGAATGGAATCTACATTAGAGCAGACTGTCCGCAATTCTTTCTGGTATTCTTTAAAGTATTTATAGGTTTCGTACTGCGCTGACCGCTGAATGGTCAGCTTTTCTTTTTCCGCTTTTAACGATTTCATAGACGGGATTTTCCCATCGGCATTTTTCTCTTTGAAAAATTTGACCGCAGATTCGTAAAGTTCAAGTTCCGCCTGATGTTCCTGGCGGAATTTTTTCTTATTTCTGGTTTTGAGCATTTGGGCGAAAACCGGCTTATTCGCAAGATACTGACCAGCATAATGAATCTGCTCATTGATCTCTTTTATTTTTTCCTCTGTGGATTTTACCGCTTTTCTGGACTCCTTCCATTTTTCAGATATTTCCTCAAAGGACATCTGCAGGCTTTCCCTGGTGTCATAATGATGCTCCTGTACATAAGCAATGGTTTTTGCCATTTGCTGCAGATTGGAAATTTTTACTTTCTGTGCATAGGCACGGTTCTGGCTGGCTTTCACATTGTTTTGAAGGTCAACGACCAGCCGTAAGTCAGACCTGATAAACAGGATAGCAGCCGGATCAGAGGAATAGTCGTAATCCGGTTTGTATTCAAAAAAGCTATGTTTGTTTTCTGTAGAATTTCCAGAAAGCTCCAGGGAAGGTTCTATTTCCGAACGGGGCTGTGTTTCTTCCAGATTATGCTTATTTTGTTCAAACAGCGCCAGAAGATAATCCCTGCTGTATTGGGTTCCAAGTGCCCGGTCAGTAATGTTTTTATTACGTTCCGGGTGGAGATAGCTGAAACGGCCTCTGCGGTCCGTAAGGGTGATATGGTATTTTTCCTGCAATCCGTTTTTAAATTCTTCCATATTTTTTGAATGGGAAGCAATGTCGTTTATGGCATCCCGCAAAAATTGTTTCTGTGTCTGAAAAAGTGTCCGGCGAGGTTTCATACCATCCGCCACAATCTGCTTGTTACGTTTATTCAATTTCTCTTGCCCTCTGCGGGCTGCCCAGTATTCTTTCTGGGTAATCTTATTTTTGGAAGGGGAGAGCAGGTCAACCTGATAGAGATTCTCCCTGTGGCACATATCCATGACTGATTGCTGCAGGTGCCGGAGATAACCGTCTGTCAGGTGATGTTTATAACCTGCACGGCTGTCACAGGGACGCTCCATAAAGGGCTGTTGTTCCACGTCCAGTTTCCGGAGGGAGTTTATAATGATGTGAACATGGATGTTTCCACTGCCATTGTGACCGTCCATATGGGTGCAGACGAGCGCCTGATGGCCGGGAAAATTCTTTTTGGCATATTCCATTCCGAGGGCCTGCGCCCGTTCCCCGGTCAGGCCATGGTCGTATTTGTCCTTTGGGTCAAAGCTTAGGATATAGTGATGGGATTTGATATCGTCATAATTCTGGTTCTTGTGATACTGGGCATTCAGCTTTTCACATTCTTTATCAAAGAGCATGGGTTCACAGTTGATGCCGTCCATGTAATATTCCTCCCTCAATACCATCCTTCCGTTTTCATCAAGGACAGGCTTCATGGTAAATTCATCATGCTGGAACAGCATATAGTCCATGATCTGGCTGTAATCAGCGTTTTTGCTTGCGATATGTTTCAACACTGCCATGATAATCACCTGCCATTTCTGCAACTTCTTTCCGCATGTCAAATATCTGCGAAATACATTCATGTATTTCGTCCTGCATTGCTTTGGAACGGATACCGCCCATGTGGAAATACCGTGCGATCTGGTTCAGGTTGCTCCCGATTTTCCCAAACTCTGCGGCCAGCTTCTGAAGCTCCGGCACATCGGCAACCACTTCATAGGTGATGTTTACCTTTCCGTCCAGCAACAGTTTCCGGATATAAGCGGAAGCACTAAGGCCGGCTTCCTTTGCCATTCTGGTCACAAGGTCATACTCCACATCTGTCAGGCGGAAAGCGATCAGATGGGAACGGGCCAGTTCTTTTTCTTTCTTTGGTCTTGCCATAATCTCTCCTTTTTCCATATGCGCCAGCATATCCGGCATACGCTGTATGACGCTGCGAACACGATTTACGTGGAAGCCAAACAGCACAATTTTCATTGTGCGTCCACCGAGGGAATGGGGAACCGGAATCCCCATCAAGATATGCCAGGTATGCGAAAATCCATGAAATGGGTTTTTGTATAACATAGGCGAATCTTGCCCTAGAAAAGAAATTCCCTCTCATATATCCCTATCGGGAAAAAAGCAAAAACAAGCCGCACACAAAACTTAATATGACAGCTTGATTTTCAGCCGCCGGCAGAAGGGATAAGTGAATGAAATATGCTTGTGGAGCAGAAAAGCAGATTGGAGGAGAATGATAATGCGGGCAGATTATCCATTGAATTTATTGAGAGATATTCCGGTGGGACAGATTTTATCAGACGATCAAATGAAAGGACTGGAATATGCTCTGAAACAGCTGACGGAACGGGAGCAGATTGTTCTGGAATACCGCTATGTAAGAGGAATGAGTTATTCAAAAATTGGTGTAGAGTTTGCGTTGACAGGAAGCCGGATACAGCAGATCGTGAGACGGGCGTTGCGGAAACTTAGCAGCCCGGCGATAACGGCTTATATCCGGGAAGGGTTTGCGACGCATGAGGCATCTGTTTTAGAGCATGTCCGTATGGCGATGGAAAAGAAAAGGAGCAGACTGCTTACCGTGGAAGATAAGATTTTAGAACAGGATATAGAGATTTTGCAGTTACCCATAAGACCATACAACTGTTTAAAGCGGCATGGTATTGATACGGTTCAAGAGCTGCTTCGTCTGATGTTAAGAGAGGATTGGAATATCCAGTGCAGGAACCTTGGAAGAAAAGGAGCGAAGGAGGTGGTGAAAAGTTTATTAAAACTGGGGATCGTAGATGCAGAGTATCCAGGCTGCCGGCGCTTTATAACAGATAAGTGCGAATCGGAAAAACTTTGTTTGACAGAACAGGAATGGGAACGTGTGCTCGACTATTTCAGTTGAAAATTCCCCAATACAAAATTCTGTGACAGCTTGTTTTCCGGCTTCTGGGGGAAGGGGTTAGTGAAAGGAATGTTTTCTTCCTTTCAAATTAAGGGAAGGAAGATTGAAGGATGCCAAAAGAAAATAGGAACGCCCAGCTGGAAAGGATAAGCAGGCAGAACAAGGAGAAGTGTGCAGCATTTATTGTAAAGATGATAGAGAAATACGGAAAAGAAGTCCTGGAAGAAATACAGAAAGAAGAAAAAAAACATGAAACAAACAGCGAAACGCCGACCACAATATAAGTGAGTCGGCTATTTTTTTGTTGAAAGATAGGTAAAAGAGTGATACAATATGAAAAACAGATATACAGTAATGAGGTGAGCAACCATTTTATGACACAGCAGGTTAAAAAGAAAAAATGTTATTTGTATACGAGAGTATCGACAGTGGCGCAGACAGATGGATTCAGCCTGGAGGCGCAGAGCAAGAGCCTATATGAATATGCAAAATACAGGGAGTTGGAAATTGCTGACGAATATTGTGACGCTGGAAAATCTGGAAAGGATATAAAAGGACGTCCGGCATTTCAACAGATGATGGAGGACATCATTTGCCAGAAAGACAGCATTTCCTATGTTCTTGTTTTTAAATTATCCAGATTCGGAAGAAATGCTGCGGATATCTTGAAATCGTTGCAGCTGCTCATGGATTACGGCATTGATCTGATAAGTGTTAATGATGCGATTGATAGTTCGACACAAGGAGGCAGGCTTACCCTTGCAATTCTTTCTGCTGTGGCAGAGATAGAACGGGAAAATATTGTAGTCCAGTTTATGGCAGGAAAGATGCAGAAAGTCATGGATGGAAAATGGGCAGGAGGGGCAATACCATACGGCTATCGCAATCAGAATAAAGAGCTGGTACTGGCAGATGATGAAACAAAAATCGTCCGTCTGATTTACGATTTATATTTGAAGGAGAACATGTCTGCTACTTCCGTTGTATCCTATCTCAATGAAAATGGTTATATAAGGGGAAAGAAGGATTCCGATAAGGACAGGCCATTTACATTTGATTTTGTGACAAGTGTGCTTGATAATCCCTTCTACTGCGGCAAACTCTTATATAATCGGAGGACGAATAAAAAGGGACGGGATGGCAAACTGATTAAAAAAGATTTGGACAAGGTTATCACTGTTCAAGGAGTCCATGAACCAATCGTTACGGAGAATGAATGGAGAGAGGTTCAAAAGAAGCGGGAAAGCCTATCGAAAGTAAATGCAAAAGTCGATGAGCCAGAACGAATCAGTTTACTGTCTGGACTTGTAAAGTGTCCGGTGTGCGGAGCCGGGATGATAGCGACAAAGAATAAGCGTGTCAATAAGAACAAAGGGGGCTATTATAAAACAATCCATTATTATGCCTGCAATAATTCCCGGAAAGCAAATGGGCGGACGTGTCCATTCCGTCATACCTATAACCAGGAGAAACTGGATGGCGCAGTGTTTGAGATAATACGGAAGTTGAGCGGGATGCCGGAATTTAAAAGTGCGGTTATTGCTTCAAGCAGTGAAAAGTCAGATGTCGAAAAATTGGAAAGGAATTTAAAACAGCTTCGGAAAAAACTGCGTGGATTAGAAATGCAGAAAAGGAAGTTGGGAACGGAACTGGACAATTTAGATGTGTTTGACGAAGATTATAATAAAAGATACGAAAAAATCCAATCCGCCCTTGATGACAGTTATGATAAAGTAGATGAGGTTGAAAAAAAGATTTCGATAGTCATCGGGAAAATTGAAGCGGTAAACAAAGGTGTCAGGGCAGCTGATAACATAGAAGCTATGCTTGATAATTTTGAAAAACTATATGAGAAGATGTCATGCGAAGAACGAAGACAGATGTACCGGCTGTTTATTGAAAGGATAGAGGTATTTCCAGAAGAAAAAACAGATGGCAGAATACTGAAAAGCATTTCGTTTCGTTTTTCAGTCTCATATGGAGAAAATGGTCTGATACCGGAAGGCAATACAGAAAGCGATATTCGTTTTACGTTGGATTGTTCTGAAACTGAACTGACTGCAGCGGAAACGAAAGCAACCTATGCAGAGATTAAGAAATACATCAAAGACACTTATGGAGCAAACGTACATACCCTTTATATTGCTCAAATAAAACGGAAATTCGGTTTGGATATGGGGAAGAATTATAATCTGGCGTCAGA
This sequence comes from uncultured Lachnospiraceae bacterium, assembly GCA_937950565.1. Classification (GTDB taxonomy): domain Bacteria; phylum Bacillota; class Clostridia; order Lachnospirales; family Lachnospiraceae; genus UBA7109. The sequence goes on from CALFCS010000071.1 coordinate 15,497, forward strand.
CCCAAAGAAAAAGGTTCCCAAGTGTCCGAAGGATAAAGAAAAAATGATACTGGAGACATTGAAGCATTTTAAAATGATAGATGCTTCTATAGAAGTGACAGAAAGTGAGAGTCTGAAGGATGAAGGATAAGAAGAAAAAGTGTTATCTATATATCAGAGTTTCTACCGCAATGCAGGTAGAGGGCTACAGCTTAGAAGCGCAGAAAGATCGTCTGACTAAGTATGCTGATTTTCAACAGATGGAGATTGTCCGTGAATATTGTGATGCAGGAAAATCCGGTAAGAATATTACGGGGAGACCGGAATTTTCTCAAATGCTTCAGGATGTGGCGGATGATCGGGATGGGGTAGATTATATCCTTGTGTTTAAACTGTCAAGATTTGGCCGTAATGCAGCAGACGTTTTGAACTCATTACAATATATTCAGGATTTTGGTGTGAACCTGATCTGTGTTGAGGATGGAATTGATTCGTCTAAGGATTCGGGAAAGCTGACGATTACGGTACTCTCCGCTGTGGCTGAAATTGAAAGAGAAAATATTCTGGTTCAGACAATGGAGGGACGAAAGCAAAAAGCCAGGGAAGGAAAATGGAATGGTGGCCTTGCGCCATTTGGATATAGCATTGACAGCAAAGAGGATACTCTTGTTATTGAACCAGATGAGGCAGAGATCGTAAGAATCATATATGAAAAATATGTCAATGAAGATATGGGGATTGATACGATCTGCAATTATCTGAACCAGCACGGTTATGAAAAACGAAAGGGAAGGGATTTTGAGCTTAACTATTTTACCCGTGGACTTTTAGTGAATATTCTTGATAATCCCGTGTATACCGGAAAAATAGCATATGGTAAAAGTAAAACACAAAAAGTGAAAGGGACCAGAGATCAGTATCATCGTGTAAAGGTGGACGATTATCTTCTTGCAGACGGAAAGCATGAGGCAATTATAAATGAGAACCTGTGGGAAGAAGCACAACAAAAGAGAAAAGAGAATGGTGTGAAATGGAATAAAACACATAGTCTGGAGCATGAGCATATTTTGTCTGGTATTATTAAATGCCCACTTTGTGGAACCGGAATGGCGGGAACCGTCCGCCGCCGGAAAAACAAAAAGACCGGTGAATACAAAGATGATTTTTATTACAGATGTCTGCATCGGAAGAAAATGGACGAAGAACATTTTTGTAACTACAAATTTTCTTTGAACCAGAATGAGCTTAACCAGCAGGTAGAAGAAGTTATCCTGGATATGATAAATAATGAAAGTTTTGGAGAGTTCATTAAACATAGACTGGAACAGAAAATAGATGTCAGTGCTTTAGAGGAAGAAAGAGAACAGTTGAGGCAGCAGCTCCGTCAGCTGACAGGTGCGAAGAAGAAACTGATGGATATGCTTGACAAGCTGGATGTAAGTGATAAGCATTATGACCGGAAGTATCAGGATATGCAAGACCGTTTGGATACGCTTTATGATAAGATCAGTGATATAGAGGATATGATTACTGATATCAATGAAAAAATCCATAATGCGTATAGTGAGCATTTAACGGCAAAAGAAGTCTATAAAATCCTGGAACACTTTGATATAATATACTATAAAATGACAGACCTGGAGAAGAAGGAGTTTATCAAGAATTTTATTGAGAGCATAGAGTTATACCCGGATCGGAAAACGAACGAACGCATTATTCAGCAGATCAACTTCAAGTTTCCTGTTTATTATGATGGACAAGAGGGGTATGAAATTCGGTTGCTCAATGAAAAGACAGTCGAGACTGTTGTTCTTTTGTCCCAATATCGAGACAAGAGTACTTGTCTCGATGAACGCGGCAGTCGGCAAATCGAGATGCAAGCATCTCGGCTTGCCTCGTTGCTCGCGCAAAAACCAGATGACACGATAGAGATCGACTTAGACCTGGACGAGCTGGATGCCACCAGTGCCGAGTTGAAAGCAACCTATCAGGAAATCAAAGATTATGTGCTGAAAG
>CALFCS010000072.1 GCA_937950565.1 uncultured Lachnospiraceae bacterium
CCTTTACATCAAAGCGTTCTCTTCCTGCTGGATATACAGTAGTAAGCCATGGAATCGTTATCACGGATAGCACAGGGTGGGGCAGATTTGGTCAGGATGCAGAGAAGCTTATAATAGGTGCATCAAGGACGAAAAAAGCAGTTGCCACAACAAGAGGGCGTCTGGGAACTTATGTAGCCAAAATGACATGCACCGCATCAGATACATGGTATGGAAGAGCTTATGTAACATATAAGGACAAGAATGGTGAAGAACATACCGTATACAGCGACGGCGCTGCCAGCTGTGCAGTAGTTGTTAATAACTAGATGAGGGAGGCATGACAATGAAAAAGAAATATATACAGCCAGAACTGGATATTCTTCAATTCGGAGAAGAGGATATTATCACATCATCTGCTGTAGAAGATTTTGACACAAATGAGAAAACTGGCTGGGTCTCTGAAGAGGGCTGGGATTAAAAATCATTATTTATAGCGTGAAATTGAATAAATAATAGTTCTAATAAAGCTTCGAAGGTCCGATTCTCAAACGGAAAGTTTTCCTCTGGGAGTCGGACTTCTTCTTTAACCAGATATTGAAAGAATTATAAAGAAAATAAGAACATAAATGAAAGGCGGGTTAAGAATTTGAGGAAAGCGAATTTGGTGATTTTGGATAAATAAGTAATATTTTTAATGTTTCATAATCTGAGCAGAGAATATTCCTCATTTTTTGTAAAAATTTCAATTGTTTTAAGATGTGAATTGTATGATAATAAAATAAGATTGTATTAAAGTTGCTTCCTGTGTAATTCAAATATGCAGAATTCCAAGAAGTACCGACTAAATAAGGAGGAGAATATAATGAGAAAGATAAAAAAAAGGTTATGTGCGGCTATTATGGCGTTCACATTATTTGCGGTACCATCGGCAGATATTCTTGCCAACACTGCTCAGGTGCAGGCAGCAGATAATGTTGCTTCTAATCCTGCTCAAGTACAGTTGGGTGAGGGAATGTTCAAAGATTCCCAGCAGATTGGAAAGGATTATCTGTTAACATATGATGTTGACCGGCTGGCAGTCAGTCTGTTCCGTTACAGCAGTAACCGGTCAAAGGCGCCGGTCAATATGAACAATGGATATGGCGGCTGGGAAGATTCAGGGGAAAACGGTCTTGGTGGCCACATCTATGGTCATTACATGTCTGCCTGTGTTGCTATGTATATGCAGACAGGTGATGAGAGACTGAAAGAAAATGTTGAGCGTGGCGTGGAATTGCTTGGAATTGCACAGGATGATGATGGATTTGTGGCAGGATTTGGCCGTACAAATCTGGACTATGTATTTAACAACCCGAACAATTTCTGGTCCGGCGGTAATAATGATGCCTTTTTGCAGGGAATCTGGGCGCCGTGGTATACCATTCATAAAATCTTAGCTGGTCTTCTGGATGCATACCAGTATATGGGTATTGACGAAGCGCTGGTATATGCAGAGAAGCTGGCTTCCTATGCAAAGACAGGAACGGATAAGTTGAATGATGAACAGATGGAAAAAATGCTGTATGGCGAGCACGGAGGTATCAACGAATCATTTGCAACTTTATATGAGATTACCGGAAAAGAAGAGTATATCGAGTTGGCAAAGCGTTTCAGCCATAAATTGATTATGGATCCGCTGTCACGTGGTGAAGATAATCTTCCGGGACTCCATGCAAATACGCAGATTCCGAAAATATGCGGAGCAGCCAAAATCTATCAGCTGACAGGCGATGAATATTATAAGAGAGTTTGTGAAAACTTCTGGAAGTTTGTTGTGGAGCATCAGACCTATGCAAACGGCGGAACGAGTAATTATGAGTTTTTTACAAATAACGATGAAGAACCATTATCCGATAAAAACTGTGAGACCTGTTGTGTTTACAATATGCTCAAGCTGACGGAGTACATATATCAATGGGATCATTCTTCCAAATACATGGATTATTATGAAAATGTTTTATATAACCAGATTCTGGGTTCACAGAATAGTGAAGGAAGAAAGACCTATTCGGTAGATTTGAGCATGGGCGCTTCAACGGTATATTTGAGCCATGATGGATTTGAGTGCTGTCTGGGAACCGGTATGGAAAATCCGGCAAGATACAGCCGCATGATTTATTATACGACAGCCAGTGATCTTTATGTCAACTTGTTTATTAATTCTACAGCAGACTGGACGGAAGGTGGAATGCAGCTTACGCAGACTACGGAATATCCGGAATCAGATACGGTGAAGCTGACTGTGAATAAAGCATCGGGTGAATCAAAAACAATCAAAATCCGTGTTCCGGAATGGACGGAGAATATGGAAGTTGCTGTAAATGGGACAAAGGCTGATGTCCAGCCGCAGAATGGTTATCTTTCTATTGAAAGAAAATGGAAAGCGCAGGACATAATTGAAGTGAAAATTCCAATGCGTCTGCGGCTATATGTATCAAGAGGAAATGACAATGTCGTTGCATTTAAGTATGGCGCGATTCTCCTGGCAGGTGATCTGGGGCAGGATATCGTAAGAAAGATTGTTGCAGAAGATAAGAATCCGGAAACCTTTATCGAAAAAACAGGCGATGGTCTTGATTTTGCAATCAATGGACTGCTGGAACCGGGAAAAACATCCATTACATTAAAGCCATTTTATGAATTTGAATCTGAACCACATATGGTTTACTGGAACTTATACACACCGGAAGAGTATGAGTTGCTTTCACCGCTAAATGGCAACTTTGAGGAAAGGCTGTATGAGGCGACGGTTGACAGTGTGAATCCGGGACATCAGCAGAGCGAATTAGATCATAATTATAAGGTTGAGGGAAACAGCGCTTCGGGAATTCATGCACCGGCTGCAATCTCACCGGCTACCGGAAGCTGGAGGGATGTGAGAGATGGTTATATCAGCTATGACCTGAAAGTAAATCCAAAGGGAATGAATTACCTTTTAAGCATGTTCTGGGGAAGCGATGCGCACGGAGCCGAAAAACGTATTTTCGATATTATCGTTGAGGATACAGTTCTTCAGGCTGACTATGAGCTGAATAACAATCTGCCTGACCAGATCGAATACTTTTATTTGAAGATTCCAAAAGAGCTGACCAGAGGGAAAGATAAAGTCACGGTAAAATACCGGGCGGCTGCCGGAAACCAGGCCGGAGGCATATTTGGCGTAAGAATCACAGATAAGCCAGTTGGTGAGATTGCATGGGATACGAAAATTAATAGTGATCCAAATGAAGTTCAGCTGAATGGTACATGGAATACATATAATAGTAACGAAGCATACCAGAATACAGAGTTATACACAACTGAAAAAGGAGCATCTTTGACATATACATTTACAGGCAGTGAATATATCCGTCTGAGCGCCAAAATTGATGGAGGCAAGGATGGTGCAGAACTTTATGTCGATGGTAAAAAAGCAGGTAAGATTGCAACCGGAGCTGATAAAAATGTATATGAGGTTGCATGGGAGTCTTCAGCGCTGGATAAAGATGCAGAGCATACTTTAGAACTGGTAACAACAGGAAGCTTTGGATTTGATTATCTACAGCTTGGAAATGAAGTTGTGAAAATCGGTAATCCTGAAGTTGAAGATAATCCGGAGATAGAAGCAATTACTGTTACTGCTCCGACAAAAACAACTTATACGGTCGGAGAGGAACTGGATCTTAGCGGAATGAAGGTGACAGCTCTTTACGATGATGGTACGGAAGTGGAGATTGACAATGCTGACTGTGAAGTAACCGGATACAATCCTGAGACGACGGGTGTGCAGAAGCTGACGGTATCCTACGGTGATTACAGTGCGACATTTGAAGTTACAGTAAAAGAGATTGAAGATAATCCGGAGATAGAAGCAATTACTGTTACTGCTCCGACAAAAACAACTTATACGGTCGGAGAGGAACTGGATCTTAGCGGAATGAAGGTGACAGCTCTTTACGATGATGGTACGGAAGTGGAGATTGACAATGTTGACTGTGAAGTAACCGGATACAATCCTGAGATGACGGGTGTGCAGAAGGTGACGGTATCCTATGGCGATTACAGTGCGACATTTGAGGTTACAGTAAAAGAGATTGAGAAAATGCCGTATGTAGATGTGGCTGAGGATGACTGGTTCTACGATGGCGTATATTACAACTACTTTGCAAAGACGATGACAGGTAAGGATAAGACACATTTCG
>CALFCS010000073.1 GCA_937950565.1 uncultured Lachnospiraceae bacterium
CATCTGTTCCTGCCGCAAGGCTTTTGCTTCCTTCTGCAAGACTTCCAAGTCCGCCCTGAAGAGCCGCTGCTCCGTCGTTTAATCCCTTCATTCCTTCATTAAGAGCCGGAAGCTTTTCATTGATTCCATTCTGTATCTGTCCGATACCGCCCTGTGCGCCACTAAGATACCCGGCCACCTGCTCAAGTCCTTTTACATCTACGGCTACATTCTTTTCCGTGATTTCTCCCGGAACCGCATTTTCTATTGCCGCTTTAATTGCTGCTTTCTGCTCACTGCTTAACGTACTGTCAGATGATATAGCATTCATTGCTGCATTTACGATTTCTGTTTTATTCACAGCTACCGTGACATCCGCACTGGCGCTTACACCGCCAAGCGCTGCCTGCGCACCGCCAAGTGCGTCAGATACTCCCTTAAGCCCTGCTGAAATATTTCCTACAACTCCTGTCACCTGGGAAGAAGCGCTCTGAAGTCCTGCTGCAAGCTCATCGGCTCCTGCCTTTGCTCCTGCTGCTCCGTCCCTTACCTGAGCGGCGCCGTCATTGACACTTTTTGCACCTTCTTTTAAGATTTCGCTTCCCTGCGCCAGACCTTCTACACCCATCGTATATTGATTTATACCATCTGCCAGGTCACTGACTCCTTTTATCAAATCACCGCTCTTATTATTTAACGTATTCACTCCTCCTGCAAGTGTCTGATTGCCCTCTGCAAGTTTGACAGCGCCATCGGATAATTCCCTGGAACCGTCTGCCAGCCTGGCAGCGCCATCGGATGCTTCCTTCGAGCCCTCTGCAAGCTGCGTCGCCGCATCATCAAGCTCATCAATAGAATCCTCCAGATCGTCAAAGCTGTCTATCTCATCCAATCCAAGCTTACTGATGACATCTGCAGATGCAACTGTTATCGTCGGCCCTACACTTGCATTCTTTACATCTGCTGTAATCGTTACGCTCTGCGGAATATCCAGATCAATTTCCTGAAGCTTCAGATTCTCCTCTAATCCCGGAAATGCAATTCCAACTACAATGTCTTTATCCGCATCAGAAATAATCTTGCCATGGTCAATGGTTACATTTTTATATTCCTCTGTCGGAAGCATCAGTGCGGTCACCATTGCAAATGGTGTGTACATCTCTACATTTTCACCACCGATAGAAACCGTCTGTTTTGCTTTATTCGTGTAGCTGATATGAATCTCCACCTTGCCGTCTTTCCCATTAAGCTCCTCTGCTGAAATCTCTTTCCCATTAAGCTTATAGGAAATCCTAACATCTACCGGGAGTTCTTTCTTTGTTGTTCCCTGATAATAAATATCCTCTCCCTCTGACTGCCAGGTAAGCGCTCCGTCATTACCTTTTGTGAATGTCTCTTCTCCCTTAATATTCTTAATATCAGATAGTTCAGAGACATCTGCCTCTTCTCCCGCTCCCGGATTCTTCAGCCATTCCGTTACTGTTATATCTTTTACTTTTCCGGATGCATCTGCTTTTACATATACCGATTCATCTTTAAAAATCTCCCCTGTGCTTCCTGTATCACTGTCCCCCAGCATTTCTTCTGCCGCTTCTTTTAATGCTTCTTTCTCCTCCTCTGCATAAACAGTTACCACAGGATGACTATATTCATAAACCCCTGTAAGTCCTACGCCTGCAACCAGCGCCATAGATGCTGCCAGCATTCTTTTCTTCATCTTATTTTTCATGAGAAATCCCTCCTAATTCTTTGACTTTGCCGTCTTCGGCAGAAAATTTTTACTTGTCTTTACAATTACTTTATCAAATACCATGAACATCGACGGCAGGACAAATACAACTACTACCATACTGATAATCGCTCCTCTTGCCATCAGAATACACAGTGAGCTGATCATATCTATATTGGAATACAATCCAACGCCAATCGTTGCTGCAAAGAAGCTTAACGCACTGACAATAATCGACTGGGCAGATACTTTATGCGCAGTTGTAATCGCATCGTGTTTTGTCGCCCCTCTGTTCCTTTCCCGTTTATACCGGGTTGTCATAAGAATCGCATAATCAACCGTCGCTCCCAGCTGAATCGTTCCGATTACAATCGATGCCACAAACGGAAGCTTCGTTCCTGTATAATATGGAATCCCCATATTGACAAAGATTGCAAATTCTATTACCCCTACCAGAATAACCGGAAGTGATATGGAGCCAAACAGGATTAAGATAATCACAAATATAATTCCTATCGACACAACACTTACTGTCTTAAAATCCGTATCTGTAATATCAATCAAGTCTTTTGTCAGCGGCGCCTCACCTACCAGCATGGCATCCTCATCATACTGGTCTGTAATTTCATTAATCGCGGCTACCTGCTCATTTACCTCGTCAGTTGCGACCTCATATTCCGAGTTAATCATAAGCATCTGATACTCGTCATTTTTCAGCATCTTTGTAACGGAATCAGGAAGCATATCTGCCGGGATTCCGGGTCCCGCTACAGAATTAAGCCCGAGCGCCCATTTGACTCCGTCTACCTTTTCAATTTGCTTAATCATCCTGCTTACATCTGCCGCAGGAACATCACTCTTCAGAAGAAGCACATGGGTCGTATTCATATTATAATCCTGCTTCAGCTTTGCATTTGCCTGAATGCTTGGCAGGCTCTCCGGAAGCGAGTCGTCCAGTTTATAGTAAACACTGGTATGATTATTTCCATATACAGCCGGTATGAGCAAAATCAAGAACAGTACCACATAAGCCACGTAATGCTTTGTCACTTTATCTGATATTCTTCCAATATCCGGAAGCAGCGGTTTATGCTTTGTCTTCTCAATAATCTTGTCACAGCACAGAATCATGGATGGGAGAATCGTTACACATGCGATAACTCCGAAGATAACTCCCTTGGCCATTACAATACCGATATCCAGTCCCAGGGTAAAGCTCATAAAACACAGTGCAATAAATCCGGCCACTGTCGTAATCGAGCTTCCAATCACAGAGGAAAATGTCTGGGATATGGCATGCGCCATGGCGCGCTCTTTATCTCCGTGATACCGCTTTTGCTGCTCCTCATAGCTATGCATCAGGAAAATAGAATAATCCATCGTAACACCGAGCTGTAATACCGCCGCAAGCGCCTTGGTGATATAAGATATTTCCCCGAAGAACACATTGCTGCCCAGATTATATACAATCGCCATTCCTATACTAAGCAGGAATAAAATCGGCGTAAAGAAGGAATCCATCGTAATTCCCAGTACAAGCGTGGACAAAAGGACCGCGATCAGCACATAAATTGGCGTCTCACGTTCCGAGAGTTCCTTTGTATCCAGAACGATTCCGGACATTCCGCTTAAGAAACACTGCTTACCGGTAATATGCCGGATTTCCTTTACTGCTTCCAGTGTACCGTCCGCTGATGTCGTATCGTCAAAAAATACCGCCATCATCGTTCCCGTATCCGAATGAAAGATTTCATACATATCATCCGGAAGCATACTCTCCGGCACGGAAATATCCATCACAGAATCATACCAGATGACCTTTTCCACATGCTCTGTCTCTTCAATCTTTTCTTTCAGCTTCACGACATCTTTATTCTCCATGCCGTCTACCACAAGCATCGAGAAGGCACCGACTCCAAAATCCTCTACCATGATGTCCTGCCCTTCCATCGTCTCAATATTCTTTGGAAGATAAGTGAGTACATCATAATTAATTCTGGTGTTGAAATACCCGATTGCCGCAGGAATCAGAAGAAGTATACTGACAACCAATATCAGCACCCTGTACTTCACAATCTTCTTTCCCATTTTAACCATACCTATTGCACCTCTTTCATTTTATGACTACTGGTCATTTATCATTGTATGTACTATAACTCTAAAATGACTTTTAGTCAATACCTTTTTTGACTTTTAGTCATTTTTTGTTATTTTATCTTGCAAAGAAGAAGTTTTCACGATACAATGTGAGTGCAGCGAACAGTAAAAACCATCGGTTTCAGCTATACGTGCAACGAACGAGGAGTGATTTACAATGGGAAAAGTAGATGAAAATAAAAAAAAGAAAAAAGAAGTCCTCTATAATACTGCCTATGAATTATTCATTACGAAAGGAATCAACTCTACCGCTATCTCAGATATCGTCGAGAAAGCAGGGGTTGCTAAGGGAACCTTTTACCTGTATTTTAAAGACAAATATGATATTAAGAACAAACTGGTGTCCCATAAGACCCGGGAGCTTTTTAACGCCGCAGGTGACGCTCTTACTGCCTCAGGTACAAAAGGACTTGAAGAACAGCTTATTTTTATTATTGACCACATCATCAATACCCTGATGAACAATAAGCCGCTCCTTAACTTTATTTCCAAAAATCTCGTTATGGGCGCACTTCGCTCCACTTTGATTACAGGTGAAAAAACCGCGAATGACATTTACGAAAAATTTCTGAAACTTGTAGAACAGGATGAATATTCCTATACAGACGTTGACGTCATGCTCTTTACAATTGTAGAGCTTGCAGGCTCTGCCGGATATAATTCTATGATGTATGAGGAGCCGCTGCCAATTGAAGAATATAAACCATTTTTATACCGGACCATCCGGCTCATTATAGAAAGCCATCGGAAAAGGACGCAGACATCTTAAAAATCTGCGTCCTTTTATTCATCTATCTAATATATCTTTGAAAGACTAAAATTCCTTCTTCTCCAGTATTTTCACAGAGGCCGTGTACGATATTGCCAAAATCAGCAGCCCTGCCAGCACACATCCGGTTATCATTCCTCCCGGATGACCAGTAATCATCCCTTCCATAGCTTTTCCCATATCAAATCCAAGAGAAAATGAAATTTTCGCAATCGCATATGCAAGAAGCGCTGTACATCCACACACAGCAAGAAGGACAATCCGGCTTTTATCTGCCTCGAATTTAAACTGTAGCGGTATCATCAATGCCAGAAGTACGATGACAACAAGAATACTTCCTCCTGCCACTCCCGCCCATTCCTCCAGCGGATATGCAATCTGCTTTACCGCAACAACAATCCAGGAAAGAGCCGACATTCCGGCAAGGGCACAGACCACCATAACCCCGCCAAATACATATTTTTCCAATGCATAACCTCTGCGTGTTACAGGAAGAGCGAAAAGATATGCCATTCCATTGTCATACTCATCATAGCTGATCGTACTTATCGTAAACATTGTGAATACAATCGACACATAGGAAATTGCAAAATCAGGCGTATCCCATGCAAGGGCAAATGCTCCTCCGACCAGCATAATTATTATAAAAAACTGCTTATTATTTTTTAGAAGATTAAAATCCTTTATCAATAATCCTTTCATCACTCTTCACCTCTCACCATCATCATAATCAATTCGTCAATACTTCCTTTTTCCATAACAAGCTGCGGATAATTTTCAAGATAAAACTGCTTCTGGTTCGTCAGACAACTATAGCCAAATTCTTCTTTTTTATGACGCAGAATATAGCTTTTATCCAGTGTCCGGTACTGTTCTCCCGTAACTTTCAGAAGCCCGTAGCAGTCAAGCAGTATATCTGCTTCTTCATGGAGCACGATTTTCCCATTATCTATCATGTAAATATCATCACAGAACCCTTCCAGATCACTGGAAATATGAGAGCTGATTAAGATAGAACGGTCTCCCGTCTCCATGTATTCACGCAAGATATCCAAGAGCTCTTCTCTTGCCACAACATCAAGTCCCACCGTAGGTTCATCCAGGATAAGAAGCTTCGCATCGTGGGAAACTGCCGCCAGCACTTGAAGCTTCCGTTTCATTCCCGTGGAAAACTCCTTGATTTTCTTCTTTAGCGGCAAATCGAACTTTCTACATCTCCCGAGAAATTGCTCCCTGTCAAACCGGGGATACAGACTTCCAAGTACCGGCAGCAAATCTTTCACCGTCAAATACCCGCTGAAGCCTGAGTCCGATAACACAACTCCGATATCTTCTTTTTCCTTTATTCCAAGCTGAGACACTTCTTTTCCAAATATTTCTATTTTTCCTTCCTCTGTCTGAATCAATCCCAGGCAGGCTTTAAATGCCGTACTCTTACCCGCCCCGTTCTTACCGATTAATCCGGTGACACATCCGGGTTTTACTTCCATCGTACACTGAAGCTCAAAATCGTTATATTGTTTTCTGACATTTTCTAACCGTAACATATCCCTAATCCTCCAAAACAAGATAAAATAATTCTTTCAGTTCCTGGTTATCCATTCCGCAGCTTCTGCCCTTCCGGATAGCCATTTCAAAATCAGCTTCCACCTCTTTTTTCTTCTCCTCCAGCAGAAGCTGCTGGTTCGCAAAAGCTACGTAACTTCCTTTGCCGTGAATAGTAATGATAAACCCTTCCTGCTCCAGCGCGTCATATGCCTTCTTCACAGTCAGCGCACTGACCTTTAGCTCCTTCGACAGAGTACGGACGGACGGAAGCGCTGTATCCGCCTGTAATTCCCCCTGCATAATCTTCCCCTTTACCTGATCTACAATCTGTTCGTAAATGGGCTGCATGGAAGAATGATTTATAATTAATTTCATTTTATCCCTCCTTCGCTATAAACAGTATATAACAGTTTATAACTGTTGTCAACTGTTTCATGCTGTTTATTCTCAAAAAATCAATAATAAAAGGAAGGTGTCATCTGCTACGGCAGACGAACCTTCCTTTTTAAACTCCAAATATACTTACATAAGGATTTCAATATGATTTCAAAAATAAATCAACTCACCTTTCCTTTAGCAGACCTTGCAAATCCATCCTTCCGGTGCCTCAATATGTCCCATCTGGATTCCTGTCAAAGTATCGTATAACTTCTTCGTAATCGGTCCCATCTCATCCATTCCGCTTGGGATGCAAATCTCATTTCCATGATCTACAATCTTTCCAACCGGAGAGATAACTGCTGCTGTTCCGCAAAGACCACACTCTGCGAAGTCCTTTACTTCGTCAAAGTATACTTCTCTTTCCTCTGCTTCCAGTCCAAGATATTCTTTTGCAACATACATAATGGAACGCCTTGTAATGGATGGAAGAATCGTATTTGACTTCGGTGTTACAACCTTTCCATCTTTTGTTACGAAAATAAAGTTTGCACCGCCTGTCTCTTCTACCTTTGTTCTGGTAGCTGCGTCGAGATACATATTTTCATCATATCCCTGGTTATGTGCATCCACGATTGCATGAAGGCTCATTGCA
>CALFCS010000074.1 GCA_937950565.1 uncultured Lachnospiraceae bacterium
CTTACGCTCCATGTATCAACCATGGTATCAAGAAGGGTATGAGCAAGGCTCAGACAGAGGAAGCACTTGCAGTAGAATGCGGATACTGGAATAACTTCAGATATAATCCGGCAGCAGAAGGTGCGAAGTTCACACTTGACAGCAAAGAACCAAAACAGGAAGGATATCAGGACTTCCTTGATGGAGAAGTTCGTTACAATGCTCTTAAGAGAGCAGATCCGGAAAAGGCAGCAAGACTCTTTGCTAAGAATGAGGAAGAGGCTATGGACAGATATGCTTATCTGAAGAAGCTGGTAACGCTGTATGGCGAAGAATAAGAGGTAAAGATAACCTCGTTGTTATATCAGAAAAGAGTGGCGGCCACAGTTGTGGCTGCCATTCTTTTTGATTCAAAGTGGAAATATTATGGAAATTATTTGGTTGACGAAATGTGGGATGGTGAGTATAATATAGGTAAGAAGGAAGGTGTGGATATGACGGTAGCAGAGATGAAGAGGAAAAAGCAGGAATTAGGATATACGAATGAGATGATAGCAGAATTGTCTGGTGTTCCGCTTGGCACAGTGCAGAAGATATTTGCAGGAGTGACAGATTCGCCGAGATATGATACATTACAGGCATTGGAGAAGGCGTTTCGTGATAATTTACCTGATATGCTGAAGGAGCCGGTGTTGGGATATCAATCAAAAAGACAGAGAGAATATACACTGAGGGATTATTATGAACTTCCGGAAGAATGCAGAGTAGAATTGATTGATGGGAAGTTTTATGATATGGCTGCACCGAGTACGATTCATCAGGCACTGTCTCTCGCAATTGGACAGAAGATATCGGGTTATATTATGGGGAAGAAAGGAAAGTGTGTGCCTTTTACAGCTCCGGTAGACGTTCAGCTCGATTGTGATGACAGGACAATGGTTCAGCCGGATGTTCTGGTGGTATGTGACCGCAGCAAGATTATCAGACGCTGTGTCTATGGCGCACCGGATTTTATTATAGAGATACTTTCTGCATCTACCAGGAAGAAAGATATGACGCTGAAGCTGACAAAATATGCAGAAGCCGGAGTGTGTGAATATTGGCTGGTTGATCCGGATAAAAGGAAAATTATAGTGTATGATCTTGAGAATGAGGAGATTCCGGCAATATATGGATTTGATGCTAAGGTGCCTGTAGGAATCTTTGACGGGGAATGTGAGATTGATTTTGCAGAAATATATGAGTATATCAGCTTTCTATATGAGGAGTGAACGGTACGAATATGAGATATCTGTTAGAATTGCTCCGATTACCCTGCTAAAAAAATAACATTGGTTGACAATTACGCTGAAAGATGATAAAACATTAGTATATGAATAATGAAACTTGATAGAGGCGCAGGTTTTATCAGTATCCGGCGGACATAAGTGTGGGGAAACTGTCCGTAGGAAAAAGGAAAATCTGCCGAAGGAATGATAATCCCCAATTATGATTCCTGGGACGCAGTCAGAATATGCTGCGGACTGTCACATCAGTGGAGCGCTATCGTAGTGTAACTTATGTATTGTAGAATGTATCTGTTCATATAATATGAGGAGGATAAGCCATGAGCGTGCCCGGTAAGCATTGTTCATGGCTTATATTATTGATGAAATACATAGGAAGAGAGGAAGATTCACAATGAGTGGAAAGAAAAGAGTGCTTTGGAGTGTACTCACAATGTTATGTATTCTGTTGTGCAGTTCCATGACAGTATTTGCTGCCGATGAAGCGGCAGAGTATGTGCCGAAAATGTATGCATCATTTTGGGCATTAGTTCCGCCAGTTGTTGCAATTGTGCTGGCGCTTATTACAAAGGAAGTATACAGCTCCCTTTTTGTAGGAATTTTGATGGGTGGTCTGTTTTATTCAGGAGGTCAGTTTGAATTAACGATTACACATGTGTTCCAGGATGGTATCGTAGGAGTATTATCTGACAGCTATAATGTTGGTATTCTTGTATTCCTGGTTGTTCTTGGAATCATGGTATGTATGATGAACCGTGCAGGTGGTTCCGCGGCATTCGGAAGATGGGCAAGCACCCATATTAAGAGTCGTGTCGGGGCACAGCTTGCGACAATTCTGCTTGGAATATTGATTTTTGTAGATGACTATTTTAACTGTCTGACAGTAGGAAGCGTAATGCGTCCGGTAACAGATAAGCACAACGTATCCCGTGCAAAGTTATCTTATCTGATTGATGCGACAGCAGCGCCGGTATGTATCATTGCGCCGATTTCTTCATGGGCGGCGGCGGTTACCGGTTTCGTAGAAGGAGAGGACGGATTTTCTGTTTTCATCCGTGCGATTCCTTATAACTATTATGCTTTGCTGACGATTGTTATGATGATTACAATCGTTGTGTTGAAGATGGACTTTGGTTCCATGAAATTACATGAACAGAATGCGATGAAGGGTGATTTGTACACAACACCGGACAGACCATATGCAAATGCAGAAAATGAAGAGACACCGAACAGTAAGGGCGGGGTTATTGACTTGGTATTTCCGGTTGTAGTTCTGATCATTGCGTGCGTAATCGGTATGATCTATACAGGTGGTTTCTTTAGCGGTACTGGTTTTGTAGAGGCTTTCTCAGGAAGTGATGCGTCTGTAGGACTTATGCTTGGAAGTTTCTTTGCACTTGTAATTACAATTGTATTTTATGCAGTGAGAAGAGTGCTGAAGTTCAGTGAGTCTATGGAATGTGTGCCAGAAGGCTTTAAAGCGATGGTACCGGCAATTTTAATTTTGACTTTTGCATGGACATTGAAGGCAATGACAGACAGCCTTGGCGCTGCTGAATTTGTTGCCGGAGTTATGGATTCTGCAGCAGGCGGACTTGTAAACTTCCTTCCGGCAATTATCTTTGTTGTTGGATGCTTCCTTGCATTTGCAACGGGTACATCATGGGGAACCTTTGGTATTCTGATTCCGATTGTAGTTGCTGTATTTGCAGGTACAAATGAGACAATGATGATTATGTCTATTTCTGCATGTATGGCTGGCGCTGTATGTGGAGATCATTGTTCACCGATTTCTGATACAACGATTATGGCTTCCGCTGGAGCGCAGTGTAACCATGTAAATCACGTATCCACGCAGCTTCCATATGCGATTACAGTTGCGATAGTATCTTTTGTGACATATGCGATTGCTGGATTTGTACGTAATCCGTTTATCTGTCTGCCGATTGGTATTATCCTGATGGTAGGAACATTGGTTGTAATTAAGAATATGACAAAAGATAAATAAAAGTACGCTGCACAAAAGGCGCTTCCATAGAGGGGGCGTCTTTTGTTGTTTTTCAGGTTGTTTTATCTTTGCCCTTGTAGAGTTGGGAGAAATTGTATAGAATAGATAACATAAGAAAATCTGCCGATAAGGAAGGAGAATGAAAAACAGATTATGAGCATCAGAGATGTAGAGACATACGAATTACTGAAAGAAGAAAACTTACAGGGGATCCAGTCAAAAGGGTATCTGCTCAGACATAAAAAAAGCGGGGCAAGGGTTCTGCTTATAGAAAATGATGATGATAACAAAGTGTTCAGTATTGGATTCAGAACTCCACCGTCTGACAGTACAGGTGTTCCGCATATTATGGAGCATTCGGTACTGTGTGGTTCTAAAAACTTTCCTGCAAGGGATCCTTTTGTAGAACTGGTCAAAGGTTCTTTAAATACTTTTTTGAATGCTATGACTTATCCGGATAAAACGGTATATCCGGTGGCAAGCTGTAATGACAAGGATTTTCGTAATTTGATGCATGTTTATATGGATGCAGTATTGTATCCTAATATATATGAGCATGAAGAAATATTCCGTCAGGAGGGTTGGAATTATCATCTGGAATCCGCGGATGGTAAGCTGTCTTATAATGGCGTTGTATATAATGAAATGAAAGGAGCATTTTCATCTCCGGAAGGAGTGCTCGACAGAGTCATATTGAATACTTTGTTTCCGGATACTTCCTATGCAAATGAGTCCGGGGGTGATCCGGAGAAAATTCCGGATTTAACTTATGAGCAGTTCCTGGATTTCCACAGGACGTATTATCATCCTTCGAACAGCTATATTTATTTGTATGGAAATATAGATATGGAAGAAAGACTTCAGTGGCTTGACAGAGAGTATTTGAGTAAGTATGAGCGAAAAAATATTGATTCTGCAATCCGTTTCCAGGAACCTTTCCTGGAAATGAAGGAGCTTACAATTCCATACTCCATAACAAGTGATGAGCCGGAGGAGGAGAACACTTATCTGTCATACAACAAAGTAATTGGTACAAGCCTGGATAAGGAGTTATATCTGGCTTTTCAGATTTTGGATTATGCACTGTTGTCAGCGCCTGGCGCACCATTGAAAAAAGCGCTTACTGAGGCCGGGGTCGGGAAAGACATTATGGGCTCCTATGATAATGGCATCTATCAACCGGTATTTTCTGTGATTGCGAAAAATGCAGATGCTGCGCAGAAAGAAGAATTTATAAAGATTATTGAGGATGTTTTGTCCGGTATTGTGAAAAATGGTATAGACAAGAGAGCCATTGAGGCTGGTATTAATTACCATGAATTCCGATACCGCGAGGCGGATTTTGGAAATTATCCAAAAGGTCTGATGTATGGACTCCAGATTATGGAAAGCTGGCTGTATGATGATGACAAGCCGTTTATCCATGTGGAGGCATTAGAAACATTCGAATATTTGAAGCAGCAGATGGAGACCAGATATTATGAGGAGCTGATTCAGAAATATCTGCTTGACAACAGGCATGGTGCGATTGTGGTTGTTGAGCCAGAGAGAGGCCGTACCGCGCGCATGGATGCAGAGCTTGATGCAAGACTTCAGAAGTATAAAGAAAGTCTGGGAGCAGATAAGATACAGAAATTAGTCGCCCGCACGGAGGCTCTGGACGCCTATCAGTCAGAGCCGGAAAGTGAGGAAGCGCTGGAGCGCATTCCGGTATTGAAAAGGGAAGACATTTCCAGAGAAATTACTCCGTTTTATAATGAAGAAATGCAGCTTACCGGTGTCCCGGTAGTATTTCATGAAATAGAGACAAATGGAATCGGTTATGTGAGCGTTCTGTTTGATTTGTCAGGTGTTCCAGAAGAAGAGCTTCCTTATGTGGGACTTTTACAGTCGGTACTTGGCGTGATTGATACAGAGCATTATGAATATGGAGAATTGTTTAACGAGATCAATGTGCATACCGGGGGAATCGGAACAGCGCTGGAGCTTTATAATGATGTGACGAAGATTCGGGAGAAGGCATTTAAAGCAACTTTTGAGATAAAAGGAAAGGCTCTGTATCCAAAGCTTTCCAAGACATTTGAAATGATGGGAGAGATACTGACTGCTTCCAGACTGGATGATACGAAGCGAATCAGAGAAATACTTGAGATGTTGAAATCAAGGCTTTTGATGCATTTCCAATCCTCCGGACATACAACAGCTGCACTTCGTGCACTTGCTTATGCATCTCCGTCTGCAAGATTTAAGGATATGACAAATGGAATTGCTTTTTATTATGTAATTGCAGACCTGGTAGAGCATTTTGAGGAAAAGAAGGAACAAATTTCTTCCATATTAGCAAAGCTTGCGAGAAAAATCTTCCGTCCAGATAATATGATGGTCAGTTACACGGCGGCGCGCGAGGGACTTGATAAAATGGAAGAGATGATTGCAGGATTAAAAGAGAAGCTTTATATGGAAGAGACTGAGGAAACTCCGTGTATCGTCCACTGTGAGAAGAAGAATGAAGGATTTAAGACTGCGTCAAAGGTACAGTATGTTGCCCGTGCCGGGAATTTTATTGATCAGGGTGTGTCCTACACAGGAGCGCTTCAGATATTGAAGGTCATTCTGAGTTATGATTATCTGTGGCAGAATATACGTGTAAAGGGCGGGGCATATGGATGCATGAGTAATTTCACAAGAATCGGTGATGGATATTTTGTGTCTTACAGGGACCCGAATCTGAAACGGACAAATGAGGTCTATGAAGGAGTTGTGGATTATCTGAAAAACTTTACGGTTAGTGAACGGGATATGACGAAATATATTATAGGGACGATGAGTGGCATCGACCAGCCGATGACTCCGATGATAAAGGGCGAACGTTCTATGAACCTTTATATGAATAAGGTGAGCGCCCAGATGATTCGGGAAGAACGTAATCAGATACTGGATGCTACACAGGAGGATATCCGTGCGCTTTACCGTGTGGCAGAGGCAGTGCTTAAGACAGGGCAGTTCTGTGTAATCGGCAGTGAAGAGAAGATAGAAGAAGAAAAAGAACTATTTGATACTTTGACAAGTTTTTAAAGAGGGACATATGAAGAAAGATTTTAAATCAGGTTTTGTAACGATTATTGGACGACCAAATGTAGGAAAATCGACACTCATGAATCATTTGATTGGACAAAAAATCGCCATAACGTCCAATAAACCACAGACGACGCGCAATCGCATTCAGACGGTTTATACAGATCCGGATGTGGGACAGATTGTTTTTTTAGATACGCCTGGCATTCATCAGGCTTCGAATAAACTGGGTGAATATATGGTAAGTGTGGCGGAACATACGATGCAGGATGTGGATGTGATTCTGTGGCTGGTAGAACCATCG
>CALFCS010000075.1 GCA_937950565.1 uncultured Lachnospiraceae bacterium
CCATCTTAGGGTTCCATCTTCTTGTCTGATGTCCAAAATGAACACCTGCTTCTAAAAGCTGTTTCATTGAAATAACGCTCATATTTCTTTCCTCCATTTGGTTTTTCTTCCCCACAGACATAATTCCTTGAAACCGGACAGTAACACCGGCACCATCTTAGATAAGTCTGTGCGTGTTTTTTAGCGACTTTAAAATAATAGCACAAAACCCTTGCAGGTGCAAGGGTTTTCATAAATATCATTGTAATTTTTACCAATATCTCCTGACCGCCAGAACCGTTCTGTAATTTGCCGGAGAAGTCGTCTTAATTCCACCTTTCGGATACGGTGCACTATTCGATGCATGTACAATCGTATTTCCTCCGATATAAATGGCAACATGTCCACTGTAGCAGATGACATCTCCCGGAAGCATCTCTGAATAGTTGACTGCCTTGCCACCTGTGCGAAGTTCACTTGAACTTCTCGGTGTTGAAATTCCAAACAGCTTATGTATCTGATAAACAAATCCGGAACAGTCAATTCCATCGGTCAGGCTATTGCCTCCATACACATATTTGTTACCAATATACTGACATGCTGTATTCGCAATCTTCTGTCCAAGCGCCGCATTCTCCGGTTTGGAAGTCGTCTGACTTGAATTCTGCGTATTATTACTGCCAGCATTGTTCTTATCCGTAGTATTGTTCTTATCCGCAGAAGTATTATTACTACCACTATTATTAGTAGTATTACCAGTCGTATTTCCTGTACCGTCGTTATTTGTTTCCGGTTTCGACTGTGTAGAAGCTCCTGGCTTCTGTCCTGTCTGCGGCTTTGAAATCTGCGGGGTATTCTCCGGAGCTTCTACCCGCGTAGCCTGCTCAAGTCTTTTGAGTTCTTCCGCCGCTTCCACTTTAGCCTGTTCGAGTTCACTGTCAAAATTTGCAATCTGGCTTCTCATAACCTTAAGAGAAGATTCCATATTTGCCTTCTGCAATTCCATATCCTGTGACATTGCTTCCATTTCAGCTTGTCCCGACTCAAGATTCAGTTTTAAATCTTTTACCTCTTCCTTCGTCTCCACATATTCATTTAACATCTTGCGGTCATATTCATGAACCTTCTGCACGTACTCAGACTTACTTACAAGTTCTGAATATGATTTGGCAGTTGTAAGCGCTTCCACAAATGAAGTATCTCCCTCTTCATACATATACTTAATCCGAAGCTTCATATCTTCATATTGCTTTTTCTCTCTTTTTTCTGCCGCTGTCAAATCATCTGTTGCCTGTTCAATTCGTTCTTTCTGATTCTCAATATCCTTCTGAAGGGCATTGTATTCTACCAGCAAATTAACAAGTTTGGAATTGACATCTGCTGCCTGCGCTTCTACCTGGCTCTTCTGCTGTTCCAAAGATTCTACTTTATCCTGAGGGGCTGCAGAAACCGGTGCGATAATTAAAGAACCAACCACAACAGATGTGATAAACAACTGTAATAATCTGTTTTTCATATTTTCACCTACCATTAATATCCTCTCTACCAGTAACGTACATACCACGGGGAGCCATATACAGATGCAACCCTTACAACATCTCCTGTGTGTGGTGCATGGATCATCTTCCCACCACCTATGTAAATTCCCACATGTCCAGGATAACATACAACATCTCCAGGCTGCGGACTGCTCACACGCGGACCTGCGCCCTGAACACCCGAAGTTCTGCCGATAGAAATGCCAGCCACACGATGACAGTACTGCACAAGTCCGGAACAATCAAGACCTTTTCCCGGGGATGTACCGCCCCAGACATACGGGACTCCCTGCTGGCTGTATGCCGCACTGACAATTTTCTGTGCTGCTGCTGTATTTCCTGCACCATTATATTTCTGCGGTGTATAAGTCGGTTTTTTCGCGGAAGAACTGCTACCATTTCCTCTGGGATTATTTGCTGCCGCCGCTGCTGCTGCCGCTGCCGCCTGCCGGCGTTCCT
>CALFCS010000076.1 GCA_937950565.1 uncultured Lachnospiraceae bacterium
GCGCACAGTAGCCGTTTTCATTCCACAAATAGTTAAACCAGTATCTTGGCGGCTTTGCATCATAAATCACACAGGAATTGCCGTCGTTTGTAAATTCATATATCTTCTTTTCCATTCTTTCCATTTCTTCCTTTCAAACTCTTGATTACCCGCAGCAGATGACTCGCCGCTGTCTCCAGCTGCCTGCGTGTCACTCGCCCTTCCCGGTATCCATTCAGAATCTGTTTAATCACCGGCGGTCCGCCTGGCATGACAACATCATTTCCGGCCGCAACTGCATCCGCGCCATCCACCACAATATCCATATCCCCCCAGTCAGTCACCAGAAATCCTTCATATCCCCATTCTTCCCGCAGAATCCGGTTGCACAGGTCGCTGTTTCCACCTGCAAATATCCCGTTAATTTTATTAAAAGAAGTCATAATGCAGCGTACATTTGCTTTTTTTACCAGCATTTCAAATGGTTTCAGATACAGTTCCCGGGCTGCCCGTTCCGTAATAACAGAATCTACTGCGTCATACTGTTTCTTTGCGTTTCCCCTGCGGTAGGTTTCCTGCTCATTAACTGCGAAATGCTTTGGACACACCAGTACCTGATGATTTTCCTGTACGCCTTTTGTAATTGCGCAGGCACACACTCCTGTAAGAAAAGGATCTTCTGAAAAATACTCAAAGTTTCTACCACACAACGGATTTCGGTGAAGATTTACTGCAGGTGCGAGCCACACATCAACCTGTGCTTCCTCACACTCTGCCCCCACTGCTTCTCCAAATCTGTACCACGCCTCTTTATTAAACGCACATGCCAGCAGCATTTCCGTCGGCCACGCAGTTCTCCCGATTCCGGCAGGTCCATCCATATAGAAAACAGAATGGATTCCTTTATCTTTGATTGCTGGTGACACATATCCATTATGCCCTGCCGGATGATCATTGCAGGTCAAAGGCTTTCCTTCTTTATCACAGATGGTCTCCGGAAACGTTGTATCCAGAAATCCTGCAAAGGGAATTCCGGAACCGTAGCCTACGAGAAGTGCCGCAAGCTGTTCCTCTGTGAAATCTGAAAAATCTCTTACCTGCCTTCCCTGCCCCGCCTCTCTTTTCTCCGGTTTGACATCAATTCCTGAAAGCGTTAGTTTATACATTGGATTTTCTTCACAGACTCCGCCGCATGCATCACTCGGCAACTCCTGGTCTTTCAGGCAATTTTTCTTTAAAAACGTAAGTTTTCCATCATTACATGCTTTCAACCCAAGCGCTGAACGACAAATGCTGTATATAATGTCCTCCGAAACATCTAACTCACAGATGCAGACGGTCTCTTCCGAGGACGTTCCCATTCTGAGCTTATATCGTCCCTTCTCAATCAGCCATACGGAGGATTTTTCCTCATAACACGAAAGTCCATCCCATGGTATATGGATTGACACACTTGTTTTCTCTCCCGGTTTCAAAACTTCTGTCTTGGCGAATCCCTTTAATTCTCTCTCTGCTTTTTCTGTTTTTCCATCCGGCATAGAAACATAGATTTGCACGACTTCCCTGCCTGCACAGAGTCCGACATTCTTCACATCAATTATTATAGTTATCCCGTCTTCTTCTTTTGAAACAGCGGCCGCATCTAATGCAAATTTTGTGTAGGAAAGCCCATGTCCGAATGGAAATAGTACCTCTTTCCCAAAAGAACTGAAATACCGGTAGCCGTTATAGATATCCTCCTGATATACGGTCACCGGGCTTTTTCGGAAACCGAAACTCCCGTTTTCTTCCGCATCCAGTCCATAATCTTCATAAGTCAGAATATGTTCTTCCTTCTCCTTGTCCCATGAAAAATGCTTTGCAGAAGGATAATCCTCATACCTGTGTGCAATTGTAAATGCCAGCTTTCCGGAAGGGGAAACATTACCTTTAATGATTTCTGCAACAGCCTTTGCACCACCCTCTCCCGGAAGACCAAGGAACAGAATACTTTTTACGGAAGCATACTTTGTTGTCCATTCCAGGTCAATAAGTCCATTTACATTAAGGATTACAATGACTTCCGGGAAGTTTTCGCACACCTGGCTGACCAGCTTCTTTTCTTCTTCGGTAAGATAATAATCTCCTTCCAATCTTCTGTCACATTCCTCTCCGCCTGCATTTCTTCCTAGCACAAGAATTGCGGTGTTTGTCTTGTCTCTCACATTAGTCAGCAGACATTCCGGAATCGGATACTCCGGTACCGGCGCATGGTACGTTCCAAATATCTCATACATCAGGCCGCTGTTTACTGCCTCCTTCATCTGGGAAAAATCGAATTTTTCCTGCGGATTCGCTGCTTCCGCTTCCCGCTGCTGCAGATAGTACTGTTTTAACTCCTCACATACAGAGATTCCTGCTTTCTCAAGTTCTATTATGATATTACTGCTTTCTGCTCCTCTTGCCGCTCCGGAACCATTTCCGGAAACATAGGTCACAAGTGCTGATCGTCCGAACACAGCAACTGTCTGTCCTTCCTGAAGCGGAAGAAGCTGATTCTCATTTTTCAGCAGAACAACCGATTCTTCTACCAGCTGCTCTGCAAGCAATTTTCTATTTTTAACCATTCTCTTTACTCCACTGTCACATCTGCATAAAACGCTCTGTCTCTTCCGGCAACCCATCCATTTTCTGCAATCTCAAAAGCGCCGCTTAGTCTGATATCCTCTGAAGAGCCTCCTATTTCTGCCTCAATAGTTCCTTTCTCAATCTTCCATTTCATCCTTCTATCCAGAAATGCAAGCTGTGATGCTTTTATCTCAAAGATTACTTTTTTCTTTTCT
>CALFCS010000077.1 GCA_937950565.1 uncultured Lachnospiraceae bacterium
AAATGAGCTGACAGACGGTATTGAGAAGCTGTTATATCCGCTCAATAAGATTCATGTGCCGGTGCATGAGGTAGCGATGATGATGTCTATCGCGCTTCGTTTTATCCCGATTCTTCTGGAAGAAACGGATAAGATCATGAAGGCGCAGATTGCCAGAGGGGCGGACCTTGAGAGCGGCAATATGATCCAGCGGGCAAAGAGCATGGTTCCAATCCTTGTTCCGTTATTTATCTCTGCATTCCGCCGGGCAAATGACCTTGCTATGGCAATGGAGGCAAGATGTTACCGGGGCGGCGAGGGAAGAACGAAGATGAAGCCCTTGAAGTATAAGAGCAGAGACCGGATGGCATATGGGGTTGTTCTCTTTTATGTTGCTGCTGTATTTGTGATTGGCAGATACGTGCCGTTTCATATTTGGATTTTTTAGAGGCGGGTTATGAAGAGAATAAAGATAGTTGTCGCGTATGACGGCACAGATTATTGCGGCTGGCAGATTCAGCCAAATGGTATTACGGTTGAAGAAGTGCTGAACAAGGCAGTCTGTAAGGTTACGGGTGAGGAGATTCATATTATCGGTGCAAGCCGGACGGATTCCGGGGTGCATGCACTGGGAAATGTGGCTGTTTTTGATACAGAATCTTCGATTCCGGGCGACAGAATGGCATATGCACTGAACCGGAAGCTTCCGGAAGATATTGTAGTGGTAAGCTCAGAGGAAGTTCCTTTGGACTGGCATCCCAGGTATCAGGACGGAATCACGAAGACCTATGAATATCATATCTATAATGCAAAGGCTCCGAATCCATTAAAAAGGAGATATAGTACGTTTGTCTCTTTTCCGCTGGATGTAGAGAATATGCGTAAGGGCGCTTCTTATTTAATCGGAGAGCATGATTTCGCAAGTTTCTGTAATGTGCGCACAAATGCTTTCGATACAGTAAGAAGAATTGACAGTATAGAAATATGTGCGGACGGAACGGATCTTACCATAAGAGTTACGGGAAATGGTTTCTTATATAATATGGTGAGGATTATCGCAGGAATCTTAATCCGCGTTGGGAGAGGATTTTATACACCGGAAAAGGTGCGTGATATACTCGAAGCGAAGGAGCGGACAGCGGAGGGCGTAACTGCACCGGCGAACGGGCTGACTCTGGTAGAGATCCGCTACCCGAAAGCAGAATAAGAAAATAAAAAAGCCATGGCATCAGTTTGATATTTGCCATGGCTTTTGCATACTTTTATCTTTTATTTTTTATCCCTGGGAGAAGCGGGAGAGGAATTGTCTCGTCCGTTCTTCCTTCGGGTGTTCAAATACTTCTTTTGGATCTCCCTGTTCTACAATATAACCATCATCCATGAAAATAACCTGGTTTGCAACATCTCTGGCAAACGCCATCTCGTGAGTTACAATTACCATTGTCGTATTTTTATCTGCAAGCTCTTTTATTACTTTTAAAACTTCGCCGGTAAGCTCCGGGTCAAGTGCGGAAGTCGGCTCGTCAAAGCAAAGGATATCCGGCTCCATTGCAAGGGCGCGGGCAATTGCCACACGCTGGCACTGGCCGCCTGAGAGCTGATGCGGATAGTTATCCATCCGGTTTTCAAGCCCCATCTGCTTTAACAGTTCTTTTGCCTGGGCTTCAATGCTCTCGTGAATCGCTTTCTTATTTGCTTTATAATCCGGCTGCTCGGATGCCAGCAGCTCCTTTGCCAGCATAACATTCTGAAGAGCCGTATACTGTGGAAACAGGTTAAAGGACTGGAATACCAGACCAAAATGCAGTCTCTTTCTGCGGATAGCAGCCTCGTTCTGCGTAGAAGGGTCGTCTGAATCAAACAGTGTTTCATTGCTGACACGGATGATTCCCTTATCGGGTCTTTCCAGAAAATTCAGACACCGAAGGAGAGTCGTCTTACCACTTCCGGAAGAACCGATAATAGATACAACCTGCCCTTTTTCCAAAGAAAAACTTATGTCTTTTAATACCTCTGTGTGGTTAAATGATTTACATATGTGTTCAACTTCTAATATTGCCATTTCTTCATCCTCCTATCTGAAATAATCCAGTTTTCTTTCCAGGCGTCCTAATAAAAGCGTGAGGATGCCGTTGAAAATAAGGTAATAAATGGCTGTAAAGAACAGAGGCCAGATTGCACCCGATATGCCGTGGGAGCCTTTCATAAACGCCTGTCCTGCCCAGATAACCTCCTGCAGCGCAATGATACGTGCAAGAGAGGTGTCCTTTACGAGTGTGATAATCTCATTGGACATCGGCGGTACAATCCGTTTGATCATCTGAAGCAGAGTAACTTTGAAGAAAATCTGTTTCCTTGTCATACCAAGTACGAGACCGGCTTCTTCCTGCCCAATCGGCACACCCTGGATACCACCTCTGTATATTTCAGAGAAATAGCAGGCATAATTCAGGATGAATGATACGGATGCCGCCAGAAAACGTCCGGTTTCACCGCCGCCCCAGATGGGATTATGTAGTACCAGTCCGGGGAAGAAATAGATAATCAGAAGCTGAATCATCAAAGGTGTTCCGCGGACAATCCATACAATCAATTTTGTCAGGTAGCTTAAAGGCTTGAAACGTGACATGGAGCCAAAGGCAATAATCAGTCCAAGCGGAAAAGCCCCGATTAATGTGATAAAAAATAATTTTAATGTCTGGATAAAACCAACATTTAAAGCGCCGACTACAGTCGGCAGTTGTTTGATAAATAGTTCCATAATTCTAATCCAATATTACTGTTCAATAAGAGCAGCCTGTACTTTATATTTTTCAGCGCATTCCTTCATCGTTCCGTCTTTGTAGCTGTCAGCAAAGAATTTGTTCAATGCCTCTGCAAGGTCTGAGCCTTTACGGAAACCAACACCATATTCTTCACTGTTAAGACCAACCGTATAAGTGAGGTCCGCATATCCTGTGCCCTCGCCTACCATAGCGGCAGCCATAAGAGAATCAATAACTGCGGCGTCTGATGTGCCTGCGGCAACTTCCATAAGAGCGGTAGCCTGGTCTTTGACAGGAGTACATTTCAGCTCAAGTGCTTCAAGCTCTGCCTCTCCTGCGCTTCCTGCTTCAGCAGCGAAAGAAAGATCCTTTAAGCTGTCCTTATCCTGGTATTTGTCAGCCTTGTCAGCAGGAACGATTACAACCTGTGCGTTGTTGCAGTAAGCATTGGAGCATTCCATAGAGCTTGTCACTTCATCCGTCAGAGTCATTCCGTTCCATACACAGTCGATGGTCTTTCCATCTAATTCCATAACCTTGTTGTCCCAGTCGATTTCTACAAACTCAACATCAACTCCGAGACTCTTGGCAAAAGCTTTTGCCATATCAGCATCAAAACCAATCCATTCATCGTTATCATCTTTGTAGTCCATTGGCTCAAAGTCGGTGATACCTACGGTTAAGACGCCTTTGTCCTTTACATACTCCATATCGCTGTCAGAGTCTTTGCCTCCGCATGCCGCCAGTGAAAGAACCATGGCACAAGATAACATAAGTGCAAATAATTTTTTCATAATATAATCTCCTCATTTTTAAATATATTTTTGCTACGGTACAATGTTATCAGTTTACCAGAGTAAAGTCAACAAAATATTAAAAGATTTTGCGGTGTTTGACAGGGGTGTCGAAGTATGCTATTATCTATCAAAATCAGAGGGATTGGAACGCTTATGGAATGGGATTTTATGTTGTTAATAAAAAGCGCGGCCCTTGGAGTCGGGCTTGCTATGGATGCGTTTTCCGTATCACTTGCAAATGGTCTGAATGAGCCATATATGACAAAGAGAAAAATGTGCGGGATTGCCGGAATCTTTGCGCTTTTCCAGGCAGTGATGCCGTTGGCCGGGTGGGTGTGTGTGCATACGATTGTGCGGTATTTTCAGGCATTTCAGAAATTTGTGCCATGGATAGCGCTGGCGCTTTTGCTTTTTATTGGCGGGCAGATGATACTGGAAGCTTTCAGCACGAAGGAGGAGGAGAAGAGCGTAGGAGTCGGACTTGCCGCACTTCTCATACAGGGGGTGGCAACCTCCATTGACGCATTGTCTGTCGGTTTTACGATATCCGGTTATGACTTCCTTATGGCGCTGGTCTGTTCGGTGATTATTGCGGCAGTGACATTTGTGATTTGTATGGCCGGGATTTTGATTGGAAGAAAATTTGGGACAAAGTCTTCCGGGAAAGCATCGTTGCTTGGAGGAATGATTTTAATTATAATAGGAATAGAGATATTTGTGAACGGCACATTTTAGAGAGGAGAAGGTGATAATGGAACAAAAAAAGCTGATAGAGTTCCGGAATATTGTGAAAAGCTTTGACGGGCAGATTGTATTAAAGGGTGTCAATCTTGATATTAATGAAAATGAATTTGTGACCCTGCTTGGGCCTTCGGGATGCGGTAAGACGACGCTGCTCCGTATTCTGGGCGGATTTCTGGACGCAGACGAGGGTGAGGTTGTTTTTGACGGGGAAGAGATTAGCAATAAGCCCCCGTATGAAAGGGAATTAAATACTGTTTTTCAAAAATATGCGTTGTTTCCGCATCTGAGCGTTTATGAAAATATTGCATTCGGGCTGAAAATAAATAAAATGAGCAAGGATGTCATCGAGCAGAAGGTAATGAAGATGTTAAAGCTGATTGGCCTGGAGGGGTATGAAAATAAGAACACAACGCTTCTTTCAGGAGGGCAGCAGCAGAGAGTCGCCATTGCGCGTGCGCTTGTGAATGAACCGAAGGTACTGCTTCTTGATGAACCTCTTGCGGCGCTTGACTTAAAGCTTCGGAAAGAAATGCAGTATGAGCTGAAACGGATTCAGCAGGAGGTTGGGATTACATTCATTTTCGTGACTCATGACCAGGAAGAAGCGCTTACGATGTCGGATAAGATTGTCGTTATGAAGAATGGTGAGATTCAGCAGATTGGAACGCCCCAGGAAATCTATAATGAGCCCGCTAACCGTTATGTTGCGAACTTTATCGGCGAGAGTAATATTATTCCGGGAATTATGCTGGAGGATTATAAGGTCCGCTTCGATGATATTACCTTTGACTGTGTGGATTTTGGTTTTAAGAAAGAAGAACCGGTGGATGTTGTGATTCGTCCGGAGGATATAGATATTGTTGGTGTAGGTGAAGGAAAGATGACTGGCCAGGTGCGGAGTGTCCTTTTTAAGGGGGTTCATTATGAAATTATGGTAGAGACCGTGCCGGGTACGAAAGTCACCGTGAATATGAGAGTCACGCATAATCATGACGTGACCGGAGAAGAGGGAAAAGAGAAAATCAGCGCTACGAATTTTTATGTAGACGTAGAAGATGTTAAGAATCTGGACGATAAAGAGATTATTGCGCGTTCCAATGCCCAGGCATGGAATCCGGAGACGGATGAGTATATTTCCATTGCAAAGCTGGAATATAACGTGCAGGAGGAAGAAGGACAGTATCCGGTTGTATTTTCCACTGCCAATGGCACGAGTATTGAACGGATGATTTTTGTAGTAAATCAGCCATTTGTAAAAAATGAAAAGGCAAATGAGGCGGTCATGGCTTTTAATTTTATGACGACGGTAGATGAGATTAAAGAATCTCAGGCGTTGGATACGGATCTTAAGACCTGGGCAAATGCGCAGGGATGGAAGCTAAGCGACGAAGAACAAAGTGTCGATATCAGCGTAGATTACGATTTTGATTCGGAAAATGTTACAGAAGGAATTTATAAGATTACATTTTCTACAGCCGGACGTGAATTTAAGATACACACGACGGATTACTCGGAGGAAGGACAGGAGGTCGGCCTGACATTCTTCCCGGAAGATATACATGTTATGTCGAGGATGACATTTTAGATGAAACGATTTTCACAGCTTGCAGTCCCATACATTGTCTGGGCAGTGGTTATGCTGGTTCTTCCGATGGTGCTTATTGCACTTTACTCTATTACAGAGCCGGGAAACAGCATTATATCCTTTTCCATGACAATCGACCATTACGTCAAATTCTTTACCGACCCGGATTTTTTGATTATCCTTTGGCGTTCCCTGTGGATTGCAGTGAAGACAACCATCATCTGTCTGTTGCTTGGCTATCCTGCGGCATACTTTATTTCACGGAGTAGCGAGCGCATGCAGAATGTACTTGTACTGGCGATTACAATCCCGATGTGGATTAATATGCTTGTAAGAACTTATGCGTGGATTGGTCTGCTCAGTGAAGGCGGATTTATCCAGAAGATATTGGGAATATTCGGACTGGGGAATACGGAACTTCTGTATACAGAAGGAGCGGTATTACTTGGCATGGTATACAATTTTCTTCCCTTTATGATTCTGCAGATTCATACTGCTTTGTGCAAAATGGACATGTCCCTCTTAGAAGCGAGTGCAGATTTGGGAGCGAATCCTGTTCAGACTTTTGTTCGTGTTACGTTACCGCTGTCGCTCCCGGGAGTTGTCAATGGGATTACGCTTGTGTTCCTTCCTGCGGTCAGCTCCTTCTTTATTCCAAAGCTTCTTGGCGGCGGACAGTACTTCCTCATCGGTAATCTGATTGAAAATCAGTTTATTACCGTAGGAGAGTGGAATTTTGGAAGTGCGATTTCCATGATTATGGCAGCAGTTATGATGCTTCTTATGATGGTGGTGCGCAGGCTTGAGATTAAGAACCAGGGTGGGAAGGAGGAATAAGACATATGAAAAAAAGAAAACATCCCGCCGGTAATCTGTTGATGGTTCTGATGATAGTGTTTTTCTACCTGCCGATTTTGTACATGGTTATATTTTCCTTTAACGATGGAAAATCTCTGACCAGTTTTACCGGATTTTCTCTGCGCTGGTATCGTCATATGCTAGAGTCCGGAGATATGATGGAGGCGCTTTATACGCCCTTTGGTGTGGCGGTTGCGGCAACTTTTATTTCGACGGTTGCCGGTACAATTGCAGCTATCGGTCTGAGTAAATCAAAGAAGCTTGTGCGGGATTTGATGGAGCAGGTGAATAATCTGCCGATTATGAATCCAGAGATTGTGACAGCCATTGGATTTATGCTGCTTTTTATTACATTCAAGGTTGAGAAGGGATATGTGACGATGCTTCTTGCACATATCGCTTTCTGTATCCCTTATGTCATGTTATCGGTTATGCCGAAGATCCGCTCTCTCGACCCGAATCTTGCAGATGCCGCGATGGATCTTGGCGCAACGCCGTGGCAGGCGCTTACAAAAGTTATTGTGCCTCAGATTACGCCGGGAATCGTGTCCGGGGCGCTGATAGCATTTACGATGTCAGTGGATGATTTTATTATTTCTTATTTCGTCACGGGTGGCGGAGTGAAGAATTTAAGCATCATGGTATATACGATGAGCAAACGTGTCAATCCGAGTATCAATGCAATCTCTACGCTTGTAGTTGTGATTATTACGGTAGTGCTGGTGACTGTTAATCTGGCTCCGCTTCTTGCGGCAAAGAGGGAGAGAAAAGAAGAGATTGGCAAAAGAAGGCTTCTTGTTCCAATCGTATCTGTTTTATGTGTGCTGGCGCTTGTTGCAGGCATTGTTTATCACAAACAGGGGGATTCCAGGCGGCCGTTTGAAGGACAGACGCTTCACATTTACAACTGGGGAGAATATACCGGTGAAAATATCGTGGGCGACTTTGAAGAGCTGACCGGGGCGAAGGTTGTGATGGAGAATTTTGATTCCAATGAACAGATGTATATTAAGGTGGCGAATGGAGAAGCTTATGATATTCTCGTGCCAAGTGATTATATGATTCAGAGGCTGATTTCAGAAGACCTGCTTCAGAAGCTTGACCATTCGAAGCTTGACTGCATGGATAAACTGACAGAATCTGTGAAGGGACTTCCTTATGACCCGAAGAATGAATATTCTGTTCCTTATTTTTGGGGGACAGTCGGGATTGTGTACGATAAGACAAAGGTAGAGGAAAAGGATTTGGAAAAAGAAGGCTATAACATTTTTCTGGATGAGAAATATAAAGGAGATATCTATCTGTATGATTCTGAACGGGACGCATTTATGATGGCGCTCAAGGCGCTTGGGTATTCCATGAATACGGACAATGAGCAGGAAATAGAAGAAGCCTTTGACTGGCTGGTACAGTGCGTACAGACGATGGAACCGGAGATTGTCATGGATGAGATTATTGACAATATGGCACAGGGAAGAAAGGCTCTGGGACTAATATATTCCGGGGATGCGACTTACGTGATGGCAGAAAATGAAAATATGGGATTCTATCTTCCAGAGACGGGAACGAATCTCTGGTCAGATGCGATGGTGATTCCGAAAAACGCAAAGAATCCGGAGCTTGCCCATGCATTTATTAATTATGCGAGTGATTATGATGGTGCATATGATAATTCCAGCTATGTAGGTTATACTTCTGCAAACCAGGAAGTTATGGACACCTTGTCTGGGGAGAGCGGGGATTTCGAAGGAATTAATGCCTATATACCACGGAGTGGAAATGATATGGATGAAGTGTTTGTCTACAATGAAGATGTGAAAAAAATAATCAGTAATTTGTGGAGCCGTGTGAAAATTGCGGCAAGCAATGCGGATTAGACGAAAAAGCACTTAAGCAAGTGTTGAAAAGAGTCAGTGCCGTCAGGCGCTGGCTCTTTTATAAATCACCCATGACAGGATGGCTGTCACGAATTCAGTAAAGCAGAATGCCCACCACACACCGCTCGCGCCGAGTATACTGCTGAATATAAGCGCTGCCGGCACGATGATGATCATATAACGGAGTAAGGAGATGCATAGGGAGGGGATACCCTTTCCCAGTCCTTCCAGCGCACCGGAACAGGTGACAGATACAGCAGATACAATAAAACCAAGGCTGATGATATGAAGGGCAGTCGTGCCGATTTCAATCGTCTGTGTACTGGAAGTAAATAATCCGATTAACTGTCCGGGGATAAGCCACGATAACAGGGTGCCGACGGCCATAACACCAGCGGTAAGC
Organism: uncultured Lachnospiraceae bacterium; assembly: GCA_937950565.1. Taxonomy (GTDB): domain Bacteria; phylum Bacillota; class Clostridia; order Lachnospirales; family Lachnospiraceae; genus UBA7109. Next base: position 9,009 of record CALFCS010000077.1, read on the forward strand.
TTGAGGGTAGTCGTATATATTTTGTGGACACGTTCATATTCGTTTGCGCCGTAGTTGTATCCCATAAGCGGGCGTATTCCCTGGATGATTCCGTTGGCAGTCAGATAGATAAAGGTCTGGAGCTTGTAATAGACGCCCAGTACCAGAACATATTTTTCTGAAAATCCTGCAAGAATACCATTTAATACGGAAATCAGGAGGGAAGGCAGGGCAAGGGTGAGGGTTGCCGATATCCCTACAGAGTAAAGTTTTGCAATGATAGCTTTATCGAATTTCATGCAATTACGTTTTATTTTTATCGGAATCGGTTTGAATGTATAAAGGAAAATATAAATAAGCAGGGACAAAGTCTGTCCGATTCCGGTAGCATAAGCGGCGCCCGCAATTCCCATGGCAGGGAAACAGCCGATTCCAAAAATCATCAGAGGATCAAGGATAATATTGGCGGTAAATCCACAGATCATGCAGAACATGGTAACTTTCATCTGCCCGATGGACTGGTATATTTTCTCAAAAAACAGCTGCAAGGTAATGACTGTAGAGAATAAAAATGCCCGTGAGGAATAAGTTAACGCAAGTCCGATAATTTCTTCGTTAGAAGAAAAAATGTGCAGGAAAAACGGCATGATAGAAATGCATGTAATCGTCAGGATAATACCGTGGATAAGGCTGAGAAACAGACCAAGTGTAGCAGTCTGGTTTGTATGCCTGGTATCATTTGCTCCCAGGTGAAAGGCTACACATGCATTAATTCCAATTCCAAATCCAATCGCAATCGCATTAATAAAATTCTGCACCGGATAGACAAGTGCCAGAGCAGTCATGGCATCTTCGCTTAATTTTGCCACAAAATAGCTGTCGATAATATTATACAGTGAATTGACAGCCATAGACAGTACCATCGGCAGTGACATGGATAGTACCAATGGCAGTATTTTTTTCTCTTTCATAAAAGTTTGGTCCATAAGTTTTCATTCCTTTCTTTTCGCACAAGTGTGTATCCTCCCGCAGGGTTTTTGTTTCACAGGGAGCACAGTTTCCTGTACGATAAAAAACCACACAACAGCCTTCCGGCGATTGTGTGGCGAAAAAAGATTTCTCTTTAAAAATCCACTCCCTTGCGGGTTTTACAAACGTATTATGACACAAATTTTGTCGAATGTCAACGATGGCCCCGTTTTCAAATTCCTTTGTTTTTAATATTAATAAATGGAGTTCTGCTTATATATGTGGTATAATGTGAACACTTGGCGAGGTTTTTTACGAGCCTAGTGAGAACATATGCCTTTATGGTAAAATAAGAAGCGGAAAGAAGCCTAAGAGAGAGTAAGCGGCAGAATAAAAAATAGGGAAGAAGAATAGAAGATGGAAAATAAAAGAGAAAGATTAGAGCGGCAATTTGATTTTATCCGGGAGATAGATAAAGAAAAGTTTATCGGACGGCAGACGTATCTGTCAGATGGACAGAGAAAAGAAAATGATGCAGAGCATGCGTGGCATATGGCGCTTATGACGATTCTATTGAGTGAATATGCAGAGGAAAAGATAGATGTGCTCAAGACAGTGACAATGCTGTTGCTTCATGACCTGGTGGAAATTGATGCCGGGGATACTTATGCGTATGATGAAGAGGGAAATAAAACGAAGGAGAAGCGGGAGTTGGCTGCCGCGGACAGAATCTATGGCCTGCTTCCTGATGACCAGAAAGAAAGCCTGCGTGCACTCTGGGATGAATTTGAGGCATGGGAGACTCCGGAGGCCAAATTTGCCCACACGATGGATTGTGTCCAGCCGTTAATGCTGAATGCGGCGACAGATGGGAAAAGCTGGGTGGAGCACGGAGTGCATCTTTCACAGGTTCTTGGAAGAAACGCGCGTACGGCAGAAGGCTCAAAAGAATTGTGGAAATATGCCCGCGAGAATTTTATCCAGCCAAATGTGGAAAAAGGAAGGTTAAAAAAATGATATTGTTATAAAGATAACACTTGTATCTGTAAACGAAGTGAGTTATACTGGGTATGTAAAAAAGAAGAAATTCTTCGGGGTCGGGTGAAATTCCCAACCGGCGGTATAGTCCGCGACCTGTATGTGATGTTTCACAGCAGCTGATCCGGTGACATGAGTGCATGAATTCCGGAACCGACAGTAAAGTCTGGATGAGAGAAGAGTTGTTCTGGAATTATTTTTGATGAAAGAAGAGCATGATACCCCGATACTTTTTGTATCGGGGTATTTTTTGCGGAAAAGGAGAGAAACGATGGGTACAAATGTAGTAACAGATTCAAATGCAAAGGCAAAAACAAAAGTAAGGATGATGGCACAGATTGGAATGTTGGCAGCAATATCAGTTGTTTTGATGTTGTTTGAAATTCCGCTTCCGTTCGCCCCATCCTTTTATGAGATTGATTTCAGTGAGGTTCCGATTTTGATCGGATGCTTTACAATGGGACCGGTGGCAGGTATTATTATTGAATTTCTTAAGATTCTTCTGAATTTTGCGATTAATGGAACGGTGACAGCCGGGGTCGGGGAAATTGCGAATTTCCTGATTGGATGTGCGCTGGTAGTTCCGGCAGCAGTTATTTATAAAATCAAACATACACGAAAAGGCGCTGTTATCGGGATGGTAACAGGAACGCTCTTTATGACAATTGTGGGATGTTTCCTGAATGCATTTATACTTCTTCCTGCATATTCCAAAGCCTTTGGAATGCCAATTGATGCACTGGTAGGGATGGGTAGCGCTTTGAACGGAAATATTACAAGTCTGACTACTTTTGTCTTATTTGCAGTAGCGCCGTTTAATCTTTTAAAAGGAGTCCTTGTATCCATAATTGTATTTTTAATTTATAAAAAAATTAGTCCGGTACTTCGTATGAATAGATAGAAGGAGAGAGAGTTATGAGCTTTAGAAAAACAGAATTTGGAAAAACAAAGAATGGTGAGCCGGTTTCTTTATATACATTTACAAATTCTTCAGGAATGCAGATGAGAGTGACAGATTTTGGGGCAATTCTTGTATCTGTCATTGTAAAGGATAGATATGGTAAAGAGCTGGATGTGGTTCTGGGTTATGACCGTGTGGAAGATTATGAAGCGGACGAACTTTATCTGGGATATATTGTCGGAAGGTGTGCAAACCGTATTGCCGGGGCTGCTTTTGAATTGAATGGAAAGACTTATGAATTGTGTAAAAATGATAATGGAAAGAATTGCAATCACAGCGGTCCGGATTATTATGGAAAGAGATTGTGGAAGGTGGAGAAGACAGAAGAAAATTCCATTACATTTTCCCTGTTCAGTCCGCACATGGATCAGGGGTACCCGGGAAATGTGACCATTTATACAACCTATACACTGACGGACGAGAATGAGATTCAGATTGAGTATCAGGCTACGCCCGATGCAGATACTTTGATAAATCTTACGAATCACAGTTATTTTAATCTGAACGGGCATGACGCTGGGACTGTGCTGGATCAGAAGGTGTGGATAAATGCAGATAAATATGCGGAGCCGAATGCGGAGTACCTTCCGACAGGCAGGATATTGGAGACAAAAGGAACCGCAATGGATTTTTCTGAGCCAAAGGAGCTTGGGCGTGATATTGAGGCAGATTGTGATGCACTCAAGTGTGGGCATGGTTATGATACCAGCTATCTTCTGAAAGGAGAAGGATATCGGAAAGCTGCAACACTGGAATCAGAAAAAAGTGGAATTAAGATGACAGCCTATACGGAATATCCGGGCGTGCACCTGTATACGGCTAATTTTCTGAATGGCGAAACCGGAAAGAATGGAGCCATTTATCCGAGGCGCAGCGCTGTATGTCTGGAGCTGCAGTATTTCCCGGATGCTATTCATCATGACAATTTTGCAAGCACCATTTGTAAAAAAGGGGAAACTTATCATAAGAAAAATGCATATCGGTTTGAACTTGACGTACAGGGCGTGAAGGGATAAGATGTAAGAATATGAGATTGATAAGGAAGAGAACCGTTTATGATTTATGAAACATATAGTGAAAAAGAAACTTATGAGCTCGGGCGTGAACTGGGAGCGGCTTCGTATGCCGGGCAGGTATACACGTTGATTGGGGAGCTGGGAGTTGGAAAGACAGTTTTTACGAAGGGACTGGCGGCAGGTCTTGGTATTGAAGAACCGGTAAGCAGTCCCACCTTTACGATTGTTCAGGTATACGAGGAAGGCAAACTGCCTTTTTATCATTTTGATGTTTACCGGATTGGTGACGTGGAAGAAATGGATGAGATTGGCTATGAAGATTATATTTACGGGGAAGGTGTAAGCTTAATTGAATGGGCCAATCTGATTGAAGAGATTCTCCCGGAACATTATACGGAGGTAAAGATAGAGAAAGATTTGGAAAAAGGTTTCGATTATCGGAGGATTAGCATATGCGAATATTAGCACTGGACAGCTCCGGACTTGTGGCAAGTGTGGCCGTTGTGGAAAGCGGAGCGAAAGAGGAAGAGACAATTGCAGAATACACGGTCAATTATAAAAAAACACACTCGCAGACGTTACTGCCTATGTTAGACGAGGTGGCGAAGATGATTGAGCTTGATTTGACTGCCATTGATGCGATTGCGGTTGCAGGAGGGCCCGGCTCTTTTACCGGACTTCGAATTGGTTCTGCTACGGCGAAAGGATTAGGACTTGCGCTTGATAAACCTTTGATTCATGTGCCGACCCTGGAAGGGTTGGCTTATAATCTGTGTGGCACAGATGGTATCGTATGTCCGATTATGGATGCAAGGCGAGGACAGGTGTATACTGGAATTTATGAATTCAGAGGAAAGGAATTAGTCGTTCTTGAGGATCAGATGGCGGTAAGTATAGAAGAATTGGGTGAAAGACTTCATACTTATCAGAAAAGAATTACTTTTCTGGGAGACGGAGTCCCGGTGTTTAAAGAAGCATTGACTGACCGGATTATGGCTGATTGTGAGATTTCCTTTGCGCCTGCCAATATGAACCGGCAGAGAGCGGCATCTGTCGGAGCGCTGGCGATTCGGTATTATGAAGAGGGGAAAACAGAGACTGCAGCAGAACATCAGCCGGATTATCTGCGGGTATCACAGGCGGAACGTGAAAGGCAGGAAAGAGAGCAGAAGGAAAAGCAGAAATGTTAAGAATCGAAGGGGTTACGGAAGAACAGGCAGAAGAAGTAGCTGGTTTGGAGGGCATGATCTTTTCAGATGCGTGGAGCAGACAAAGTATTATCAGTACTCTGCAGCAGCCTTGTGCAAAAATATACGGGGTGTGGGAGTCTTGCGAGCTGGCGGGATATGTCGTGTTGTATTATGTGCTGGATGAGTGCGAGATTGCGAGGATTGCCGTGAAGGAAAATTTCCGAAGGCAGGGAGCAGCGAGTATGCTTTTTGCAGAGACAGTAAAGTTCTGCCGGGAAAATAAAATAAACAAAATTATGCTGGATGTAAGGGAAAGCAATCTGGCAGCAATTGCATTTTATAAAAAAAATGGATTTGTACAGGATGGAATTCGAAAAAGGTTCTATACGAATCCGGCAGAAAATGCTATACTTATGAGCCGTAGGATAGAATTGTAGGCAGAGATGAATGGAAATATTGACATTCGTTTCCACTAGGAAAACAGATAGACAGAAGATATAATGTAGGCGTAACAGAAAAAAATCAAGCGAATATACGCAGGAGGAATTGTATGCGCCAGTATAATACGGTAGTAAAAGAAACAAAAGAAATCGAGAAGCTTGTGTGTAATAAATGCGGAAGAGAAATTCCGGTCATAAAAGGGGTTCCCCGGGAGGATGTACTGCATGTGGAAAAGCGCTGGGGATATTTTTCTGACAAGGATAACCGGGTGGACGAATTTGATCTGTGCGAGCATTGTTATGATGAGCTTGTGAAAGGGTTTCAGATTAAAATAGAAGATTGAGGTAGACTATGTTAGATGTATGTTTGTTAGGAACAGGCGGAATGATGCCGCTTCCGTACCGTTGGCTTACAGCGCTTATGGTACGTTATAATGGAAGCAGTGTGTTAATTGACTGTGGGGAAGGAACACAGATTGCAATCAAAGAAAAAGGATGGAGTTTTAAACCAATTGATGTAATTTGTTTTACTCATTATCATGGGGATCATATCAGCGGGCTCCCGGGGCTGCTTCTTACGATGGGAAATGCAGACCGCACGGAGCCGCTTACAATGATTGGGCCAAAGGGACTGGAACGTGTGGTAAATTCCCTCAGAGTGATTGCACCGGAGCTACCGTTTTCTATCAAATATATCGAGATTACAGAGGCAGAGCAGACGTTTGAAATGAATGGATACCGCCTGAGAGCATTCCGTGTAAATCACAATGTGACCTGTTATGGATATACGATGGAGATAGACCGGGCAGGAAGATTTGATGTGGAACGTGCAAATGCGGCCGGAATTCCACAAAAATTCTGGGGAATTCTGCAAAGGGGAGAACAAGTGGAGTTTGAGGGTGCGGTGTATACACCGGATATGGTGCTTGGCCCAGCCAGAAAGGGAATTAAGCTTACTTATTGTACAGATACCCGCCCGACAGAATCTATTAAGAAAAATGCAGCCGGTTCGGATTTGTTTATTTGCGAAGGAATGTATGGGGAAAAGGACAAGCTGAAAAAGGCGAGAGAATATAAGCATATGACATTTTATGAAGCAGCACAGATTGCGAAAGAGGCTGCTGTGAAGGAAATGTGGCTAACACATTACAGTCCGTCGCTTACCAGGCCGGAGGAATATATGGATGAAGTGCGGGCGATTTTTCCAGGGGCAGTTGCGGCAAAAGATAAACGCTCGGTAGAGCTTGTATTTTCAGATTGATAAAAGGGTTGTGAAAGTGATGAATGAGAACGTGGAGAAGGATATATTAATTCTTGCAATTGAAAGCTCCTGCGATGAGACAGCGGCCGCTGTTGTAAAAAATGGAAGAGAGGTTCTCTCGAATATTATTTCATCGCAGATAGCGCTTCATACTTTGTATGGGGGTGTTGTGCCGGAAATTGCGTCAAGAAAGCATATAGAAAAAATAAATCAGGTGATTGAAGCGGCTCTTCTGGAGGCAAAGGTTACGCTTCAGGATATAGATGCAATCGGCGTCACTTACGGTCCCGGACTTGTAGGTGCGCTTCTTGTCGGTGTGGCGGAAGCGAAAGCGATTGCTTATGCGGCAAAAAAGCCTTTGGTCGGTGTGCATCATATTGAAGGCCATATCGCGGCAAATTTTATCGAGCATAAAGAGCTAAAGCCGCCGTTTTTTTCGCTGGTAGTATCCGGAGGACATACACATCTGGTACGTGTAAAAGATTATGGTAAATT
>CALFCS010000078.1 GCA_937950565.1 uncultured Lachnospiraceae bacterium
AATTATCGGAAGAACGAGAGACGATGCGGCTGGAGAAGCATTTGACAAGGTGGCCAGGGCAATCGGACTGGGATATCCGGGCGGACCAAAGATTGACAAAGTTTCAAAAGAGGGAAATCCGGAAGCAATTACATTTCCGCGTGCACATGTAGAGGATGCACCGTATGATTTTAGCTTTAGTGGGGTGAAGTCAGCCGTTTTGAATTATATTAATGGGTGCCGGATGAAGGGGGAGACCTATAATCAGGCGGATATTGCGGCATCTTTTCAGAAGGCAGTTACGGATGTGCTTGTAGCAAATGCTATGCATGCTGTGGAAGAATATCAGGTGGAACAATTTGCGCTTGCCGGAGGAGTTGCATCTAACAGCGCGCTTCGTGAGGCGATGAAGAAAGCGTGTGAAGAAAGAGGGGTAAAATTGTATTACCCGTCTCCGATATATTGTACAGATAATGCAGCTATGATAGGTGCAGCCGCTTATTATGAATATAAAAAAGGAACCAGGCATGGTTGGGATCTGAATGCAGTTCCGAATCTGAAACTGGGAGAAAGATAATTATGGAGACTACAGATAAGAAAAAGTGTACAGCAATCGTACTTTCTGCAGGACAGGGGAAGCGCATGGGAGCCTCTGTCCAGAAACAATATATAGAGCTTAATGGAAAGCCGATTATTTATTATTCACTGAAGGCATTTCAGGATTCGGAAATTATTGATGATATTGTACTTGTGGTTGGAACAGGACAGGAATCCTATGTGCAAAGAGAAATTGTCGGAAAATATCAGCTTACAAAGGTAAGGATGGTTGTACCCGGCGGAAAAGAGCGGTATGATTCTGTATGGCAGGGATTAAAGACGCTCAGAGCAGAGACGAAAGATGGCAGTGAATCATCAGAGAATAGAGAGTATGTATTTATCCACGACGGTGCAAGGCCTTTTGTGGATGAGAAGATTTTGCGGCGGGGATATGAGATGGTAGAAAAATACCGTGCCTGTGCGGCAGGAATGCCGAGTAAAGATACTGTAAAACTGGTGGATGAAGACAATTTTGCGGAAAATACACCTGACAGAAAATATGTCTGGACAGTGCAGACACCGCAGATATTTGATAAGTCTTTGGTCACAGAGGCATATTCCCGGCTGATGCGGGCAGAATATAAGAATGTGACAGATGATGCCATGGTTGTGGAAAAGATTCTGGATATGCCGGTAAAGTTATTTGAAGGTTCGTATGAGAATATAAAAATCACAACACCGGAGGATCTGGATATTGCCAATATCTTTTTTATGCGGAGAAATAAAGGGAAAGATAAAGGGAGAGCAGGAAAAAATTTGTAATTAGATGTTGACGATAAAATCTTTGTGTGTTAAAATGCATATTGTCGCTGAGCAAAGACAGCAAAATAGAATACTTGGAGAGGTATCGAAGTGGTCATAACGAGGCGGTCTTGAAAACCGTTTG
>CALFCS010000079.1 GCA_937950565.1 uncultured Lachnospiraceae bacterium
TTGCATCCGTGTACCATACCTCATCTGCCACATCCGGGAATGTCGGCTCATATGCAACTTTCGGCTCACCCTGCAGACGATGTACAATGATTGCAAACTGTGCCCTGGCAAGATTCTCATACGGCGCAAAGTGTTCTTTATCTTTACCTGTCATGGTTTTCTGGACGAAATTATAATATACGCCGTCATAGAACCAGTCATCTTCTGTGACGTCCACATATGGAAGCTTCTCTACCGGCGGCTCCGGCGGCAGCTCGTCTGTCTTCTGAATCGTAACCTTATATTCTTTCGCTGTCTCGTGGTCTTCTGCAAATACCTTAAATGTCAGCTCTGTCTTGTCACCTGTAAGTATGACTTCCTGTGCTTTTGTGTCATCTACCAGTTCGCCGTCCACATACAAAAGTCCATACTGATCGGTAAGCTGTGCTTTTAATTTTACTGTAGTTGTATCCTTCGGAACATGAATGATATATCCGTCTCCATCTTCTTTCACAGTTCCCACTGCCACTTCCAGCGATTCCAAAGAAGCATTATGTCTATAATCCGTTACAATATATAATTCAGAAACCAGTCTTGCGGACTGTGTACCTGCCGTTCCTTCTACCTTTACGATAACCGTATCGTAAACATTCTGCTGCCCATTTTCTGTAATCGTTGTTGAAACTGCTTTTTCAATCAGGGAAGCAGGAATCTCAATCTTCTTTTCATAGATATCACTGTCTCCGGTCTCATTCAGCACTTCCTCACAGATTACCTGTCCATCTACAGAAATCTTCAATGTCTTTCCGTTATCCTGCTTTGTCAGTTTACAGAGAAGATAGTTCTTTTCTCCCTTTTGAACTGCCATGCGGTAAGCAAAATAACCTTCTCCATCCACATAACGGCTGGTTGCTCCGTTCAGAGCATCATCTGCACCACCGACACTGTTCTTCTCCTGCAGGTTATGCAGGCTGTCTGTCTCATACTGCGGGTATCCCGGTTTTACAACATCACCTTTGACACGTGCGTCTCTTCCTTCTTCTTTCTTTGCAATCAGTGTATCCGGTTTGTCCGGTTCTGCATCGCTTCCCTCAAAATACCAATAAATACCGTATCTCTGAGTATGCTGTTTGAAATGTGTACTAAAGGTCAGCTCTCTGTCTGTTCCATTCAGCTTAAATGCCAGGGAGCCGTCTTCTTTGTCTTCACGCACCATATAATCATTAATATTATCCATATAACTGCTGACTGATAAATCTCCCAGCTGAAGCGTCTCTGAACCAAGCACCTCTCTTACGCCATCCTTCGGCTCAGCGCTCTCTGTGCCGACACGTTTATTCTTCGGCAGGGCTACACCCCATCCACAGTAAGAACGTTCACTCATGCGCTCGTCTGTTCCAAGCTCAGCACTCAGCACAACCGGACCATACTTAAATCCATATACGGTCGCATCATCCTTCAATCCATAAGCCTGCACGTCCATCGGAAGCTTGATCTCAACTTTATCATTATTCTTCCACTGATGCTTGATCACTGCATATCCACTGGAAACAACACAGTCCTCTTCTTTTCCATTTACTTTAATTACCGGTTCGCCTGCGGTCCAGTCCGGAATACGAAGTGAAAGTGTAATGTCTGCGGAACTTGCGCCATTTAACAGATTGACTGTAAATTCTGCCGTATCTTTCTCCGGCATAGCCGCTTTCTGTGTCAGCTTTACATTCTTCTCATTCCATGCAAGCACGGAACTTACATACTGGTTAACGATCACTTTATTGTCTTTGTAGTAATAAATACTGTCGCCTAACTTCGTAAAGTTCTCCATACCGCTTCCGGTACAGCACCAGAAAGTATTCTTATCCGGGTCTTTGTCTCCATACACCTTGAAGTATCCGGTCGCCATCGGCTGGAAGTATGTCGTTCCCCCGGTCACCGGATCGATGGAGGACATAATTGCATTGATAAATGTATTCTCATAGTAATCTGCATATTTTCTGTTACCTGTAATCTTATATAATTCACGGCTGAGCTTCAGCATGTTATATGTATTACATGTCTCACAGTTACACTGTGTACGGTTTACATCTAACGCATCTGCGCCCCGGAAATGCTCCCACTGGCTGTTTCCGCCTGTAATATAGCTGTGATGGTTTACTACCATATCCCAGAACGCCTCACAATATGCCAGATATTTATCTACATTTACCGGCTCTCCGTCAATCGTCTTGCCCTTCATCGTGCGATAACGATTGATAGCCCCGACAAATTTTGGAATCGTTGTATTTGCATGACGGTTGCTGATCACACTTGGGTCTCCGGTCAGAACCTCTTCAAACAGCCAGTCCTCATCAAACATATGAGCTGCCTTTGCATGTTCTTCTTTTCCGGTAATCTTATATAATTCATACAGGCAATCATTCATGCCGCCATATTCTACAGAAAGGACTCTTTTCTGTGTCGCCGCATCCCATGTGCTGACACGATTATAAGTCCAATCTCCTAAAGCGCTTGCAACTGTTTTTGCCGGTTCATATTCTGTATACTTATATACATCTACCAGACCCGCCATCAGTTTATGAATGTTATACCATGGTACCCAGGTATCTGTTGTAGTACCTCTTTCAATACGCTCGAACTGATCATAAATATTCTTACTCGTATTACTTCCTGCTAATGTTGCTCCGAAGATAAATCCATTGCCAAGAGCATCCTGGCATTTTTTCAGCTCATCAATCAGATAATCGGTCTGCTGTTTCATCCATTCTCTGTCTTCTGCTTTATCAGCAGTCACATAAGCCTGCGCACATGCTGTCAGGTAATGTCCCAATGTATGTCCGGCTATAAGCGTGCCTTCCCATCCACCATATGGCTGCTTGCCCTGATTAGACAGTCCGGCCGTATCCCGGTATCTGGAAAGCAGACGGTCCGGGTCAAATGCCTTCAGGAAATCAATATCCTTCTGCGACGCATTATCATAATAAGCATCTGTAACATCTGACACTCCAAGCTCAAAATCCTGAATGTCTGTTGCATCCGGCACTGCAAGAACGACCATCTCATAAGTCTTGCTCTTACTTACTTTGCCGCTGGTAACAGTTGCCTTAAGCGTCACTTTCTGATCTGCCTGTCCTTTGCCCGGGCGTGTTACCTTGCCATCCGTGCTGATTACAGCCGGGTTACTGCTGACCCAGGTAATCTTAGAACCATTCAGCCCCTTCGCCGGCATATCCAGCGTATCCGTCTCTACATAACCGCTCTCGAGCTTCAGCGCTCTGAAATCACCATTTACACGTTCCTCATCTGTCAGATTCAGATATTTATCAGAGTAGTCTTTCCACACTTCCTCTTCTGTCATGCTATAGTTGTACACATCAAAACTGGAAATCGTTCCTTCAAATCCCGGATCCCACTGATAAAGTGATATTCCCAGATAACCGATTGCATCCGCCGGATCTGTCACACCGTTTGCAAGGATATTTGCAATTTTATAACCGTGCTTGACTGACCCTGCAAGTTTTCCATTCAAATAAATCTTTGCTGTGCTGTCCGGATAGAATACCATTGTGGCAACGGTATCCTCTCCCGGATTAATATAATTACCGGATACGGATTTTTCTCCCTGTCCATTTTCCTTGATGGTAAATGCCATCTCGCCGCCTGCACGGATCGGATTCAGGAATACATAATCATTCGTATCTTTTGTTCCCAGATTAAACACCCATGCATATGCCTTCTGGGAAGTATTAAACCTCATACTTACCGTAAACTCTTCCGCTCCATCAGCCAGGATACCAGCCGGAAGCTTTACATACTGTGTCTTATCTCCGGTAAATTTAAGAGCATTCTTTCCTCTACTGTCTGTCGTAAGATTTTTCTCACTCATATTAGATAATGCCGCGTCAAAATGTCCGCATTTATCCTTCAGCTTTCCATCCTGAATCGTCATATCATAGCTGACCCAAAGCTGTTTTTCCGCCTGTGCCGGTACGGTTACCTTGAACGTCTTCGTATCGGACTTGTCCTCATAAGAAATCTTCGCCGTCAATGTGACCTGCTGATCCTTATCACTGCGCGTAACCTTCCCGTTCTTTGATATCGCCGCCTCATTGCTGCTTGTCCATGTAATTGTACTTCCATTTATTCCGGAATCCGGAAGGACAACATCCGCTGTCACAGAAGTAGAAATCTTAAATGGATTCAATGCTTTCTTATCTGCCGCAACAATCTCATCCGGGCTTAATGTGCCTGCATAGTCTGCATACATTGCCTTTACCTGTTCTGCTGTAGCCACAGCGCTGTAAAGCTCAAACTCATCCAGAGCGACCTGTGCATAAGAACCTCCATATACCGGTCCATTGAAACCAATGTATTTTTCATCATTTGCATTCGATGTCATCACATTGGAAGAAGCCTGTGAGAGCTCACATGCTACGCCATTGCGGTAGATTGCCCCTGTTTTCGTGGCGCTGTCATATGTCACTACGATATGCACCCACTCGTCTGCCGGGAAGAATTCTGCGCGATCCCCGGCTGCAGTAACTCCGCCATAGTCGTTTCCTACGGATAATTTCAAAGGTATCGTATTGTCTGTCGTCAAATAGAATCCATCACCCAGATGATTACCGTCTGCTGTATTCCACATGATGATATGCTCTCCATTTAAGGTTCCGGAGGCTTTGATCCAGAATGCAATTGTCAGTTTTTCCGGCTGAAGGGAAACACTCTTACCAAGGCTTAAGTAATTTTTACTGCCATTTTCATTTAACAGAAGTGCCTGGCCTTTCTTTCCTTCCACATAATTTGCCGTACCATGCATTGTAATTGTATTTTTTCCTGAAGTGTCATCCACATTATTTTCAAAGGATAACTCCAACTCCTTCGAATTCTCTAATTCCGTTCCTGCTGCCTTCACAGATATTGCAGTAAGACCTGCCGGAACAATCAGACAGGCTGTCAATACGCCTGCAAGACTTCTCTTTAATAATTTTCTCATGCTGCTAATACTCATTTTTATCTCCTCTTCTTCTGCAGCCTGTGCAATTTTTACCGCACCGGCTGCAGACATTTCCCTCTTCACAGCAACATTACTTATTTCGCATAAGTTTCCATAAACCTCTGGATAATGATTGCGCATTCGGCACGGGATGCATTACCAAGCGGGTCTACCCGTGTCTCATTATCTTTTCCTTTGATAATTCCGTTTCCGACTGCCCATTTCATTGCATCCTCTGCATAACCATCCACAAGAGATGCATCTTCAAATTGACTGAAATCTGCCTTCTTGCTCGTATCATAATCCAGGCTGTTTGCATAGCGGTACATCATAACTGCCATCTGTTCACGGAGAATATTGTCCGCCGGACCGAAATATCCGGTTGACGTATATCCGGTTACGATCTCTTCTTTTGCCGCCCACAGAATCGCATCTGTATACCATATCTCATCTGCCACATCCGGGAATGTCGGCTCATATGCCACCTTCGGCTCACCCTGCAGACGATGTACAATAATTGCAAACTGTGCCCTGGCAAGATTCTCATACGGTGCAAAATGCTCTTTATCCTTACCTGTCATCGTTTTCTGGACGAAATTATAATATACACCGTCATAGAACCAGTCATCTTCTGTGACATCCACATATGGAAGCTTCTCTACTGGCGGATCCGGATCTACCGGAGTATCTTCTTTTTTCACCTGAACCGTCATCGTAACATTCTTATTCTCCGGAAGGATTTCCCTTTCCTCTGTCATATCCAGAATCGGGTCTCCGTCCACACCAAAATGTACCATTCTAAGGAAGGCATCTCTTCCGAAACGTCCCTGATCATCTCTTGCATGGAATACATTAATTAATGTTCCATCCCGATCCATGACATAAGAGTTATGTCCCGGTCCGTTATATCCCGGCACAGAAAAACCGGTCAAAATCGGATAATTACTCTTTTTCCATGCATTCGGATCCAGAAGATTCACATCGCCTGTTAAATCAGCCACTGTCATTCCAACACAGTAAGTCTCGTCCGTTGCCCCGCCGGAATAAGTAAGATATACCTTATCTTCTTTTACAATTGCAAATGGACCCTCATCCACAAAGGTATGATTTCTTTCCCATCCATACTCACAATCTACGATCTTCACCGCGTCACTGGTTAACTGATATGGCTTTTCCGGATCAATCTGTCCAATCCAAAGGTCGGATGTACCACCATTCTTTCCAAAATTACGCTGTGCCCATACAACATAATCCTTGCCCTTGCATACAAAATGTGTCATATCCAGTGTAATTCCACCATAAGGCTCTGTAAGATATCCGCCGTCTTTATTCAGGAATCGGTGTAATTCTCCCCAATCCTCATAATTCTTCGGATCGCTTCCGGTCAGCTTCATAAACATACTCTGCACATTAAAGTCTGAACCATGATTTGCACTAAAGAATACACACAGCTCGCCGTTTACTACATGCAGCTCCGGCGCCCAGTGATTATACGGAGTATCATAACCGTAAGCTTTTCCCTTAGCCACATCATAAATCAAGTGCTCTTCCGCTTTATTCAGCCCCGTAATCGTGTCAGACTCGCGGACATAAATATTGGTATTACTGTTTGCTTCCGTTGTTGATATAAAATAATATTTCCCGTTATATGCAACAACATTCGGATCTGCACGGCCAAGCAGGAAAGGATAATTGTCTTTTGTCTGGTCTGAAATCTGCCTGATCGTTCCAGATACCTTATAAGTTCCTTCTGTATTAAAATCTACCTTTGCCAAATCATCTTCATTCCAGATGACTGTTTTCTCAGCTTGCGAACCGTCTGAATATTCCGCTGTTACTTTTGTATCCGCCAGTTCTTTTGTTTCTCCTATGTTTACTGTAATTTCCGGATTTACAACTCCTGTATTCACTACTTTGTCAAGCTTATTTAACAGATACTGCGCTTCCTCTGCTGTAACCCCTAAAGTATTTCCCGGGATAGCATATGCAATATCGGTCTTTACAGAAGTATTCTGTATCGGTAAGGACAGTTCTGCTTTTGTAAATGTTTTAAAATCTTTGGTCGTATTTGCATAACTAAGCCCGGACTGGGTTCCAGTCCATGTAATCCGATAACTGTCTGATACTGCATCATAAACACATGCAGGACTGGAAATAAACTCATCATCACTTAAGCGGATCATTCCCTGCTCCGTATAAGATACCAGATCCTTTGATGTGAAGAAAAGCACTGTTCCCTTCTCATCTGCAACCGCTTCTCCCGGATTGATTCTTACTGCCAGAATCCCGAAGCTTCCGTCCTTCATACGGAAAACATACGGATCTTTCAACAGCTTTGATGCTGCTCCCTGTGCCTTCGCAAACAGAACACCGGTATTATTCAGAAGCGCTTTATAAGTCTTTCCGTCTTTGCTGTATCCAAGATGCATACTGTCGCATACATACTCGTCGTACATACCCTTCTTTGATTCATCGACTTGCCTAATGTAAGATAATATATGAGCGCTGTCTGTTCCCAGCAGTTTTACGCGGAACTCTTTCTTCTCTTCTTTCCCATTCTCTGAAACGCTTGCTACAAGCTTCACATCCGTAAGCCCTTCCTTTGACGGTGTGATTTTTCCCGTCGCAGGATCGATGTCACTGCTGTCACTCTCCCATTTGATTTTCATTCCCATAGCTTCTACGGGAAGTGTATCTGCCACCGTCAGGTAATACGGGAGATTCAGATACTGTCCAAGTACTAGGTCTGCTTTGTCATTTTTACCAATAACACGGACATTATATACTTTGCTTTCAGATGCTCCATTTAAAGTAAACGTTGCGGTCAGCTTTACTTCTACTGTCGTATCTGCCGCCGTAACCTTTCCGTCATTGCCAAGCACTGCCGGATTATCAGAAGACCATGTAATCTTCGAGCCATTTACAGTCCCTTCCGCCGGAAGCTTAAGATTCTCTGTGACTGCTGTAATATTTCCCAGCTCCACTGCTTCCATATCTTCTTCAATCAAAGCAGAAGCATATACATAATGGCTGTCGCTATAGATTGC
Source organism: uncultured Lachnospiraceae bacterium (assembly GCA_937950565.1). Lineage (GTDB taxonomy): Bacteria > Bacillota > Clostridia > Lachnospirales > Lachnospiraceae > UBA7109. The sequence continues at coordinate 8,020 of CALFCS010000079.1, forward strand.
TTTTACCTGGTCAGCACTCAGCGTCTGATCATAAATCTTAAAATCCGTCACAATTGCATCACAGTACCGGTCTGCACCCCAATTGGACTTTGCAAGATATCCCAGAACATTATCCTTTCCGGCAAAAACCTCATCCAGATTGTGATTATGCTCCAAAGTTCCTTTGAACTCGCCATTCACATACAGCTTCAGTGTCTTTCCTTCGGAAGTCACTGTCATCACACTGAAATTCTTCGTATCCAGCACCACACCATTAGAGCCTGGGATAGAATTTTCCACATTGTTACTTCCCTGTGTCTTAATCGCAACGTTGATATTATTTGACGCAAGTCTCGGATTGAAGAACAGATAATCTGTCTGGTTTCCAGTTCCGATTGTCCACAGGAACTGGTACTGCGCCGTACGTGGAATCAACGCCATCTCCACACTAAACCCATTCTTGTAATCCGTAAGGCTATTCTTAATGGAAACAGGCAGGTCCACATAAGGTCCGTCGTTTCCTGCCGCCGCTCCCGGAAACTTCAGAAGTGCGTCTCCTCCTTCATCCATAAAATCAGAATCTTCAATGTTGTGCAAGATTCCATGATTGCCGTTTCCGGACTTGTCAAGAAGCTGCGTGCCACTATGAGACATATCATAATGTACTGCAAGCTTATAGTCTGCATTCTCTGCCGCCTGTACATAACCAGGCATCACACCAAATGCAGTTACCGCTGAAAGCAGTAATGCAAGTATTTTTCTTCTCATCTTCTCTCCTCCTTTAAAAATTTTTCATCTTGCATTCTTTTTTCTGTTAAAAATATTTTTAACATCCATTTAACAATAGAATCAGCCCACGAAGGGAAATTGGGCTGATTCTATACAAATATAAGAAATTGTCAATTAGCCGTGTTTGCCATCATTTATAAGTTTCCATAAATCTCTGGATAATGATCGCACACTCTGCACGGGATGCATTACCAAGCGGGTCTACCCGTGTCTCATTATCTTTTCCTTTGATAATTCCGTTTCCGACTGCCCATCTCATGGCATCCTTTGCATAATCATTTACAAGCGCCGCATCCTCGAATTTACTAAAGTCTGCTTTCTTGCTCGTATCATAATTCAGGCTGTTTGCATAACGGTACATCATGACTGCCATCTGCTCACGGAGAATATTGTCCGCCGGTCCGAAATATCCGGTTGACGTATATCCGGTTACAATCTCATTCTTTGCCGCCCACAGAATCGCATCTGTATACCATATCTCATCTGCCACATCCGGGAATTTCGGCTCATATGCTACCTTCGGCTCACCCTGCAGACGGTGTACAATAATTGCAAACTGTGCCCTGGCAAGATTCTCATACGGTGCAAAATGTTCCTTGTCCTTACCCGTCATCGTTTTCGCGAAGTAATTATAATATACCCCGTCATAGAACCAGTCGTCTTCTGTGACATCCACATATGGAAGCTTGCCTTCCAGCTTGTCAAGAGTACTGTTCAAAGCTTCTGTTGCCTTGGCAACTGCCTCCTGATCTGCTTTTTCATCTTCGTATACCTTCTTTGCATCTGCCAGCGCCTTCTGCATTGCTTCGACACTGTCTTTTGTATACTGCTTGATATCTATAGCTGTTGCTTTATCGATTGCTTCTTTCAAGGCCGTCTTGTCAACCTTTGCTTCTTTCTCCGTAAACTGCCAGTAATCAATCTGCATGAGATCTTTTCCTTCTTCGCCCTTGAACACAAAGAATACATTATGCTCGCCGACAGCGCCGTCAAGTGTACACTCTAATTTCTGGTAACTTCCGTCACCTTTCGGTACTTCTATGGTTCCTACCTTTGTACCATCACAGCTGTCAAGACGAATTTCAATGGTTCCTCCTG
>CALFCS010000080.1 GCA_937950565.1 uncultured Lachnospiraceae bacterium
TGTAATTTATTCTGTAAGAATTCGCTCCCTATTAAACGTTAACTAAATGACATTGGGCTCTGAACAGTTACCTTCATTTTATATTTTTCTGCGCTGTTTTCAACTGACACCTTTCTCATCGTGTATAGACAAAAATGCCAAAGTGTAAAAAATCCTTACACTTCGGCATTTTTGTAAAATCATTTATTGTTTTATTTTTATTCCTTCTGCGATCATCTTATAAATCTGATGCACAACCTCATCCTGATGCTTCGTATCCTCTTCACTCCAGCTTGCAAGAATCCCAAGGATCGCCATGCTGTGATACCGTATAATCAGATCAAACTCTGCCTGACTGCATCTATGCGCAAGTTCCTTTCCCTCAGCGCTCTCTTCGATCATCCTCCTGAAATGCGCCAGAAGGATCCGTCCGATCTCATCACGATAATTTGTGAGCATGCTCTGCCTGATATATGGCATTGCATTTAAGGAAACTGCAAAGAAAAATTTCAGCCGCTTCTCCGGGTCTTCCTGTGCCTCTGCCTTGCTGCGCAGTCTTTCCGTTTCCCGCTCGATCACCCAGCTGATCAGTTCCGGAATGTCCTGAAAATGATAGTAAAAGGTCTGCCTCGTGATCTGGCACTCCTCCACGATATCCTTTACGGTCAGCTTTTTCACATTGTTCTCCATCAGGAGCCTGCGGGCTGCCTCCGCGATGTTGTCTTTCATATCAAGTGGCATATGGATCCTCGTTTCTCGGATGTGTTCTCTGCATTTTGCCCTGCGTTCCGGGCTCAAAAATGCACTTCCAGCCCTCTCGCAGGCAAGCCTGCATCCGATGCTCTCTGCATTTTGCTGCTGCTTTTCCCTACGTTCCGGGCTCAGGCCGCAGACCCGTCGGCTTCGCCGACTTTCCGCAACTTTGTTGCTTCTGTCTGCGGCTGATGGACGTCCCGTCCATCCCAAAATGCACTTCCAGCCCTCTCGCAGGCAAGCCTGCATCGGGCTTCCAGTGCATTTTGCTGCTGCCCGGAACTGTTGATGACATTTTATAACACTCATGGGCAAATTACAATGTTGTTTTTCAGAACAGGGATGCGAGGATTCCGAGGTGCTCCAGCAATATTTTGGTGCCAAGCAGGATCAGGATGACGCCGCCTGTGATCTCTGCTTTCTTTTTGTAACGCTCTCCGAACACGTTTCCGATCTTTACGCCAAGTGTGGAGAGAAGGAATGTGATTGCTCCGATAAAAAACACTGCCACCGGTACGTTCGTATCCGGCAGGAATGCGAATGTGATGCCGACTGCAAGCGCATCGATACTCGTTGCCACCGCGAGAAGAAACATGGTCTTTATATCCAGGGATTCGTCCAACTGCTCCTCTTCTTTCTTTGAACAGGCTTCCATGACCATGCTCACTCCGATAAAGCCCAGCAAAGTGAATGCGATCCAGTGATCGACCGCTGTGATGTACTGCTCAAATCTTGAACCGAGCAGATAGCCGATCGCCGGCATCAATGCCTGAAAGCCTCCAAACCAGATACCGCAGGTCATTGCTTTTTTGATCGTACATTTTTTCATTGCAAGGCCTTTACAGACGGAAACCGCAAACGCGTCCATCGAAAGTCCGACTGCCAGCAAAAACAGTTCTATGATTCCCATAATGCTTCTCCATTTCTTTTTGAGTTTTCCACCGTGCGAGTGCACACATATCTGTTCTGTGACATTTTCGTCTCATCCGCGGGCAGAACGTGGAAGTGTGAATATCAGCCTGTCGTAATCGCTGCCTGTCTCGCGGCTTACTGCCTCTTACAGCTAAGCAGACAGCTTATCCGAATCGCTTCTGACGGACATAAAAAAGACTCATGCACAGTACGTAAACTACGTATGCTGTACATGAGTCTCGTTATTTAAGATAAGCCAGATCGATGTCCGATCAGTATGTTGACTCATCACATATCCGATATGCTAACTACTCCCTCACAGGTGTCTTTTTTCAATTATTGATAGATAATATCATTTCCCCCTGTGCTTGTCAAACGCTTTTTTCGGATTTTGGGCATTCTCATCTGTTTTTACCTGGCCGCCAGCTTCTTATTCACATCCGCCCGTACCCATTTATACACAGTCGCCGTGAGTGGAACGCCGATCAGCATACCCAGAATGCCAAACAAGCCACCGCCAATCGTCACTGCCGCCAGCACCCAGATGCCAGGCAGCCCAATCGAGCCGCCGACCACGCGTGGATAGATCAGATTTCCCTCCACCTGCTGCAGAATCGCGATGTAGATCAAAAACTCCAGCGCTTTTAACGGATTTATCGTAAGTATCATCACCGTACCGACAAATGCTCCGATATATGCACCCATAACCGGAATCAGTGCTGTGGAACCGACGATCACACCTGTCATCAGTGCGTACGGCAGCCGCAGGATAAACATACCGGCGCCGCACAGCGTGCCAAGAATAATCGCCTCCGTAATCTGCCCGAGGATATAGCTCGTAAATGTCTCATTTGCAAGAGTCAGAAAACGCTGTACCGGTCCTGTAATCCCCTCCGCCACATAGACCGTTGCAAGCTTTCTCAGCTGGTACTGCAGCCGTTCTTTTCCAAAGAGCATATAAATAGAAAAAATAACCGAAATCAGTCCGGTAAACAAAAAGCTTACAATAATATTGGCAACTGAAAATGCAGAATTAAACAGATCTCCAATTCCCTTTGAAAGAAAATCTCCGATCTTGCGGAACGTAGAATTCCAGTCGATATCAAGGCTGTCAACGTACTGCTGCAACTCCGGTGAATTCTCCAGAATCCCGGACAGCCACTTCTGAAACCGTATAAATGCACTTGGGATATCCTTTGTTATTACATGGACGGCATCCAGTAAGGACGGCACAACCAGACCGATCAGCATAACAGCCAGCACCAGCACGAGAATAATACTGGCAAACACACACACCGGACGGCGCGTTTTTGTAACCCACGCGTCTGTTTTCTTCGGAAAATAGATTTTTTCCAGTTTTTTCATGAAAATATTCAGCACATATGCAATCGCAAGTCCGTAAAACAGCGGCCGCATTGTATAAACGATCAGCCGAATCGTTTCAATCACATGGTCGGAATATTTAATGCAAAGACAGGCAAGCACTGCGAGCACAGCAATCTTCACCCAGTTGATATTTACCGCTTTTTCCAGCTTTTTGATTCCAGGCCGGTCTTCCAGCTTCATCCTTACTCCTCCTTATCGTGAATCCAGTCAAGATACCGCCGGATCGTTTTCTCGTAACCGTTTTCCGATGGCACATAAAATCTCCGGTCCGTCAGTCCATCCGGCAGATACTGCTGATGCGAAAAATGCTTCGGAAAATCATGTGCGTATTCATAACCGATTCCGTGGCCAAGCTTTGCTGCACCGCCGTAATGGCTGTCCTGCAAATGCGGCGGAATAGCGGCCGGCTGCTGCTTCACAGCTTCCATTGCATCAAAAATCGCATTTGTCGCGGAGTTGCTTTTCGGCGCCGTCGCCACATAAAGCGCTGCCTGCGAAAGGATCAGCTGTGATTCCGGCATTCCGATGCGTTCCACAGCCTGTGCCGCTGCTACTGCCACCTGCAATGCCTGGGGATCGGCATTTCCCACATCCTCCGATGCACAGATCATAATGCGGCGCGCAATGAATTTGACATCCTCACCGACGTACAGCATCCGCGCCAGATAATAGACCGCCGCATCCGGATCCGATCCGCGCATACTCTTGATAAATGCGGAAATGGTATCATAATGGCTGTCTCCGCTTTTATCATACCGTACCACACGCTTCTGAATACACTCCGACGCCACTTCTACTGTGATATGAATTTTCCCGTCCGCAGACGGCGTGGTTGTCAGAATACCAAGTTCAACCGCATTTAAGGCTGAACGCGCATCACCTCCTGCGATATCCGCCAGAAATTCTGCTGCATCCTCTTCCAGCACCGCATTGTATGCTCCCATGCCACGCTCTTTGTCACTAACCGCGCGGTAGAGAAGCGTCAGGATGTCCTCCTTTTGAAGCGGTTTCAGTTCAAAAATCACGGAACGGGAAAGCAGAGCGCCGTTGACCTCAAAGTACGGATTTTCAGTCGTCGCTCCAATCAAAATTAACGTACCATCCTCCACAAACGGCAGAAGATAATCCTGCTGGCCTTTATTAAAGCGATGAATCTCGTCCACAAAAAGAATCGTCTTTTTGCCGTACATGCCAAGGTTTTCCTTCGCCGCCTTTACGACCTCTTCCATGTCCTTTTTCCCGGCTACCGTCGCATTAATCTGCGTAAACTCCGCACTTGTCGTGTTTGCAATGACCTTTGCCAGCGTCGTCTTGCCTGTACCAGGCGGTCCGTAAAAAATCAGCGAGCTTAATTTATCTGCAGAGATCGCGCGGTACAGCAGTTTATCCTTTCCAATGATATGCTGCTGTCCGACCACCTCATCCAGCGTCCGTGGCCGGATGCGCGATGCAAGCGGCGCTTCTGTTTTCATTGTTTTTGTTCTTGCGTATTCAAATAAATCCATGGTTTGTATGTTATCCTTTCGATACTTTTCTGGTCTGCCACAATATATTTCTTTTTTCCAAATTAATAAGCGATTCTTTCACCAAACCTGCTACGTGGCATCTAATCTCCTGTCAACAAAAAATCTCTGTGTTCATTCTATCTTTTACTCAAGAATCAATTCATCCACCGTCACAAATTTGTATCCGCGTTCCGTAAGCGCATCCACGATCTCCAGCGCCGCATCAACCGATGACTGATAATAGTCGTGCAGTAAAATAATGTCCCCCGGCTTCGTGTCCTTCAGCACGCGTTCTACGACCAGTGCCGTATTTTTTGTCGTCCAGTCGAGCGGATCCACGTCCCAAAGCACTGGGATCATCTCAAAGCTGCACTCCATTGCCTTCTTCCACTCTCCAAACGGCGGACGGATAAACTCCGGCTCTTTTCCGGTCACCTCACAAATCAGCGCATTCGTTTTCTCCACCTCTGCACATGCTCTGGCAATATCAAGCTCAGAAAGCTTCACATGACTGTACGTATGGTTTCCGATCAGATGACCTTCCGTTTCCATTCGCTTCAGAAGTGCCTCATTGCCTAGGATGTTTTTACCTACCACAAAAAAGGTGGCATGGACACCGCGTTCCTTCAGTCCGTCAAGAAGCTGCGGCGTATAAACGGGATGCGGACCATCGTCGAAGGTGAGGGCAACTTTTGCGGTGATCGTTTTCTCAGCTCTTATGGAACTGTTTTCCGAAACCTGCACCGCTATAGATTGCCCCATTCCTGTATTTTCCATTGTCTGAACAGAATCCTGAAATTCTGCATCTGTATTTCTATCTGGTCTCTGATCGCTTAATATTCGCTCCGGGTTCGCACTGTTCTGAACGGACTTCTCAATCCGATTTACACCAAAAGAAATGAAAAACAGCGCCAGTCCCAGACTCCACCAGAAGCAAAGACAGCCGATAAGCCGCCACAAAATACTCCGCACCATTCCCGCAATTCCTCCGGGATGAAATCTCTCTATCACTATATGCGAATGAACCGCTTTCTATCAATCTCTTTACAGCACAATTTCATTCTCTCGTTTCTTCATTATTATGTAACTGTTCAGAGCCAAGCAGATTTTCATGCAAAAGTGTGAATCATGCTTGCATGAATGAACACTTTTACATGGAAATCTATTTGGCGGATACGCCACACCGACGAAATGCGCAGCATTTTGGAGGTGGTTCTGAACAGTTACATTATTATAATGAATTGCTTTTGAGGCAGTCATCTTTCTGACCATCTGTGAATATTCTCTTTGACCAAACTGCTGCCACAGTTATCTTAACACATTCTGCCGGACAAACAAAGAGGCTGTTGCAAAATCAGATGACTTCTCATCCGTTTTGCAATAGCCCCTCGGTTTCTTTATTTCTTTATTTCTCTATTTCTCTATTTCAGAACCACTTTCCGGAAGTTCTTCTTTCCTTTCTTTACGATGATTCCGTCACCCTCAAACTTCTCTTTTGCAAGTGTTGCCTTCGGGTCGGTGATCTTCTCGCCGTCTGCGGTTACGCCGCCCTGCTCTACCGCACGGCGTCCCTCGGAACGAGTATTTGCCAGACCGGATTTGTGAAGCAGGGATACGATGTCGATTGCATCCTCGGTGAAGTCCTCGTCAGAAAGCTCTGCGGTCGGCATATGCTCTGCATTTCCCATGGAGAACAGGGCACGTGCACCTTCCTGTGCCTTCTTTGCTTCCTCCTCGCCGTGTACCAGTGCAGTCAGCTCATAAGCAAGGATCTCCTTTGCCTGGTTGAGCTGGCTTCCTTCCCACTTGTCCATCTCATCGATCTGCTCAAGCGGCAGGAAGGTCAGCATACGCAGGCATTTGAGTACGTCTGCATCTGCCACGTTTCTCCAGTACTGGTAGAAATCGAACGGAGAAGTCTTGTTCGGATCAAGCCATACGGCGCCGCTCTGAGTCTTACCCATCTTCTTGCCCTCGGAGTTGAGCAGCAGAGTGATCGTCATTGCGTATGCATCTTTGCCGAGCTTGCGGCGGATCAACTCGGTACCGCCGAGCATGTTGCTCCACTGGTCATCGCCTCCAAACTGCATGTTGCAGCCGTATTTCTGGTACAGTGCGTAGAAATCGTAGCTCTGCATGATCATGTAGTTGAATTCCAGGAAGCTCAGGCCGCGTTCCATACGCTGTTTGTAGCACTCTGCAGTCAGCATGCGGTTTACGCTGAAGTGTGCGCCTACCTCGCGCAGTACATCGACGTAATTCAGGTCGAGCAGCCAGTCTGCATTGTTTACCATCAGCGCCTTACCTTCTGAAAAATCAATAAAACGGCTCATCTGTTTTTTAAAACATTCACAGTTGTGCTGGATGGTCTCTTTTGTCATCATCTGGCGCATATCCGTTCTTCCGGACGGATCTCCAATCATAGCAGTACCTCCGCCAATTAAGGCAATCGGTTTATTGCCTGCCTCTTGAAGACGCTTCATCAGGCAAAGCGCCATAAAGTGCCCTACGTGAAGGCTGTCTGCGGTCGGATCAAATCCAATATAAAAGGTTGCCTTCCCATTATTTACCAGTTCCCGAATCTCTTCTTCATCTGTTACCTGTGCAATTAATCCCCTTGCCTGTAACTCCTCATAAATTCCCATAGCCATTCTCCTTCTCTACATTTTTCATAATCTTTTTATTCTTCTGCCTGTACGAGCATTCCTTGCTTTCTCACTATTATCATGCAGAAAAAAAGTCCTTATCTATTTCACATAGATAAGGACGAAATCTCTTCCGTGATACCACCTTTATTTACCGACAATTCACACTGCCAGCCTCCATAAGCTGCTCCTACAGCTCCGGCACTGATAACGTATGCCATCACGTCACAGCCTACTTGCATCATCTCCCGCTTTCGGTGTGCAGCTCCAAGATGTATTCATAACCAGTTCCTTCATGCGTCTCTCACCGGCCGACCGCTCTCTGTATGGGTGTCTTGATTACTACTTCTTCTTTTCAAAGCCTTTGTCTGATGCTATGCTAACGTATTTGAAGCTGTTTGTCAAGACACTTTCCATCTTTTATGACGGCCTTCACATTCAATTCTTTGTCAAGCAGCACGACATTTCCCTTCTTCCCAGGTGTGATCGAACCGTATTTCTCATATTCTCCCAGCGCCTTCGCCGGATTCATCGTGGCACAGGCAACAGCCGTTTCAAACGGTATTCCCATTTTCTTTACCGCATATTTCATGCAGTCCATCAAGTTCGTTGCAGAACCAGCGAGCGCACCATTTGACACAAGCGTCACATGATTGCCTCTCACCTCTACATCCAGGCCGCCCAGAGTATACCGGCCGTCTTCCATCCCGGTTGCCCTCGTGCTGTCGCTAATCAGAATCATCCGCTCCGCGCCCATCATCTTAAAGGTTGCGCGCACTGCAGACGGATGAATATGGACACCATCGCAGATAATCTCTGCACTTACGTGAGGGCTGTCCGACACTGCTCCCACCACTCCGGGCGCACGGTGCAGAAAAGACGGCATCCCATTATAAAGATGAACCGCATGGCAGGCTCCTGCGTCAAAAGCTGCTTTCGCAGTATCATAATCTGCATTTGTGTGTGCCAGTGAAATACCGACTTTATCCTTCATTTTCCGAATAAAATCTATCGTATTTCCATTCTCCTCAGGCGCAACTCCCACGAACTTTACCAGCCCCTTCGATGCATCAAGAAAACGGTTGCAGATATCCTCATCACACGGAATGATATAACAATCATTCTGTGCGCCCTTTTTCTTGGCGCTGATAAATGGTCCTTCCATATTCACTCCGATCAGGTCTGCATATTGATAAGAATCTTCTTTCTGTGCCTCACATTCACTCCGGTAAGACGCTGCCACCTCCAGGATATGCACAAGCTCATCTGCCGGAAGTGTCAGAGTCGCCGGACAGATCGCTGTCACCCCAATCGAAGCTTCATATTTTGCAATCTCTGAAATCGCTTCCCTCGCACCATCACAAAAATCATACCCTTTACAACCATGAAAGTGAAGATCAACAAGTCCCGGAATGGCATAGCAGCCTTCGCCATCAAAAACTTCCTCCGTATCATCCACACACGATGCGAATATACCGTCTTTTATCAGAATCTCACCATCTTCAAATGTCTTATCTTCGGTATACACTTTTACATTTTTAATAATCATTTCCTTGTTCTCCTTTTAATGCCCGCAAAGTATCATGATGATAGGTCTCTTTTTGAAATTTATCCCGCTCCAGAAAGCAGGAGTAAAGAATATCTACCATAACCAGTATCGGAAACTGTGGCGAAATAACATTCCCATAATGCAGATATTTCAGGGAAGGAAGCAGCACAACTTCATCACAAAACTCATCAAACACAGCTTTATTGCGTGCTGTAAACAGGACTGTCTTCGCACCTCGCTTATAAGATTCCCGGAGAAGATACATGACATCTTCCCGTTCTCCACTGAGGCTCATTCCCAGAATCAAGCTTCCTTTCCCCTGAAATACTGCCTGCATCCGAATCAAATCTGTATCTGTAAGAACATCAATATTCACGCCAATCCGCATAAAACGCACAGACATCTCACTCGCTGCCAGCCCGGAGCTTCCTTTTCCACACACATATACCTTCTCAGCCTTCCCTATATGATTCGCAATCCTTTCAATCTGCTCCTCATTCATCAGGCTATACGTTTTATTCAAAAGCTCCTGATAAGCATTCAGAGCCATACGGGTATTGCAGGTAATACTCTCCTGCTTTCCGACAAAGGTTTCTTCATATTGATAGACAAACTCACGATAGCCGCGGTAACCACACTTTTTCGCAAATCTTGATAAAGACGCTTCTGAAACATACAGCATCTCCGCAACAGATTTTGCTGAGAAATCTATCTTCTTTCTGTTTTTGATAAAAAAATCTGCGATATTTTTCTCCACGGTTGTAAACTTGTCATAATTTGATTCTATAATCGGAACAACAGACTTCACATAATATTCCATCAATTCACCTTTTATCTTTCCTGACACTGTTTAAAATGATAAAATGCTCCCAACATTCCAGCATCATTTCCATGCTCCGCGAATGCAAGATGGACATCACCTGTCACTCCCGAAATCAGGTATTTTTTTATAGCGGTTTCTATTTTCTCTCTTAAGAATTCCTTCTGTGCCATAATACCGCCTCCCAGCACCACAACGTCCGGATTCAGTACATAGCAGATATTTGCAATTCCCTGTCCAAGCACATCCACCATCTCATCAATCGCCAGAAGACAGAGCTTGTCACCTTTCTTTGCCTGTTCAAATATATGGTAACCATCCCATCTGTCTTCCGGTTCATCCTTCCACTCTGCAACCTTTTTCGTCAATGTACGTGCAGAACCCAGTGTCTGAAAGTCACTGTCATCCATATGCATATATCCAACCTCACAGGCGCTGCCATTTCCTCCGTGGAAAATCTTCCCATCTATAATCACACTCCCGCCGATTCCTGTTCCAACCGTAAGCATAAGAGATATCCTGCTGTCCCTCGCAGCGCCTGACATATACTCGGCAAGCCCCGCACAGTTCACATCATTTTCCACTTCACACGGAACTGCAAACTCTTTTTCCAGTACCTCTTTGTACTTGATTCCAACATAATCGGGAATCAAGGAGGAGGAATATCGAATCTCCCCCTTTATGGTATCTACAATTCCGGCCGTTGATATACAGATTCCGCTGATTTTTTCCAGATCAATCATACTTTTTATAATGATTCTGGTCTTTTCAAGGATTGACAGACCACCCTTCCACGCTTCCGTTTTCATTTCACCACGCGTCAGAAATCTGGCTTCCTCATCAATCATGCCGTATTTTATGGCAGTGCCCCCAATATCAATACTTGCATATTTTTTCATATTCGTTCCTACCTGTCTTTCATTATAGTATATCCCGATACTTACCGCAATCCTGTTTTCCGACTTGGTCTTAAATGCATACTTTAAAAATTGCTTTTTTGATTTTCTCCGGCTGGCCGACAGATACTGCCGTGCGGTGTCCATCACTCGGATAACAAATAAGAAAATCTCCGGGAGTCAGGACAACAGAAGCATTCTTTTCTCCCTCCATCGGAAGATAATCATCTGCCTTTACATATTCTTTTTGCTCCATATTCTGAATAAAATTCAAATCAATCTGTTCTTTTCCTTTCAGCATTACATGAATATCCAGATAATCTCTGTGCGCTTCCCAGAAACGTTTCTCCGGAGTCGTTGTCTCATATTCTACGATATTAACAAAGAGCCTGTCCGCATCAATCGGATGACATCCCGGTTCATACGCGGACAGCTGATTGCTGTCCGCATAAACAAAACATTCTTTTATCTTTTCTTCTAGAAAATCAAATTCCTCGATGTTTGTAATATTTCCAAAGATCATATTTTCCCCTCCTGTTCTTTATAAATAGTTGTATACGGCGCCGGTACCGTTGTATCTTTCTTTATTTTTCTCCATATCAGGCTGGCCGGAATTCCGACAACTAATGACACCGTGATAGATATAATGGAGTAAGACCAAATCGTAACACTTCCTTCTGGTGTGAAATATTTAATTCCTACCATAACAGCAGATGCCGCTATAAATGCCAGTGTCGCTCCAAAGGTATTTGCCACCTTTGTAAATGCTCCCAGAATAAAGGTTCCAATCAGGATACCAAGTACCAGTCCCATGAATCCGTTAAACCACTCATATGCGGATTTCACACCGCCGTTTGCCAGCACCATTGCTACCGCAATAGAGAAGATTCCTACGACCAGAGACACATATCGTCCAATCTGCGTCTGTTTCTCAAAGCTTAATTCTTTCTTCGTAAGCCTTGCCTGGATGTCCAGCGTCCAACTTGATGCCACAGAATTCAGTCCTGTAGACAATGTGGACTGCGACGCGGCATAAATAGCTGCCAGAAGAAGTCCTGTAATTCCTACCGGAAGTTCAAAAGCAATGTAAGATGCAAAAATCTGATCCTGCGCTGCTGCCGGAGGAAGTGCATTCTGCTGATAGAATACGAAAAGTCCTGTACCGATTAAATAAAATACGGTCGCAATGAAGATGGACAATGCTCCATTTGTCAGCATCATTTTATTTAATTTCTTTGTATCTGTCGTTGTTGTAAAACGCTGTACGATATCCTGACTGGAAACGTAAGAGCCCATCGTATTAAATCCTGCACCTACAATCATAATAAATACACTGTCTCTTAAAATATTTGCGTTAAATATCGGCTGGTCAGCAGATAAAAACTTTTGTCCATGGATAAGTGTATCAAATACTGCACCTGCCCCTCCGTTAATATGCGCAAACAAGAAGAACAACGCAAAAGTAACACCGATCAGAAGTACGGAGCCTTGAATAAAATCAGTCCAAAGTACCGACTTGAGTCCTCCGGTATAGGAGTAAATAATTGCGATCACTCCCATAATGACAATCAATATATTTACATTGATTCCGGTAAGGCTTCCGAGCACCATACATGGCAGATACATAATAATAGACATACGCCCTATCTGGTAAATGATAAACATTACCGCACCGAGCACACGGAGCCCTTTGCTTCCAAAACGGAGCTCCAGATAGTGATATGCTGTATCAATACCAAGCTTACTATATATCGGCAGGAAAAATCTGATTGTAAGCGGAATTGCCAGAAGCATTCCTAACTGTGCAAACCACATAATCCACGTTCCTGCATATGAGTTTCCTGCCAGCGACAGGAAGGAAATCGGGCTCAAAAGTGTTGCAAAGATCGACACCGATGTTACCCACCACGGTACTGTACCGTCTCCTTTAAAATATTCTTTTCCCTTCATCTCCCTTTTTGAGAAATGAAGACCGGCAAATAGTACTGCTGCCAGATATACAATCAAAATAATCAAATCAACTATTGTAAAACCCTGCATACCAATTCCTCCTATAATTTCTCTCCTTTATACTGTTCCGTCTGTCAGATATAAGCTTCCTTCGCATCACGTATCATCTGTGCTGCTTCTTCCACAATCTTCATATCACTGTCCACAAGCGCCGGAAGCGGCTTTCTCACTCCGCCAAGCTCCAGATTCTCATTCCTTTTCAGAATCTCTTTGATAACTCCATACATATTTCCTTTTGCAGAACACATTTTATAGATGATATCATCTACTGCGTACTGAATCTTTCTTGCCGCTTCAATCTCACCTTTTCTAATGTGCTCATCCATTTTCAGGAATAATTCCGGCATCGCTCCATACGTGCCTCCAATTGCACCTTCTGCCCCGATGATACGTCCGCTGATAAACTGCTCATCCGGACCATTAAAAATAATATAATCCTCTCCTGCCTCTGCCTTGAACATCTGAATATCCTGTACCGGCATGGAAGAATTCTTAACACCGATGACTCTCGGGTTCTTCCTCATCTCGGCAAAAAGACTCATGGTAAGGGACACTCCCGCAAGCTGTGGAATATTATAAATGACAAAATCTGTATTTGGCGCTGCCGAACTGATATCGTTCCAGTACTGTGCAATTGCATACTCCGGCAAACGGAAATAAATCGGGGGAATCGCTGCAATTGCATCCACTCCAAGACTTTCTGCATGTCTTGCAAGCTCCATACTATCCTTCGTGTTGTTACATGCCACATGTGCAATTACAGTAAGCTTTCCTCTGGCTTCCTTCATAACGTTCTCAAGAACAATCTTCTTGTCCTCTACGCTTTGATAAATACATTCTCCGGAAGAACCATTGACATACACACCTTTTACACCTTTTTCCACGAAATATCTCGTCAGAGCCTGTACGCCCTCCGGACTGATATTTCCTTCCCCGTCATAACATGCATAGAATGCCGGGATAACTCCTTTGTACTTTTCAAGATTTTTCATGATACATCTCTCCTTTTCTTCTTTGACTTGTTTTCGTTGATACGCCTTATGCTGTAAAATATTCTGTTCACATTTAACGAGGCTGCCGGAGCGCATCCGCAAACATCTTCGTAATCACCTGTGGCCTGGTAATGGTCGAGCCAACAACCACACTGAACGCTCCAAGCTCAATGACACGTCTGGCCTTCTCTGGCGTGCTAATATTTCCTTCAGCAATCACCCGGTGCCGTACTCCTGAAAGGATTCTCCGGAGAATTTCAAAATCATTCTCCTCAATCCGGTCCCATTTGCTTTGTTTTGTGTACCCCACCATCGTTGTTCCGATAAAATCAAACCCCAGCCAGTCTGCATGCAATGCCTCCTCTACGGTAGAGCAGTCTGCCATCAGAAGCTGCTTCGGATATTTCGCTTTTATCTGCCTGAAAAATTTATCCAGTGTCAGTCCTCCCGGTCTTATATCTTCTGTTGCATCGACTGCTATAATTTCCGGTTTCACTTCCATCAGCTCATCTACTTCCTTCATAGTAGGAGTAATATAAACCTCGCTATCTATATAATCTCTTTTGACAATTCCAATAATCGGAAGATCCACCTGAGACTGAATCTCAGCGATATCCTCTTTCGTGTTCGCACGGATGCCGGCCGCACCTCCCTCTTTCGCAGCGAGCGCCATCCTTCCCATAATAAAAGAAGAATGCAGCGGTTCATGAGGAAGCGCCTGACAGGATACGATTAACTTTCCTTTTAAGCCTTTTACATTTTCATTTCCCATTTTTTCGTCCTCCTTTTCTTGCCTCAAGTATATCAGTGTAAAGTTTATTTTCAATACTTTCGGAACATTCGGAAAGTTCTTTCATCCTTTTTCAAAAAGTCGTACTTTTCACAAAATTTAATCTTGCATTTTTATCTATTTTGCACAAAATTTTGTTCTTTCTTTCTCTCCATGAAAGTATATCCAATTCCAATTATTTTTATTGAAATTCTTATTTTTACTGGTATACTTATAAACAGAAGTAGTATTTAAATCATTTTATGGCATTGAGAAAGGAACGAAATTTATGATTATTTGTAAAGCGAAAGACTATGATGAATTAGGAAGAAAGGCAGCGAATATTATCGCCGCACAGATTATTATGAAACCAGACTGTGTACTAGGTCTGGCGACCGGTTCTTCACCGATCAGCACTTACAAGCAGTTAATTGAAAAATACGAGAATGGAGATTTGGATTTTTCCAATGTTACAAGTGTGAATCTTGACGAATACAAAGGACTGTCTCCGGAAAACGACCAGAGCTATCGTTATTTTATGAACGCCAATCTTTTTGATCATGTAAATATTGACAAAGCCCGTACCTTTGTTCCAAACGGACTGGAGCCGGATGCGGACAAGGCCTGCAAGGAATATGAAGAAATCATTGCACAGACAGGAGGCGTCGACTTGCAGCTTCTCGGTCTCGGACATAACGGACATATCGGCTTCAACGAGCCGGCAGACTCCTTTGCAAGATACACAAACTGTGTAAATCTGACCGAGCGCACAATTGAGGCAAACACCCGCTTCTTCGCTTCTGAAGCAGATGTACCGCGCCAGGCTTATACAATGGGTATCGGAACGATTATGCGTGCAAAGAAGATTGTCGTTGTAGTAACTGGTGAAGATAAAGCAGAAATTTTGAAGAAGGTCGTATGCGGACCAGTTACACCACAGGTTCCTGCTTCCATTCTTCAACTCCATCCGGATGTTACCATTGTTGCAGACGAAGCTGCTTTAAGTAAAATGTAACATTCAAAATGTCACAATAATTTCTATATAAAAATTCAGAGACCGGGACAGTTCCTATGAACCATTCCGGTCTCTGTTTTATTTTCACACAAAAACACTCTGTACCAACACCATATATAAAATTGTTCCTCCGGCAACTGAAAGAAGTGTATTCCTCTTCCACAAATACAACGCCACCACTACAATTGTCGCAATCACCTCCGGAAGCGCAAAAGGCCACGAAGTAATTACTGTTGATTTGAAGCAGTACACAACCAGCATTCCCATAATCGCACCTGGAAGAACCCCTCCAAGATACCGGAAAGCCTCCGGCATTTTCTTCTCATTCCGAAATACAAAAAACGGAAGAAAACGAGTAAGGAGCGTCACCAGAGATATAACCACAATCAGCCCTACGCTATACATCGTGCTCATAGCTTTCCACTCCCCCTTCCTTATAAAGTACTGGCCGAAGCAGCATCAGAACGAGGGATATTCCCAACATAGAAGGAATGAGAAAATTCCCTGCTCCAAGTACCAGTAGACACACAAGAGAAACAAATACTCCCACAAGCGCCGGAATACGGCTTTCTTTTTTCAATAAATTCTCCGTCAAAATTACAACGAATAATGCGGTCATGGCATAATCGACCCCTGTGGTATTAATCTTAACCATCTGTCCAAAAATTCCTCCAAGAGCGCTTCCTGCCACCCAGTAGCACTGGTTCAACAAGGTAATCCACAGATAATATGCACTTTTGTTCACATCCTCCGGCACATCTGTGGTACACACAAGACTATACGTCTCATCTGTCAGCCCATAGATGAGATAAGGCTTTACTTTTCCGGTTCCTCTATATTTTCCAATCATGGACAATCCATAAAAAAGATGTCTGGCGTGAATCATAAGTGTCATAATACCTGCCGCCAGAAGACTGGCGCCGCTTGAGAGCAAATCGACTGCAATAAACTGCATACTTCCTCCGTAAATTGCCACACTCATCAATACAGCCCACAGGAAGTGATACCCTTTACTCTGCAAAAGCAGTCCAAAGCCAAAGCCCAGAACCAGATATCCAGCCATTACAGGAAGGGTACGTGGAAATGCCTGAAAGAATGCTTTCCCATAATCTGATTTATTTCTCATCCCAAATATACCGTCTCTTCCTCTGGTGCCTCCGTCAGTTTCATATCAATCAGATATAACACCGGCTGCTCCTGCCCGGATGCCGGAACATATTCATACTCCATTCTTGCATGAACCTGTACCCAGGTCTTAAGCTCCAGTTCCATTTCTTCTTTCAATTTGCAGGGATAACCATAAAGCCTTGTATCATTCGCACAGCAGGTCATGATTCTCCGTACCGGGACAAACATATCTTTTCCCATATTTTTAGGGCGGAATATCTGAGCCTTAAATTCTACTTCCTTATGCTGATACAACTGCGGATGATCAAAGGCATCCACATACCAGACACCAAAATCCATGTCATCAATGACGATTTTTTCTCCCTTCACATCATAGGGAAGGTCTTCCGCTGAGGGCTGAATGATTTCCCCTGCCATATTTTCAAAAATCAGCTGTGCCATAGGATTCTGCACCTTAAGGGCACGGCGGAAGCCGGAGCGGTCCACCCCGTCCGGACAGCGGTTTACTACAATCAATCCGGATTCTGTAAGCTGCTCCATCAGCACATTTCTCATATTTTTCAGATACATATCCAGAGTCGTACCATTCACCGTGGAATATACTCCTTGGAGCTCCCAGTTACGCGGATATCTTTTATTCAACAGCTCCTCAAGTTTCCACATACCGTTATATTCAATGACAACCTGTGTAGGGCGGTAATTTTTTTCACAGTTTTTGAAAAACTCTGGCGTTAATTGTTCCGGCTCCTCTATATTCAAAAGCAGAATCTGTTTCTCTTCCAAATATTTTTTTTCATATTCTTCTTCTCCCTCCTCGCAGCAAAGCAGAAGGGTCAGCCCCGGCTCTATCCACTCCTGTTCCATCAGAGTTTCTTTTACAAGAGTTGTTTTTCCGCTATCTAAAAATCCGGTTACGATAAATACCGGTATAGGCGCTTGTCCAAACATACTATTATCCCTCTTTCCTGATAATCATTGCACCATAAAGGCATACCTTCTATCATACAGCTGTCAGATATGGAACAACTTTTCAAGCTCATCCTCTTTCAAATCTGTTCCAATCACACAGACACGTCCTGTATAATCTGCCTGTCCCTCTCTTACTTCATACTCTTCCGGAACAAGGTCAAACTGTTTCCATGTTCCATCTGCCATAGCAATAATTCCCTTTGAACGGAGAATCACTCCATAAGCATTTGTTTCGGAAAGTGCCTTCACAAGATAATCCAGTTCCTCATCTGTGTATTTATGTGCGGTTTCCCGTCCCCAGCTTGTAAAAATTTCATCTGCATGATGGTGATGATGATATCCATGATGATCATGATGGTGGTCATGCCCACAACACTCTCCATGATGATGCTCATGAGGTCCATGATCGTGGTCATGCTCACAGCACTCTCCATAATCGTGGTCATGTGGTCCATGATGATGCTCGTGCTCATGGTCGTGTGGTCCATGATGATGCTCGTGCTCGTGGTCATGTTCCAGCAGCTCTTCTATCTCGGAGCCATGGACAAGTGCATGTACAATTGCCTCCTTACTAAGCTGATCCCATGGTGTCGTGATGATTGCAGCCTCCTTATTCTCTTCCCGAAGCATATGCATACACTCTTCGAGTTTCTCATCTGTCATCATCTGGGTACGGCTGACAACAACTGTTGTTGCATGAGCAACCTGATCTTTGAAAAATTCTCCAAAATTCTTCATATACAGTTTTGCTTTTTTCCCATCAACAACTGTAATCTTACCACTGATTTCAATATCAGCATCTTTTTTTACATCCTCCACTGCCCTTGCAACATCAGACAGCTTTCCTACGCCGGAAGGTTCAATAATCACACGGTCCGGCTGATATTCTTTAATCACCTTTTGAAGGGCTATACTAAAGTCTCCTACCAGTGTACAGCAGATACAGCCGGAGTTCATTTCTGTAATCTCAATTCCTGCATCTTTCAGGAATCCGCCGTCAATGCCGATTTCTCCAAATTCATTTTCAATCAGCACAAGTTTTTCTCCTGCATACACCTGGTTAATCATTTGTTTGATAAATGTTGTCTTTCCAGCTCCAAGAAATCCAGAAATAATATCTACTTTTGTCATGAAAATACCTCTTTTCTAAATTTGACTTCAACATTTATATTACGTTCCATAGTCAGAAAATGCAACCGTAAAATATAAAGACTATGCATAATAAAGGACAGATTCAGCTTTCTGCCGAATCTGCCCCGAATCATTTACTTAAGATTCCGATTATCCCCATGGATTCTCTGTCGGATAGAGAACTCCCTTCGGACGGTTGTATCCGATCTCTTCTACCGGTACTCCGATGTATTTGAATACTTCGTAAAGTGCCTTTCCATAGTTACCGAATGCAACAGCTCCGTGATGCGGATAGTTACCTTCAATCAGTACATGACGATAGAATCTTCCCATCTCCGGAATAGCGAATACACCGATTCCACCGAAGGATTTTGTTGCTACAGGAAGGATTTCGCCCTGTGCAATATATCCGCGAAGTACATTATCAGCAGTACTCTGCAGACGATAGAATGTGATATCTCCAGGAACAAGATCTCCCTCGAGAGTTCCATTTGTAACTTCTACAGGAAGAGTTCTTGCCATAATCTTCTGATACTTCATCTCGCAGGATGTAAGTTTTCCGATTGCAGTATTACCGCAGTGGAATGCCATAAATGTATCTTTATGTGTATAATCATATTTGCCCTTAATATCATCATTGTACATATCTGCCGGAACAGAGTTATTGATATCAAGAAGTGTAACTGTATCCTGGCTTACCATTGTTCCGATAAACTCACTGAGTGCACCATAAATATCTACTTCACAGGATACCGGGATTCCTCTTGCTGCCAGACGGCTGTTAACATAACATGGAACAAATCCAAACTGTGTCTGGAATGCAGGCCAGCATTTTCCAGCGATTGCAACATACTTTCTGTATCCTTTGTGCTCCTCAACCCAGTCTAACAGAGTCAGTTCATACTGAGCAAGTTTTGCAAGAACTTCTGGTTTCTTATTTGCTGCTCCAAGCTCTGCTTCCATATCAGCAACAACTTCCGGAATTCTTTCATCTCCGGCATGTTTGTTAAATGCCTCGAAAAGGTCAAGCTCTGAGTTCTCTTCAATCTCTACGCCGATGTTGTAAAGCTGCTTAATCGGTGCGTTACAAGCAAGGAAGTTCAGCGGTCTTGGTCCAAAGCTGATAAGCTTCATGTTATTCAATGCATAAACTGCACGAGCGATCGGCAGGAAGTCATTGATCATATCTGCACATTCCTCAGCTGTTCCAACCGGATACTCCGGAATGTATGCCTTAATGTTACGAAGCTTTAAGTTATAGCTTGCATTAAGCATACCACAGTAAGCATCTCCACGGCCATCCAGAAGGTCGGAACTGCTTTCCTCTGCTGCTGCTACAAACATCTTCGGTCCTTCGAAATGTTTTGCAAGAAGTGTCTCAGAAATCTCCGGTCCGAAGTTTCCAAGGTATACGCAAAGTGCGTTACAGCCTGCTGCTTTGATATCTTCAAGAGCCTGAACCATGTGAATCTCACTCTCTACGATACATACTGGACATTCATAGATGTCTGTTTCATCATATTTTGCCTTGTATGCCTCTACAAGTGCTTTTCTTCTGTTTACTGACAGGCTCTCCGGGAAACAGTCTCTGCTGACTGCTACGATTCCCACTTTCATTTTAGGTATGTTGTTCATGATGTTCATCCTCCTTATATAATAAATTAATTATAACTCTTATTTGCCCGGTTGTCCATAATAAGCATTTGCTCCATGTTTTCTGTAGTAATGCTTATCCTGAAGCTCCTGCGGAGCCGGCTGGTTCTGTGGGTTAATCCACTCACACTGTGCCGCCATCTTTGCTACTTCCTCGAGTACAACTGCATTATGTACCGCATTGTGTGCATCGGTTCCCCATGTAAACGGTCCGTGATTCTTGCACAGAACTGCTGGTGTTGCCTCATAATCAAGCTTACGTGCTTCAAATTCATCGGCAATCAGAATACCTGTATTCTTCTCATATGCTTCGTCAATCTCCTCTTTTGTAAGATTTCTTACACATGGTACTTCTCCGTACAGATAATCTGCATGTGTTGTTCCGTAACATGGAATTCCTCTGCCTGCCTGTGCCCAGCTTGTTGCCCACGGGGAATGGGTATGTACAACACCGCCGATATTCGGAAAACGGTTGTATAA
This sequence comes from uncultured Lachnospiraceae bacterium, assembly GCA_937950565.1. Classification (GTDB taxonomy): domain Bacteria; phylum Bacillota; class Clostridia; order Lachnospirales; family Lachnospiraceae; genus UBA7109. The sequence continues at coordinate 20,593 of CALFCS010000080.1, forward strand.
TACGAGATGGGTTGCGGTATCAGATGACGGATTATAATCACCTTCTACTTTATTTCCTTCCAGATCCATAACAACCATATCTTCCGGTGACAGTTTGTCATAATCTACTCCACTCGGTTTGATGACAAAGAGACCTTTCTCTCTGTCGATTCCGCTTACATTTCCCCAGGTAAATGTAACCAGGTTGTATTTCGGCAAAAGCATATTTGCTTCATATACTTCCTTTTTCAACTGCTCTAACATGTAAATAAAAGCTCCTTTCTTGGTTTATTTTTATTCAGCCATGCCTGGATATTGCCGCATGGCTGAATCTGAATCTTAAATGAGGTTTTCAACTGCTGCTTTTTCGATTGCAACACCCTTCTTATATCTCTCGATAAATACTTCAAGACCTTCTACATCCTTCGGATCCGGATCCATCTTGCTGCCCTTGTTTCCTGCAAATACTTTCTCTGCAAGATAAGCGTCAAGGCTTTCGCCGTCTTCTTTATTGATCATGTAAGCTGCAAGAAGCGCCATACCCCATGGGCCGCCTTCTCCTGCTGTCTCCATAACGGAAACCGGAGTGTTAATCGCTGCTGCAAGAAGTCCCTGTCCAACACCTTTCGTCTTGAACAGTCCGCCGTGTCCGAGAATCTCATCGATTTCAACCTTTTCTTCCTTAAGAAGAATATCCATACCAACCTTCAGAGCGCCGAGTGCTGTGCAGAGGTGTGAACGCATAAAGTTTGCAAGATTGAAGTTACTCTTCGGAGAACGTACAAACAGCGGTCTTCCTTCACTCACACCTGTAATCTGCTCTCCGGAAAGATATCCGTAAGATAACAGTCCGCCACAGTCAGCGTCGCCTTCCAGAGCCTTATTGTACAGAGTTCCAAACAGCTTGTTCATATCTACTTCAATGCCAAAGCTCTCAGCGAATTCACGGAAAATGCCTACCCATGCATTCAAATCTGAGGTACAGTTATTTGCATGAACCATAGCTACCAGACTTCCATCCGGTGTAGTAACAAGGTCGATTTCCGGATATACTTTCTGAAGCTCCTTCTCAAGAACTACCATTCCGAAAATAGAAGTTCCTGCGGAAACATTACCGGTACGCTGTTTTACGCTGTTGGTAGCTGCCATACCGGTTCCTGCATCACCTTCCGGCGGAGCAAGCGGAATACCAGCTTCCAGTGTGCCGCTTACGTCCAGAAGCTTAGCGCCTTCCTCTGTAAGAGTTCCTGCAACAGTTCCTGCATCTAAAGCCTTCGGAAGAATATCCGTAAGCTTCCATGCAAATCCCTTGTCAGCAATTAAAGCGTCAAATTTCTCAATCATTGCTGTATCGTAGTCTTTTGTCTTCGGGTCAATTGGGAACATACCGGAAGCATCGCCAACTCCCAGAACCTTCTCGCCCGTTAACTGCCAGTGAATATATCCTGCCAGAGTTGTAAAGAATGTAATATCTTTTACATGCTCTTCACCATTTAAGATTGCCTGATACAGGTGGGCAATACTCCATCTCTCCGGAATATTGTAGTTAAATAACTCTGTCAGTTCTTTTGCTGCCTGCCCTGTAATACTGTTTCTCCATGTACGGAACGGCACAAGGAGTTCTCCGTCCTTGTTAAATGCCATATATCCATGCATCATGGCACTGAATCCAATCGCGCCAAGCTTTACAACCTTTGTGCCATATTTTGCCTCTACGTCCGCTGCCATGTTGCTGTAAGCATCACGAACTCCTGTCCAGATATCATCCAGTGTGTATGTCCAGATACCATTGTCCAGACGGTTCTCCCACACATGATCGCCGGATGCAATCGGGTTGTGTGCTTCATCGATCAGCACAGCCTTAATTCTGGTAGAGCCAAATTCGATACCGAGTACCGCTTTGCCGCTTTCAATTGTTTCTTTGATATTGCTCATCTCATTTTCCTCCTGTTTCTTATTTACGATATGCTACACTATTCCACAACAGTTCATTCTTAAACTGACGAATAGTTGTATCCTTGTCAATGTATACTGCTTCGATTCCCATGCATGCTGCCCAGTCGCCCATCTGCTCTGCAGTCAGATCATAGGAAAATGCTGTATGATGTGCGCCTCCTGCAAGAATCCACGCCTCTGTTCCTGTCTTCAGGTTCGGCTGCGGAGTCCAGAATGCAGTTGCAACCGGAAGCTTCGGCATCGGTTTCTCTGTCTTCTTACAATCCACATTATTAATGATCAGACGGAATCTGTCTCCTAAGTCAATCAGGGATGTGGCAACTGCCGGACCTTCTTTTGCCGTAAATACAAGTCTCGCCGGATCTTCTCTGTCTCCCATGGAAAGCGGCTGTTCCTTAATACTGATCTTTCCATCCGCAATTGTCGGACATACTTCCAGCATATGCGCCTGGAGAATTCCTTCTTTACCCGGAACAAGATTATATGTGTAATCTTCCATAAAAGAAGTTCCCTTTGCATCCTTCATTCCCTGAGTCATAATCTTCATGATACGAACCATGGCAGCAGTTTTCCAGTCACCCTCTGCACCAAATCCATAGCCCTTCTCCATCAGTCTCTGGATTGCAAGTCCCGGAAGCTGCTTCAGTCCGCCAAGATCACCAAAGTGTGTAACAATTACCTGGTAATCCTTTTCTTCCATAAATCTTTCAAAACCAATCTCGATGCCTGCCTGAACCGCTACGTGCTCACGGAATTCTTTCTCGTCTCTTCCTTCAAGAAGAATCTCATACTTATCATAATATTCTTCTACCAGTGTATCAATGTCGGCTTTGGATACTGCATTTACAGCTTCTGTAATCTCATTGATCGGATATGCATCAACTTCCCAGCCGAACTTAATCTGTGCTTCAACCTTGTCGCCTTCTGTTACGGCAACATTTCTCATATTATCTGCTACACGCATAACACGGACATGACTGCTCTCAATCACACCGACTGCTGTGCGCATCCAGGAACCAATCTTCTTCTGCACATCTTCATCTGCCCAGTATCCCATTACGACCTTACGCTCCATGCCAAGACGGCTGAAAATATGACCATATTCTCTGTCACCATGCGCAGACTGATTCTCGTTCATAAAGTCCATATCAATGGTATCATATGGAATCTCCTGGTTAAACTGTGTGTGGAAGTGAAGCAGTGGTTTTCTGAACTCCTGCAGTCCCAGAATCCAGGATTTAGAAGGTGAAAATGTATGCATCCATGTAATAACACCCGCGCAGTTTTCATCCATATTTGCCTCATTAAATGTCTTTCTGATCAACTCATTTGTAATCAGAGTCGGTTTCCACACTACCTTATAAGGAAGATTACCGGAAGCATTGAGCGCCTCCACAATCTTTTGGGAATGCTCTGCTACATGAGCCAGACACTCATCTCCATACAAATCCTGAGAACCTGTACAAAACCAAAACTCATAATTCTTTACCTTTAACATGTAATTACTCTCCTTTTTGTATATTTTATATACATTCTAGGCTCTTTACCTACTAACTATTATAAAATATTTCCAGTCCTGTTCAATCTCTTAACTCTGCTACTATTTGAAAAAAGTTACCTAATCCGACCTATAAGGTGTTGATTTTTTTATAAAATGCTTTTAAAATGTAAAAAAGGAGGTATCCTTTCATGACACTGAAAGCTTTATGCGACCACATTACAGATCCAAAAGGGCAGGTGCTGTCAAAAGACCACAAGCTGGGACCACGTCTTGTCTGTCCCGAATATTCCAAATCCGTACAGGAGGTAAAGACTTATCCGCTCCTTCACCAGGACCGGCTCTTTGCTCTTTGCTGGAATATCGACGCCCAAATGAATCTGTATGCTTCCATGTATCCATCACCGGAAGAATTCTGCTATCACTACAGCTTCTCCCCCGGAGAGAAAACACAGCTTCATACCCATGATTATATAGAGCTGGCTTATGTTGTATCTGGAGAATTCCGTCAAAAGATTCTTGGAAAAGATATTGTATTTCAAGAAGGCGAACTTTGTCTCATCGACAAAAACTGCCTGCACCAGGACTATCTTTTGAACCAGTCCGCCACGATTCTCTTCCTGGGAATCGCGAATGATATGTTCGCTGAGATTATGGACGGAAATATAACGGCACAGAAGATTGTCATGTTTCTGCAGCCCGCACTCCTTAAGCAAAAGGATTTGCAGCAATATCTGCATTTCCGGCCCAATGAAGGCGCAAAAAAAGAAATCGAAGAATGTCTGTGTACCCTTTTGAAAGAATTATATGAAAATACCGTCGGCTCCCGCTACGTATGTAAAGGATTCCTGATGAGAATCTTTCATATACTGGGAACAAAATATGAATTCTCCCTGTCCAAAGAACAGCGGAAAACCATGAACTGGCTTGTGTTCGAGGAAGTTTCGGATTATATCCGGCAAAATTATGCTTCCATAACGATACAGGACCTGGTAGATAATTTTCATTTTCAGGAAGACTATTTTAACCGTCTGATCAAAAATAAAACCGGACTTACCTATTCCGCATATGTACAACAATTTCGGCTGAACGAAGCAGAACGCCTGTTACTCTCATCCGATAAAAGTGTAGAAGAAATCGCTGAAGCCATTGGCTACCACAACAAAGGCTATTTCTACAAAATATTCCAGGAGCGTTTCAGCATGACGCCCTCTCAATATAGAAAAAAAGAACGTTTTACTTAAACAAAACGTTCTTTCTTTTAAAATACAATTTATTTATCATGAATTTCCGCATGAAGTTCCTGCAGAGATTTAATCTCTCCTTCTTCATGTGTTTTCACATAACGGATTCCCTCAGCCGTTGCTTTTGCAGCGGCGATTGTCGTCATATAAGGTACTTTTGCCTTAATTGCGGCTTTTCTCAAGTAGCTGTCATCATGCACGCTGTCTTTTCCGATCGGGGAATTAACAATCAAGTCAATCTCTCCGTTGGTAATCATATCCAGTACATTCGGACGGCCTTCGTAAAGTTTTTTCACCTTATCAGCCTGAACACCTGCTTCATTAATCAAATCACAGGTATTACCCGTTGCCACAATACGGAATCCATCTTCTGCAAACATCTTCGCTACTTCTACCACTTCTGCCTTATCCTTACGGTTTACAGACAATAATACAGTTCCTGAAAGTGGTAATTTTGACTGTGTAGCCTCCTGCGCTTTATAGAAAGCTTCTCCATAAGAGCGAGACAGTCCAAGCACTTCTCCTGTGGAGCGCATTTCCGGTCCAAGAATCGGATCCACCTCCTGGAACATGTTAAACGGGAATACCGCTTCCTTTACTCCATAATTCGGAATCTCCTGCTCCTTAAGCGCCGGTACCGGTGACGGACGGCCTGTCAGCTCTGACGTAATAATATCTGTCGCCAGAGGCACCATACGGATATTACATACTTTTGATACAAGCGGCACAGTTCTCGATGCTCTCGGATTTGCTTCCAGCACATATACCTTTCCGTTTTCAATTGCATACTGCATATTCATTAAGCCCCGTACATGCATTTCTTCTGCAATCTTACGTGTATAATCTTTAATTGTCTCCAAATTCTCAGCAGAAATATGAACGGAAGGAATCATACATGCAGAGTCTCCGGAATGAACTCCTGCCAATTCAATATGCTCCATTACCGCCGGAACAAATGCATGCTCTCCATCGCTGATCGCATCTGCTTCGCATTCTAACGCATGGTTCAGGAAACGGTCAATCAGAATCGGACGATCCGGCGTAACGCCGACTGCCGCATTCATATATTCCGTCAGGCTTTCGTCATCATAGACAACTTCCATTCCACGTCCGCCCAGAACATAAGACGGACGAACCATAACCGGATAACCGATTGTTGCTGCAATTTCCAGCGCTTCCTCCACAGTAGTTGCCATTCCTGACTCCGGCATCGGAATTTCCAGTTTTTCCATCATTTCACGGAACAGGTCACGATCCTCTGCAAGATCAATTACAGACGGTGACGTTCCAAGAATCTTAACACCATTCTTCTCCAGTTCTGCCGCCAGATTAAGCGGGGTCTGTCCGCCGAACTGTGCAATCACACCAAGCGGCTTTTCTTTCTTGTAAATACTCAGCACGTCCTCCAGCGTCAACGGTTCAAAATACAATTTATCAGAAGTATCATAATCCGTAGATACAGTCTCCGGATTACAGTTCACAATAATCGTCTCAAAGCCAAGCTTCTTCAGCGCCAGTGATGCATGAACACAACAATAATCAAATTCAATTCCCTGACCGATACGGTTCGGTCCACCGCCAAGAATCATAATTTTCGGCTTTTCGTTCTTAACCTCGTTCTTATCCGGTGCATTATAAGTAGAATAATAGTAAGCGCTGTCCTGTGTACCGCTTACATGGACACCTTCCCACGCTTCCTCCACACCAAGCTCCAGACGGCGGCCTCGGACATCCTCCTCTGGGATTTCCAGAATCTCGCTCAGGTATTTATCAGAAAATCCATCCTTCTTTGCTGCTGTCAGAAGTGCGTCATCCGGAAGAGAACCCTTACATTTCAGAAGCTCTTCCTCTTCTTCAACAAGCTCTTTCATCTGTTCGATAAAATAATGTTTTACTTTTGTAATTTCAAAAATCTCTTCTACCGTCGCACCCTTTCTCAAAGCTTCATACATAAGGAAATGGCGCTCACTGGACGGAGTAATCAGCCGTTTCAGCAATTCCTCTTTTGTCAGAGAATCAAAATTCTTCACGTGGCCGAGTCCGTAACGTCCGGTCTCCAGACTACGGATTGCTTTCTGGAACGCCTCTTTATAAGTCTTACCGATGCTCATTACCTCGCCAACCGCACGCATCTGCGTTCCAAGTTTATCTTCTACTCCTTTGAATTTCTCAAATGCCCAGCGGGCAAATTTGATTACAACATAATCTCCATCCGGCACGTATTTATCCAGGGTTCCATATTTTCCACACGGAATATCCGCAAGTGTAAGCCCCGCCGCAAGCATTGCCGATACAAGAGCAATCGGAAAACCGGTTGCCTTCGACGCCAGCGCGGATGACCTGGATGTACGTGGGTTAATTTCAATAACGATAATACGGTCACTGACCGGGTCATGCGCAAACTGTACATTTGTTCCGCCTATTACTTCTACAGATTCTACAATCTTATATGCAGCCTCCTGCAGACGTTTCTGACATTCCTCTGAAATCGTCAGCATCGGTGCAGAACAGAAAGAATCTCCGGTATGCACACCAAGCGGGTCAATATTTTCGATAAAGCAGACGGTAATCATATTGTTATCCGCGTCGCGTACGACCTCCAGCTCCAGCTCTTCCCATCCAAGAATAGATTCTTCTACAAGTACCTGGCCGACCAGACTTGCCTGAAGACCTCTTGCACAGACAGTCTTTAATTCATCACGGTTATATACAAGACCGCCGCCTGCGCCGCCCATCGTGTAAGCAGGACGAAGAACTACCGGATAACCAAGCTTATCTGCAATTGCAACAGCCTCATCTACACTGTATGCAACCTCGCTTCTCGCCATCTCGATTCCAAGCGCATCCATGGATTTCTTAAATTCAATCCGATCCTCTCCACGCTCAATCGCATCTGCCTGCACACCAATAATCTTTACATTATATTTGTCCAGAATCCCTGCCTTATTTAATTCTGCGCACAGATTGAGTCCGGACTGTCCGCCCAGATTCGGAAGTAATGCATCCGGACGTTCTTTCTTTATAATCTGCTCCAGACGCTCTACATTCAAAGGTTCAATATAAGTAACATCTGCTGTTTCCGGGTCTGTCATGATTGTAGCCGGATTCGAATTTACCAGTACAATCTCATAACCAAGTTTGCGAAGTGCTTTACATGCCTGCGTTCCGGAATAATCGAACTCACATGCCTGTCCGATAATGATAGGGCCTGATCCAATAATAAGTACTTTGTGTATATCTGTTCTTTTTGGCATTTGTTTCTCCTCCTGTTCATTCTAAATCTATTATATAGAAAAATCAAAAAAGCGCAAGAAAAAATTTTTCAAAAAAATGGCTGTCACTCAAACTCTGGACAGCCATTCGTTCTCTTTGTCACATATGTATGATTATGCATTCATTCTTTCCCGGATATAACTCTCAAGTACCTTCACGGTTCCATCAACTTTCAGCGGACTGCTGTTGATACAAATGTCATAATATCTGGAATCGCCCCACTTCGTCTCTGCGTGCCTGTTGTGATAGCGCTTTCTTTTTTTATCATGCCTTGTCATTTTTATCACTGCTTCTGTCTCATTCAAATCATAACGCTTCATAACACGCTCAACCTTCTGAGCTTTATTTCCACTGATAAAAATGGAAATAAGTCCTTCATAATCCTTCAGTACATCTTCGGAACAACGTCCGACAATTACAAAAGATTCCCCTTTTTCTGCTTTTTCTCTGATGAAATCAAACTGAATTTCTGCAAGAATCTCTTCCATAGAGTTCGTATATTTTCCTACACTTCTTGTCAGCATATAATTTCTCGGTTTTTCATCATACTTTTCCAGAAGTTCTACCTGCACATTCATTTCAGCTGCAATCTCATCAAGCATCCTTCTGTCATAAAACTTCATCCCCAAATCATTTGCGATTTTTTCGGCTATCTCATGCCCGCCGCTGCCGAACTCACGGCTTACAGAAATAATTGTCTGTTTTGCCATATTTAACCTCCATTTAAAGTATCCTACACTGCCTTAGCAATAACGTAAGATAATGAACACCGTTGATATGATTAACACAAGCGCAGTTGCCGGAATCGCGCTCTTACAATACTCTCCCCAGCCAATCATATGACCATTCTTAGCCGCAACAGAGGTTCCGACTACATTGGCAGACGCACCGATCGGAGTCGCACTTCCCCCGATATCTGTTCCCATTGCAAGCGCCCAGGCAAGTACGGAAAGATCCACTCCCTGTGTAGCGGCAAGACTCTTAATAACAGGAACCATTGTAGCAGCAAACGGAATATTATCAACAAACGCGCTGGCAATTCCGGAAACCCATACAATAATCGTAACCATAAGGGCCAGATTACCTTTACTTACCTCTCCGATCGCTCCGGCAATAATTTCAAGGATTCCTGTCTGCTCAAGTCCGCCGACAACTGCAAAAAGACCGATGAAAAAGAGGAGTGTCTTATAATCAATCTTTTTCAAAAGCTCAAACGCATGTTTTCCGGCTGTAAGTAATGTCACAGCAGCAACGGCCACTCCGATTAATGCTACTGTAAATCCTGTCTGTGCATGTGTAATTAATAGTATTATAGCACAAATAAAGATAATACAACTAATTACAAAATCTTTTTTATTTGTAATTGCTTCCTTCGGATCCGGCATAGATGACACATCCACCCCGCCCTCACTTTGCTTTTTCAACTGCTTATGGAATACAAGGTAGAAATAGATTACAACAACCACCAAACTGATTCCTGCAATCACACCTGTATTTGTAATAAAGTCAACAAAAGAATATCCTAATGATGTTCCTATAATGATGTTCGGCGGGTCTCCGCACATCGTAGCGGAACCGCCCAGATTCGCGCAGAATATCTCCGACAATATCATTGGAACCGGGTTAAATTTCAGAAGTTTTCCAAGCTCTACCGTCACTGCCGCCAGGAACAGAATTACTGTAATACTGTCGATAAACATAGCAAGTCCTGCGGACATAACCATAAATACAATAAACAGCGGAACTGGTTTATAATTTACAAGTCTTGCAAGCTGCATACACAGCCAGCGGAAAAATCCGGCTTTTGCCATTCCTTCTACCATTACCATCATACCAGCAATAAAAAGAATGGTCGCCCAGTTAATCCCTGCCACGCTTTCCTCTGCACTTCCGGCTGCATACCAGAAATTCAAAGTAAAAATACTCTTCACATTCAGTGTTTCGATAATCGCATCGATGTCCCGCATTGCAATACCGAACACAACGACCAGTGTAAGAAGACCACAAGTCAACGTAATATATTGCCTTTCTATCTTATCCATAATGATAAGAATGAACATTGCAATAAAAATAATTACTGCCAAACTCTGTGCAACTATCACTTTCGTTACCTCCTTCGTCTCTTTTTTCACCTGTTTTTCAAGCAGGTGAACTTTATTTCTCCTCTAAAACACAACCCATATTATAGCCCTTTCACTTCCTTCTGTCCACTCATATTTTTTATAAATTTTCCAGATTTTTTTTAATTTTTTTTATAATTTTATGCAAAGAAAACCAGCTCAAAATGAGCCGGCTTTCTTATGAATTTTTCAAATATTATTTCTCATATTTTTCCATAAATCTCTGGATAATGAGTGCACATTCTCCACGGAGCGCATTGCCCTGCGGGTCTATCTTTGTTCCTTCATATTTACCGTTGATAATTCCGTTTGCGACCGCCCATTTCATTGCATCTTTTGCAAATTCATTCACGCTTGCCGCATCCTCGAATTTACCAATATCTGCTTTTTCTGAAACATCATACTCCATGCTGTCAGCATAGCGGTACATCATCACTGCCATCTGCTCACGGTTGATATTGTCTGCAGGTCCGAATAATC
>CALFCS010000081.1 GCA_937950565.1 uncultured Lachnospiraceae bacterium
ACAGCGCTAAGGGAGAAAATGATTTTGCCGTGTTCAAGAATGTATTTAACGACTACTACGCCAAAGACACCAGCAAGAAGATTCGGGCAGTTGCTAAAATGCGGGGTGAGGCGGGGGAACATCTTGCCAGCAATCCGCCTTATGGGTATATCAAAGACCCGGAGAACAAAAAGTATTGGATCGTAGACGAAGAAGTCGCAAAGGTGGTACGGCGCATATTCGACCTCTGCATTGCAGGAAAAGGGCCTATGCAGATTGCAAAGATACTGACAGTGGACAAGGGGCCGACCGTTACCGCCTACAACGTAAGGCAAAAGGGCTGGACAATGCCGGAAAACCTATATCGTTGGAGTCAAAAATCTATCGTAGGAATTTTAGAACGACGGGAATATACCGGCTGTACCGTCAATTTCAAGACTTATACCAAATCCTTGAAATTCAAAAAGAGGATGGAAAATCCCAAAGAGAATCAACGGATATTTGAGGGCACACAACCGGCAATCATTGAAATGGGACAATGGGAACGGGTACAGGTGCCTCGGGAAAACAAGCGCATGGAGGAACTGGATAAGATCATCCAGCGGCTCTATGAGGATTCCGTGTTAGGCAAGCTGAGCGATGCCCGGTATATGAAATTGTCGGCGCAGTATGAAACGGAGCAGGCGGAAATAGGGCGGCTTGCCAAGGCGTTGGAACAGGAAATTGAGAGCGAGGCGGGGCATGTTGCGGATGTGGGCCGATTCTTACAGCTTACGGATCGGTACTCCGACTTGCGGGAACTTGACGCTGCCACGGTGAATGAGCTGATTGAGAAAATCGTGATTCACAGCCCGGAGAAGATCGGCGGGAAAAAGCATGTCACGATTGAGGGCTACTTCACCTATGTGGGGAAAATCCGTATCCCGCTTTCCAAGCCAGAGCCGCTTGCAGCCACAGAAAAACCGGCGTGACTTCCGCCACGCCGGTTTCACCGGAAATTAAATTTACTTCCTTATAAGCCTCCGCCTAAAGCGCGGCATCCTTTTTTTAATGGGAATTACCATATCTATTTATTATATTTCTGATTATAAATTTCGTTCAAATTATCAATAGCCATTTCGAAATCAAGGGTGTGAAATCCAAGCCAGCATTCATTCATTGTTTTCGCATCTGCTTTTTTATATATGTCACTACTGGATTCATTTGTATAATAATGCCAATAACGATAGGTATATCCGGCCCAGTACATTACCTCCAGTGTATAGGTGGTGCCAGCTTTTTTCAGACCATTTGCTTCATCGTTTAACTCCTCAAGAATATATTCCTCTCCTGCCCATTGCAGCCGGTTGTAGACATCATCTAAGGCAAAGGCGGCCCGGCTTAATGTAGCCGATAATCATGTCACAGCCTTTGCTCAAATCCGATAAAGAGTGAGTGTTTCGGTACTGCTGATAATATAATTGCCATTAGGGCTAATGCTTGGGTTTTTAGCGGTCCCGCTTGGGTTTAAATTAGAGCAGGAATAAATTTCCTTTATAATTTTGGAGTTTTTCATAATGCATGCTTTAATTTGTAACGTAATACTTGAATGGATTTATTATAACATCCAATTATGATGCCGTTAATTAAAATCCTCAAATAATTTTTTTAAAATAAAAAACATTAATAAAATAGAAATGAAGATGCGAGGAATATCAGGGATTTCTAATGATACACAGCATGCATTTATTATTAATGAGATGAGGGCGGCGCATATTAAATAGAGTATTGTTTTGGCTAATTTCATGGTCTCAACTCGTTTCTTTTATAATGGAATTTCATTTACAAGAATATCATGGCACAATGGATAAGGAAATGCAAGTAATATAAAAAATGTAGTAACAGTTCCGTTAATTTTCGCGGGTTAATGATAATTTTTATCAATAACAATATTGACAATCATTATCATTAAGAATATAATAAATATCGCAAATGATAATCAGTATCAATTATTGCGAGGCAGTATATGAATCAGGAAGAAAAGATGGAAACAGTAATCAGAAAACTGAAGGAAAAGGGGTATCGCATTACAAATCAGAGGAAACTTCTGCTCCGGCTTATATTGGGGAGTGAATGTTCTTCATGTAAAGAGGTGTATTACGCGGCCCGTAAAGAGGATAAGAGGGTTGGGATTGCTACCGTATATCGGACAGTACAGCTTCTGGAGGACATGGAATTGCTGCGCAAGAAATGGTTTTATGAGATTAGAGAATTTGAAGAAAGCAGTAAGACCTCGTTATAAAGGTGTTTAAGAAAAAATTCAGAGTTTGAAAGGCGGATGATTGATATGAAACTGACAGGTGCAGAGGAAGGAAAAGAGTATATTATTCGGGACATTGTAACAGAAGACGAAGAGCTGGATGCATTTTTGTTTTCTTTAGGCTGTTACAGTGGTGAACCGATTACGGTGATTTCGCATTTGAGGGGCGGGTGTGTTGTATCTGTAAAGGATGGCAGATATAATATCGACAATCAGCTGGCGGATGCTATTTCAATTTAACTATTCTAAACTATCAGATAAATGATAGGGAATAATTATAATATTTTAATGAGGAGGAAATAACAATGAGAATTGCTCTTGCAGGTAATCCGAATAGTGGTAAGACCACTATGTATAACGCGATCACGGGAAGAAATGAGCGTGTTGGTAACTGGGCAGGTGTTACGGTAGAGAAAAAGGAACACCCCATTAAGAAAAATTTTTATGATGGTGCGGAGGAACTGATTGCAGTTGATTTGCCGGGCGCTTATTCCATGTCTCCATTTACATCAGAAGAAAGTATCACAAGCGGTTATGTAAAACATGAGAATCCGGATGCAATCATTAATATTGTTGATGCGACGAATTTAAGCCGTAGTCTTTTCTTTACAACACAGCTTCTGGAGCTGGGAATCCCGGTAGTTGTTGCTCTGAATAAGAGTGATGTTAATGAGAAAAAGGGTACAAAAATTGATGAGGCAGCGCTTGCTGCAAAGCTTGGCTGCCCGGTAATCAAGACGGTTTCTACTTCTGCCAGTGGTCTGACGGATGTTGTTAAGGCTGCGGCTTCCTTGAAGGGTAAGAAACAGAAAGCGCCTTATGCTCAGAAGGGTGTAGATTTAAATGACAAGAAGGCGGTTGAGAATGCCGACAGAAAACGTTTTGATTTTGTAAACAAGATTGTTTCCGGAGTTGAGAAGCGTAAAGTCCTGACAAAGGAGAAAAATTCACAGGATTCACTGGATACAATTCTTACGAATCCGGTTGCGGGTCTGGCTATTTTTGCTGTTGTAATGTTCCTTGTGTTTCAGATTTCCCAGGCATGGGTAGGACCATGGATTGCGGATACGCTGGTAGGCTGGATTGAAAGCTTCCAGGAAGTTGCAGGAGGCTGGATGGAAGGCGCAGCTCCGTTCTTGCAGGCGCTTGTTGTTGATGGTATAATCGGTGGTGTAGGTGCCGTTGTTGGTTTCCTTCCATTAGTTATGGTTATGTATTTCCTGATTGCTTTGCTGGAGGATTGTGGTTATATGGCACGTGCGACCGTTGTCCTGGATCCGATTTTTAAGAAGGTAGGTCTTTCCGGAAAATCTGTGATTCCGTTTGTAATCGGTACGGGTTGTGCAATCCCAGGCGTTATGGCATGTCGCACGATTCGTAATGAGCGTGAGCGCAGGGCGACTGCAATGCTGACACCATTTATGCCGTGTGGTGCAAAGCTTCCGGTAATCGCTTTATTTGCAGGTGCGTTCTTCGGAGATGCTTCCTGGGTTGGTACGCTGATGTATTTTGTGGGTATCGTCTTGATTCTGCTTTGTGCGCTGTTGGTTAATAAGCTTGCAGGATACAAGGTGAGAAAATCATTCTTTATTATTGAACTTCCGGAATATAAGCTTCCGAGCCTGAAGCGTGCAGTCGTTTCCATGCTTGGTCGTGGATGGGCGTACATAGTAAAGGCTGGTACGATTATTCTGGTTTGTAACACCGTTGTACAGATTATGCAGAGCTTTAACTGGAGCTTCCAGGTTATTGAAGAGGGTGCAGAGAATACATCTATTCTGGCGTCTATCGCAGGACCGTTTGCTTACTTGTTGATTCCGATTGTTGGTTTCCATGCATGGCAGTTAGCTGCAGCTTCTGTTACCGGATTTATTGCAAAGGAAAATGTTGTTGGAACGCTGGCTGTATGCTATGGTGTGACGAATTTCATTGATACAGAAGAATTAGCATTGGTAGGCGGCGCAGGTGATGTTGCTTCTATCTTTGCACTGACAAAGGTTGCAGCCCTGGCTTATCTGATGTTTAACTTGTTTACACCTCCGTGTTTTGCGGCGATTGGAGCGATGCATTCAGAGATTAAGAGTGGAAAATGGTTATTTGGTGGTATCTGCCTGCAGTTAGGTGTGGGATATACGGTTGGATTCCTCGTATATCAGATTGGTACACTGGCTACAATAGGTTCTCTGGGCGCAGGATTTGTACCGGGACTGATTGCAGTTCTTGTAATGTCAGCTATCGTTGTTTACCTGATTAAGAGGACAGATAAGAATCTGGCTTCCGAATATGCCCTGGGTACAAACTAAGTGACAGGTAGTAGACATTTATAAAAGAGATTTTTAAAAGGAGTGACTGGAATGACAGATTTCATTATTGTTGTAATTCTTGCGGTGATTATAGGATTAGCGCTTGCGTATATCATCAAAGAAAGAAAACGAGGAGTAAAATGTATCGGATGCCCGGAGGGGTGTCGTGGATGTAGTATGCATGGAGAGATGAGTTCGGCTGATGGCGGCAATAGTGAGAAGGATACCGGCTGTCACTGTCATACAAAATAAAAAAGATAAATAAGAAAGGACGCAAGGCTTGATGCTTCGCGTCCTTTTTTCAGATTTGAAAAATGAAAGTTAATGTGGGTCTTGTTTTTCACGGGTATTTACTGCTATAATGTCGTTATAAATCCTGTACTACATTGAGAAGGGGTCAGATATGTTTCGTGTTTTGCCGGGGAACTTTTTTGTTCCCCTTTCTTCACCAAATAAAATGGTATATTGGGAATGTATTTGTAAGCTGTTTTCCGTGATGGAACATCAGCTTTCTTTTGGTGTGGAAAGAGAGGTTCTTGTCGATGAACTTCAATATTATTTTGAACAGTCTGTGGCGGCTGAGATTGTAGAAGAGGAGTTCGCCGGGGCCGACAGCAGAGGAAAAGCAAATGGTATTTTACGGCGGCTGGAATATTATGGCTGGATTGAGATAGAGACGGATAAGAGTTATGTACAGAGAGTGAATTTTAAAGAATATTCTGTGCGGTTTATAAAAGTGCTGTTGGAAATCGAGGAAGGAAAACAGATTGAGTATCAGGGATATATTTATACCATCTATAGTCTGGTCCGTGGGAATACCGATAATCCGGGAGTGGTGCTTCTGCAGATTCTGGAGAATACGGATTTCCTGATTACAGGGCTTAAGAATCTGAATTCCAATATTAAGCATTACATAGATGAGCTGACAAAACATAGTACGGTGGCAGAGATTATGGATGCGCTGTTTAATGATTATATTACGAACATCGTAGATAAGGCATATCACAGGCTTCTCACGTCTGATAATGTGTCAAAATTCCGCCCGGAGATTATCGAACGGCTGGAAAGTAGAAGCAGGAGTAAAGCTTATATTGAGAAGGCTTCGGCAGAGATTGCAGGACTACAGGAGACAGATCTGGATACTGCCAGGGAAAATGTTTACCGGTATCTTCATGAGATTATTGAGGCTTTTCGCAATATGGACGATATCCTGAATGAAATTAATCAGAAGAATACCCAGTATCAGAGGGCGGCGATTAACCGGGCGAAGTTCTTGCTTTCAGGAAATGAGGATATCAGAGGACAGCTAAAAGAAATCCTCCTCGGATTGAATGAGGCAATCAATCGGGAGCGGATGGAGCTTGGTGGAATCTATGAAATTGAATTTCTTGAAAATCTTGTGCGCATTTACAGCTGTGGATTCCTTGATGAGAATTCTCTTTATTCACCGATAGAGGGGCGGAAAGAATTTGTCCCACAGCAGATTGTAAGCAGAGAGCCTGACGATAAACTGCGTCAGGAAAAGCTGCGCCGCATGATGGAGAAGATGCAGAGGATTTTAAGTGCAGAAAAGATTGACCGTTATGTGGAAGAATGTATGGGCGGAAGAAAAGAAATAATGGCGTCAGAGCTTCCATTGTCTGGTGTGGAGGAGTTTATAAAAATTATTTATGTGCGGCTATATGGACAGCGGAAGAATATGAAGTATCGGATAGAAGTAACAGAAGAGAAGGAAGTAAATGGATTTCGGTTTAAGGATTTTAGAATCTGGAGGAAATAAAAGTGGAACGACTGGAAAATATGCGGCAGAAAGATAGAGATGAATTTAAGAGGATATGTAATCGGCTTCTTAGTCACTGTTTCTTGTGTAAAAGAAATGTGACGAATAAGTCGGACTATTATTTTGTCCTAAAATATCGTACGGAATTTCAGGAGTATCTGTCAGTGCTGGGATACCGTCTTGAGATTAACGAGGAGTATGGAGTGATTCAGCTGACAAATCCTCAGAATTATAATCGTCTGAATCTGAAACTGTATGAGTCAATTATTTTGTTGATTCTTAGAATTCTGTATGATGAGAAGAAGAGGGAGCTTTCCGTCAGCGATGAGGCCATTATTAATCTGGGAGATATTCAGGACAAGTTTTTGAGTCTTCAGATTCGGGAGAAGATGATTGATAAGACAACGATGCGAAATGCGTTAAACATGTTCCGCAGATTTCAATTAATAGAAACACTGGACAAAGATCTGGGCAATGAGGAATCGAGAGTGCTGATTTATGATTCCATTATGATGGCAGTGCGGATTGACGATATTAAGCAGGCGTATGAGAAGCTGGAATTGTATAGAAAGGGGAAGAAATCAGATGAAGAAACTGACGAGAATGAAGCTGATTAACTGGCATCGTTTTGAAAACTGTACGATTGATTTCGGGGATTCCACTCTGATTTCAGGAGAAAACGGAGCGGGGAAATCTACGCTTCTTGATGCAATTCAGTTTGTTGTTACCTGTTCTGCAAATGCATTTAATAAGGCGGCCCATGAAAATGGCAAGCGGAAGCTTACTGGATATGTCCGGTGTAAAACGGGAAGAGAGAGTAAACCTTATGAGCGTACCGGGGAAATCAGCGCTCATATTGCACTGGAATTTTATGAGGAGAGCAAAGACCGGTATTTTATTGTGGGAGCGGTTGTGGATTCGGCCTCGGAAGGCCAGGAGACGACGGGCAGATATCTGATTGATAATAAGAGAATTAAGGAAGAGATGTTTTTTCAGGGAAATACACCACGGTCAATTGCCGGATTCCGGGCTGCGAACAAATCCATCAAACAGTGGTGTAAAACGCAGATTGAAGCGAAGAAGATGATAAAAGCGAGATTCGGAAGGATTGAGGATAAATTTTTCAGCCTTATTCCGAAGGCGCTGGCATTTAAGCCAATTGATGATATTAAGGATTTTGTGTATTCTTACGTTCTGGATGAGAAAGAGGTACATATCGAGGTGCTTCGTGAAAATGTGCGAAGCTATCAGGATTTGAAACGTACGCTGGAATCTGTAAAAAGGAGAATGGAAAAGCTAGAGCAGATTGACAAGTTTCACAGTGATGCACAAGATTGTATGAAAAAGGAGCGCATGTATGAATTCTATCTGTCGCAGGCGGAGGTAGACATTTCAAAGGAACGGATTCAAAGGCTTGAAGCAGAGATAAAGGCAGAAGAGTACCGAAGCGGTGAGGTGCAAAAAGAACTGACCGCGGCAGAAGCTGAAAAGAATCAGAAACTTCAGATGGAAACGAACCTGCGTCTGGAGTTAAAACAGAATAAGGAATATATCGCACTGGAAGAACAGGAGAAAGAGCGGGAACGCTTGAAGGAGGAAGAAGCGGGTGTGCTCGGTGAGAAGAAGGAATTGCAGCGAAGTGTGAGGAAGGCATTAGATCAGACATATAAGCTGCTGGAAGTAAAGGATGTGAACGAATGTATTCAGAAATATCAGGATATATTCGAGCATCTGGATAGGATTTCTGATGTCGCGCAGGCGAAAGAGATTACGGAACAGGTCATCCGGTATAAAAATGAAATGTATGCGAAGGTGCAGAGAAAAATAGCAGAGGTACAGATTGAACTGCGTGCGAAGCAGGAAGAAAAGCAAGAACTGGATGGAAAAATCGGACAGCTGGAGAGAAAGAAACTTTCTTATCCGGAAGCGGTGAACCATGTATTGGATGCAGTCCGAGAGGAATTTGCAAGGATAGGAAGAAAGTCAGAGCCATATGTACTGTGCGAAACTCTGGAAATCACAGATGAAAACTGGCGCAATGCAGTGGAGGGCTATCTGAATACGCAGCGTTTTTATATTCTGGTGGAGCCGGAAAGTTTTGATATTGCACTTGGCATTTACGATAAACTTCGAAGAGAAAAGAAAGCATATGGCGTCGGGCTTATCAACACCCAGAATATGGACAAGTATCATACTGCGCCTGCCGGAACCCTTGCGACAGTTGTGACATCAAAGAATAAATATGCAAAGCGTTTTGTCAATATGGTTCTCGGAAGAGTCCAGATGTGTGAGCGGTACAGCGACTTGAAAAAGTACCCGACATCGATTACAAGGGAATGCATGAAGTATCAGAACCGGGTGGCAAGCGCGATAAAACCGGAGATTTTCAGTGTGCCCTTTATTGGGAAAAATGCTTTTAAAGTCCAGCTGGAACAGGCGAGAAGACAGAGGGAAGCTTTGGAGCATAAGGTGGAAGCAATCAAAGGGCAGCTTTCTAATCTGGAATCTGTGCAGGCTCCTCTGTCCACAGAGGATGATGTGGATGTGAAATACAGGCTGGATGTGCTTACAAAACTCTCCGTAATCCGTGCCGGCATCAAAAAATGTGATGATAATATTAAGACGCTGAAGAAGAATGCGACCTTTATCCAGAAGCAGATACAGCTGGAGGCGCTGGCCGGTTTGAGGGCGGAACTGGAAATGAAAATAGCTGGTCTGAACCAGAAAATCGGACAGATGAATGAGAAAATTGAAAGTAAACAGGAACAGATAGCGATAGAAACAAGGAATTTGCAGGCAAATGAGGCGCATGCTCTGGATGTTGCGGCAAAATCAGAAGAAGATTTGTTATCCTGGAAAAAGGAGTACGAGAAGCAGACCTCTGATAAATCCTTTGCGAGATTTAAGGAAAATTTTGAGAGAAGACGCAAGGCAAATGAGACATTGAGGCAGGCGGCGGAAAAGCGCATGGCAGACTTGATGCTTGTGTATAAGACAGAGTACAACTTTGGGGCGGCGGCAAATATGGAAGGGTTCCCAGAATTCGCAGTTGTGTATGACAGGCTTCGGACTTCTGAAATCCTGGAGTATGAGGAAAAGGTGGAATCTGCGAGAATGGCGGCAGAGGAAGAATTCAGGGAACAATTTCTTGCGAAGCTTCAGGAAAATATGAAGCAGGCGCAGAGTGAGTTTAAAGAGCTGAACAAAGCTTTGAAGGATATTGCGTTTAGTAATGAAAAATATGAATTTTTGTATATGCCGTGCAAAAAGTATCGGAATTATTATGAGATGATTATGGATGACTTTAATATTGTGCAGGGAGAGTCTATTTTCAGTGGTGTTTTCCATGAAACGCATAAAGAAGTCATCGAGGAATTGTTTGACCGTCTGGCAATTTACAATGAGAATGAGTCTGGAACACTGGATGAGTTTACTGACTACCGCACATATATGGATTATGATATTAAGATTATTCACAGCGACGGAAGCTATTCCTATTATTCAAAAGTGTGTGAGGAAAAGAGCGGTGGTGAGACGCAGACGCCGTTTTATGTAACTGTGGCGGCATCCTTTGTGCAATTGTATAGCAATAATATCGGAGGAGAAGCCGCCGGACTTGTTATGTTTGACGAGGCATTTAATAATATGGATGATGAGAGAATCGGAGGCGTACTGGAATTTTTGCGAAGGCTACCTTTGCAGATTGTGATTGCCGCGCCACCGGATAAGATTCAATATATCGGACCGGTCATGTCAGAAACACTTCTCGTGATGACAGATGAGAAGGTAAGCTATGTGGAGGAATATTATAATGGTGCGGTATGATACGAAAATCCTGAATAGCCTTTTGGATTCCTACGAGAACAGCCTGTTATCCCGGGGAGAAAATAAAGTGGCGGTCCATATTGCTTTCCCTTTCACAAAGAAAACGATGCCGGAATATTTTAACGAAAGTTCTCTTGATTATGAGGATATTCACTCTGTCTTAAATGAATTGGAGAAACAAGAGTTCCTGAGTATTGTGTGGAAAAAAGGAAAAGTTGGCCATATCATTCAAAAAGTATTATTAAATGAAAATAATATTGATAAAGTATATTCTTATCTCAGGAGGACACCAAAGGCAGATTGTGAGAAAGCGCAGCTGGATCTTTTGAAATCGAAAGAAAAGTGTAACGAAGAGAATCCGGTCACCTATGCATTTCTTACTTATCTGAAAGACAGGATTCAGGAGGGAAAATCTGTAAAAGAATATATTGAGCTATCTGATCTGAACCGGACGGAAAAGATTCTGTCCGCCTTATCGTTTGTTGAGGGCAACAGAGAGAGCTGTTATATCCGGGAATTTTCAATCCGTCATTTCGGGGATTCGAAGATATTTGAATCTCTGCTTGGCGTGCTCGGGAATATTATGCGCCGTTTTGAACCCAAATTTGCTGAAATGGATATTTATGAGATTCTTTCGGAATATCGTGTTTATCATACGCCGGATTATGTATATCTGAAGGGCGAAGGACAGATTTTGTATGGCGATACAGTTGTTTTTGATTTATCGCTTCTGGCGCAAGGGGTTGGTATTTCAGGAGAAGATATAAGGAAGATCAGGATTCCGGGGAATGATAAAATTAAAAAAGTAATCACCATTGAGAATCTGACTACCTTTTTTCGCTGGACAGAAGAAAACAGTCTCATTATTTATCTGGGAGGCTATCATAATTCTGTGCGAAGAGAGCTCCTTTGCATGTTGTATAAAGAGATGCCGGAGGCATCCTGGCTTCATTTTGGCGACATAGATGTTGGCGGATTCGAGATTTACCGGAATTTGTGCGACCGGACAGGTATTCCGTTCAAATTGTATCATATGGGAAGTGGGGAACTGAAAACCTATGAGAAATATGCAAAACCACTTACGAAGAATGACAGGAGAAGATTGAAAATGCTGATTGAGAAAGAACAGATAAATCAGTCGGAACAAGTGGAAGTGCTTGAATATATGGAAGAGCACGGGATAAAATTGGAGCAGGAGGCGGTCAGGCTTTCGGCAAAGTAAAGGCGAATTCGGTTCCTACTCCCTCGGTGCTGACTACAGTTATGTTTTCATCGTGTGCCTGGATAGCTTCCTTCACAATCGCAAGACCCAGGCCGGTTCCTTTTTTATCTTTACCACGGGAAGAATCTGTTTTATAGAAACGTTCCCATATTTTGTTCAGCGCTTTTTTCGGGATACCGATACCATAATCTTTTACAGAAGTATAGACCTTATTTCCGCGTTCTGTCGTTTCAATGGTAATGGTAGAGTCGGCATCGCTGAATTTGATTGCATTATCCAGCAGGTTATAAAGGACCTGCTGGATTTTTCTCTGGTCCGCCATAACCTGTAAATGCTTGGTAGCAAAAATTAATTCGATTGTTATTTTCTTCTGTGTACAGCGCCCTTCAAAGGATGCCGCGACATTTTTAATCATTTCATGAATATCAAAGGCTTCTTTGTTCAGGAGAAGGTGCTTCGTGTCAAATTCATTCAGCGTCAAGAGATCTCGCGTAAGGTCTGTCAGCCGTTCTGTCTCAAACAAAATGATTTTCAAATATTTTTCCTGAAGCTCAGGTGGGATGGTGCCGTCCGCCATTGCTTCTACATAACCTTTAATCGAAGTAAGAGGCGAGCGGAAATCATGGGATACATTTGCCACAAAGTTCTTCTGATAATCTTCCATATCCCGAAGCTGGGAGGACATATAGTTCAGTGAGGCAGAGAGGTAGCCCATTTCATCTTCCGTATTTACCGGAATCTCATAATCCAGGTTGCCGGAGGCATACTGCTTGGCAGCCTCTGTAATTCTGCTGAGAGGAAGGTATACAAAGAACTGAAATGCCAGCAGTATAATAAATGACAGAATAAATATTACAATAAATGTAATATAGGAAGCTGCCATCAGAAGACTGCGGATTTCATTGACATAATCAAGATTTTTGTGTATCAGCAGGTAGCCTCTTGGAAAATAACCCTGCATAACAGGAGCAATAACGGTAATGACATCTTCGTCAAAGTGCTCATGATAATCACTGATGATATATTTGGCATTTCCGATTTCTGCCGGATTAAAGTCTTTAATCGTATCAGGTGTAGCCGGGAAATCATCAGACTGCGCGTGAATCAGCATATTTCCATCACGGTCTACGAACCAGACCGCAGCCTCCAGCTGAGCTTCCATGCCGCGCAACTGTGTGTGTACATTGCCAAGATTAATCTGCTCTGAAAAATAGCCGGGCAGAAAATCTGAGGCAACAAGATTGGCTTCACGGTACAGATTCGTAGCAATTATTTTAGTAAGCGGTTCTGTTATAAGGCCGGAGCTAAGAGTAGCAATCGTAAACACACTTAAGAATCCGAAAATGATATAGATAATGATAAATTTTAGATACAGTGTGCTTTTCATAATAATCTCCTATTTCACTTCAAATTTATATCCGATTCCCCATACAGTTGCCAGGCTCCAGCCGTTGTGGTCCTTGATTTTTTCCCGGAGTCTTTTGATATGTACGTCAACAGTACGGGTGTCTCCGATATATTCATAACCCCAGATCTGGTCAAGAAGCTGTTCTCTTGTAAATACCTGATTCGGAGAGGAGGCAAGAAAGTAGAGAAGCTCCAGCTCCTTTGGGGGCATTTCGACGTTTTTATTATCCACAAGAACAGAGTAGTTGGTAAGATTAATGACAATGCCAGGATATTCTACGCATTTACTCTTATCCTCAGAATGATTTTCTGGTCTTGGAAATGCCTGGTAACGGCGCAGCACAGCCTTTACCCGGGCGACCAGTTCTTTGGCGTCAAAGGGTTTCATAATATAATCATCCGCTCCGAGCTCCAGTCCCAGCACTTTGTCAAATACTTCTCCTTTAGCGGAAAGCATAATAATCGGAACGGAGGAACGGGTTCGTATTTCGCGGCACACCTGATAGCCGTCGATGCCTGGAAGCATAAGGTCAAGAAGGATAAGGTTCGGCTGGTAGGTATCAAATGCTACGAGCGCTTCTTCTCCGTCATGTACCATCATTGTGTCAAAGCATTCTTTTGTAAGATACAGAGAAAGAAGCTCTGCAATATTTTCATCGTCATCTACAATTAATATTTTCTGTTTATTTACCATGATGTTCTCCCTGTTTGTTGTGATTAGATTTATTTTAGTTCTGCAATGGTCACCCCGGCATCCCCTTCGCCAAAAGCGCCGAGACGGAAGGAACGGACGTGTTTCTGCCGTCTTAAATAGTTGTGGACTCCGGCGCGGAGCGCTCCGGTGCCTTTTCCGTGTACAATGCGGACGGAAGTCAGATGGGCGAGACTCGCATCATCCAGATACTTGTCAAGCTCTGCGATTGCTTCATCCACGGTCTTACCGAGCAGGTTAATCTCGGGACTTACAGACAGTGATTTGCCCATTTTCACTTTGCCCTTTCCAGTCTGCCTTGCTGTTTTTTTCAAATAAGAGGGCTGTTCTTCAATAATCTCCAAATCAGAAATATGGACTTTGGAGCGGAGAATTCCCATCTGTACGGTTAAGTTCCCTTTTGCATCCGGAAGAGATACAACAGAGCCTGTCAGGTTCATGCTTAGGACTTTTACAGATTCCCCAAGCTTGAAATCTTCAGGCTTGTATGTCTTCCGGGGTTTTTCCGGTTCCTTTTTGGCTCCTTCGCGCGCGGCTTCCATTTTCCTTCTCAGCCGCTCTCTTTCTTTTTCCATTTCGGATGCGGAGATGGCCTCTTTTCCAAATTTGTGGAAGTTGCGCATTGTCTCATCAGCCGTTTCTTTCGCTTCAGCGAGAATGGCATGAGCTTTTTCATTTGCCTCCCGCAAAATCCGTTCCCGCTGTTCTTCCAGTTTCTTTTGTTTTTGCTGTGTTTCCTGTTTCAGACGCTCTAACTCACGCCTGTAAGAAGCGATTTCTTCTTGTTCTTTTTCGATGGTCCGCCGGCTTGTCTCAAGGTCTGTCAGAAGGTCCTCGAAGGACTCATCCTGCTCGCTCAGACGAGACTTGGCATCATCAATGATGTACTCGGGAAGACCAAGCTTTCCGGCAATTGCAAAGGCGTTGCTCTTGCCTGGGATGCCAATCAAAAGGCGGTAGGTGGGACGCAAGGTCTCAACATTGAATTCACAGCATGCATTTTCTACTCCCGGAGTAGAGAGCGCATATACCTTCAATTCACTGTAATGGGTCGTTGCCATTGTCCGGATGCCTCGCTCATGCAGAGAATGAAGAATAGAAGCTGCAAGAGCGGCGCCTTCTGTAGGGTCAGTCCCTGCGCCAAGTTCATCAAAAAGGACGAGGGAGTTCTCATCTACTTTCTTAAGGAATGATACAATATTTGTCATATGGGAGGAGAAGGTACTAAGACTTTGTTCAATACTCTGCTCATCTCCAATATCTGCGTAAACATCGTGAAAGACAGCGAGCTCCGAGCGGTCAAGCGCCGGAATATGAAGCCCTGCCTGTCCCATAAGGGTAAAAAGTCCGACCGTTTTTAAAGATACCGTTTTTCCACCGGTATTGGGGCCGGTAATAATGAGAAGGTCAAAAGTATCACCTAAAGTCACGGTAATCGGAACGACACTTTTTTTGTCTAAAAGCGGGTGCCTGCCTTCTCGTATATAGATTCTGCCTTCCGTATTAAAGAGCGGGCAGCTTGCATTCATATCTAATGCCAGCGCTCCCTTTGCGAAAATAAAGTCCAGAGTCGTAAGAAGAGTGTAGTCTGTGCGGATACTCTCAATGTAACCGGCCGTCTCTTCGCTTAAGGATGCCAGAATCTTCTGAATCTCCTCCTGCTCTTTGCCGTAAAGCTCTTTTAAATCATTATTTAATTTTACGACAGCCATAGGCTCAATGAAAAGCGTAGAGCCTGTGGAAGACTGGTCGTGAATCATTCCGGACACCTGGCTTCTGTATTCTGCTTTGACCGGGATACAATATCTGTCGCCGCGCATGGTAATAATCGGGTCTTGCAGATAGGTGCGCAGAGAGCCATTTACCATGCCAGACAAAGTAGAGTGTACTTTGTCATTCATCTGTCCAATCTGCCGGCGGATATGTTTCAGAGAAGAACTTGCATCGTCACTTATCTCATCTTCATCTAAGATGCAGCGGCGGATTTCAGCTGTCAGGACAGAAGCCGGAACCAGTCCGGAAAAATAAGTTTCCAGACAATCTACTTCTTCATTTGCGCGTTCGCTTCGCCCGTAAGATTTGATTCGCCCTGCATTTTCCAGAAGCTTACAGATACGCAGCAGTTCTCCGCTTCCCAGGACTCCGCCGATTTCCAGGCGGCGCAAGGAATCGTTGACTGGATTTACACCGCCAAAGGAAGGTCTTCCCTTTTTTACAATGCGTGTAAATGCAGCTGCAGTCTCCTCCTGTGCTGACATGATAGTATTTATGTCAGTCATGGGCTTTAATTTACGGCAGCGTTCTTTGCCGCCGAAGGAGGAAGCAAGTTCTGTTAAAATGTCTATTATTTTATTATATTCTAATTTTACAAAAGTTTTCTTATTCATAATACTCCCCTGATTTCTATTTGCCTGATTACATTTTACCTTATTTGGAGGGTAAAGAAAAGGATAAATATTGAACATTTCCAGGCTATCATGTATACTTAATAAAGGATGTGTGCAAGGAGAGAGAATATATGGATGAAAGGAACGCTCCGGGGAAGGAACAAGAGGTTCCGGAAGAGGGGCAAAAAGAGGAATATTCTTTTTTGCAGGAAGTCATTAAAGATGAGACAGGCAGTGGAAAAAAATTTGGAAAAGATATTTTGAGGATGGCAGGTTTCGGATTTGTGTTTGGTATTGTTGCCTGCATTAGTTTTTGCGCCTTTCGGCCATGGATGGAGAAAAAGTATGAGTCCGGCCCTGAGCAGGTGACGATTCCGCCTGACCAGGAGAATGACGAACAGCAGAATCCGTCAGAGCAGCAGGAGGAGCCGGTGCAGGAAGAGCCAGTGCAGGCAGAAAAGCCTGTGCTTGACACGGAGAGCTACCGCCAGATGCTGAAGGCTCTTAAGGAAGTGGCAGAGGAGTCCGGCAAGAGTGTGGTTGAGATAACCGGAGTGACCGGAGAAGGCGACTGGGCAAAGGATTTGAGCGATAGTAAGTATAGTGTGTCGGGCATTATTCTTGCGGATAACGGTCAGGAACTGTTAATTCTTGGAAAACCGTGTCCGGTAGAAAATCCAGTGGGGATCCGGGTTACATTTGCAGATAATACGAGACATGAAGCGGTTGTAAAAGCAGAGGATTACAATCTGGGGCTGACGGTTTATGCTGTGCCGCGTTCAGAGATAGAGGGAGAGACATGGACGCAGATCAGCACGGCGGTCCTGGGCAATTCTAATTTTGTAAATATGGGAGATACGGTGATCGTGCTCGGAAAACCATTTGGACATGCAAGCTCATTTACTTATGGAATTGTTGCAACAGACAAGGCAAGAAAAGAGATGCCGGACGGGCAATATGAGGTTATTTATACGGACATTGCAGGGTCAAGCGCCGGAAGTGGTGTGCTCGTTAATATTCAGGGAGAAATTATCGGGCTCATCGATCAGTCGATTCTCGAGGAAGACAGCAGGAACCTGATAGCCGGTTATGGCATTTCTGATATCAAAAATGTGATTGAATTGCTGCTAAATGGACAGAGAGTTCCTTATACAGGCCTCTGCGGGGTTGACGTGACAGAGGAGATGGAGACGCAGGGTCTTCCAAAAGGAATTTATGTAAAGGAGATAGAGACGGATTCTCCTGCAATGGCGGCGGGAATCCAGGCGGGGGATATCATTACTGTGGCAGATAATACCCCGGTTGCCAGTGTCTCCGGATATCACAGTGTGCTGATGGAGAAAAGGGAAGGCGAAGAACTGCATCTGAAAGGCTGCCGTCACGGCGCCGGGGGCGATTATGTGGACATTGATTTCTCCGTTGTGGTTGGTTCTAAAAGTGGATTATAATATCTCCCAGAATCAACATTGTTCAATTGAAGTAGTAGAATATAAAATAGAAAGAGGCATTTTAGTATATGAGATATATTAATACACTCGCACCGGGCGAGCTTATTCGGAATGTATATTTATGTAAAGGAAAACGTTCAGCGGAAACAAGAAATGGTAAGCCGTATGATAATCTGATCCTTCAGGATAAGACAGGAACGCTGGACGGAAAAGTGTGGGATCCGAATTCCAGTGGAATTGCAGATTATGATGAGATGGATTTTATTGAG
The DNA here is from genome assembly GCA_937950565.1 of uncultured Lachnospiraceae bacterium. Lineage (GTDB taxonomy): Bacteria > Bacillota > Clostridia > Lachnospirales > Lachnospiraceae > UBA7109. The sequence continues at coordinate 17,632 of CALFCS010000081.1, forward strand.
GTATATGGCGAGGTCATCAGTTATAATAATAATCTGCAGCTGAATATCAAGCAGATCAGAAAGGCCCAGGAAGGGGAGTATATCCCGGCAGATTATATGCCGACTACAGAAAAGAGTACGGAAAGCATGTATGAGGAGCTTCTGGGATATGTGAAGCAGATTGGGAATACGTATCTAAGACAGGCTGTAGAGTATTATTTTGTGAAAGATCCAGCATTTATCAGCCGGTTCAAAGCACATTCTGCAGCGAAAAGTGTACATCATGGATTCGCAGGTGGTCTTTTGGAGCATACATTGAGTGTTGTGAAGTTTTGTGAATATATGGTCGGGGCTTATCCGATATTGAATAAGGACTTGCTTTACGCGGCGGCGATTTGTCATGATATCGGAAAGACGAAGGAATTGTCTTCTTTTCCGGAAAATGATTATACGGATGACGGACAGCTGCTTGGGCACATTGTAATTGGAGTTGAGATGATCAGTGATGCCGTGCGTGAAATACCGGGATTCCCGGACAGGCTGGCGAGTGAGCTGAAGCACTGCATTATTGCACATCACGGGGAGCTGGAGTATGGTTCTCCTAAAAAACCGGCTCTTGCTGAGGCGCTGGCACTGAATTTTGCAGATTGTACAGATGCGAAAATGCAGACGCTGACAGAGATATTCAAAGATAAGAAATCAAATGACTGGCTGGGATATAACCGGTTGTTTGAATCCAACTTAAGGAAGACAGTGATTTAGCAGCGGAGTGAGCTGTATCTGGTTGAGGGCTGGGATATATTTATGCAGAAAAATGATATGGTAAAGGTTACGATTGAGGATATGGGAATTAACGGCGAGGGTATCGGGAAAATAGACGGATATACGCTGTTTATTAAAGATGCTGTAATTGGTGATGTAGTGGAAGCCAAGATTATGAAGGCGAAGAAGAATTATGGTTATGCACGCCTTATGAAGATTCTTATCCCATCAGAATATCGTGTAGAAGAAACGGTCTGCCAGGTCGCAAGGAAATGTGGCGGCTGTCAGATTCAGGAATTAAAATATGAGAGACAGTTAGTCTTTAAAGAGCAGAAGGTGCGGGGGAATCTTGTACGGATTGGCGGGGTGCCGGAAGAGCTTCTTGATAAAATCATGGAGCCGATTGCCGGCATGGAACAAACGGAAGGTTACAGCGCACCATTTCATTATCGGAATAAAGCGCAGTTTCCAATTGGAAGTGATAAAGAGGGCAATCTAATTGCGGGTTTTTATGCGGGCAGGACGCATAGTATTATCCCCAATATAGATTGCGCTCTTGGCGTGGAAATAAATGGAAAGATTCTTCAGATTATACTGGCATTTATGAAAGAGTATCAGATAACTGCTTATAATGAAGAGAAACATGAAGGGCTGGTGCGCCATGTCCTGATCCGGTTTGGATTTACAACGAAGGAAATTATGGTCTGCCTTGTGATTAACGGGAATAAGCTGCCACATGGGGAGATACTGGCTGAACGTCTGGCAAAGCTTGACGGCATGACAAGCATTACCCTGAGTATTAATAAGGATAAGACGAATGTCATTATGGGAAATGAAATCCGTCTATTGTGGGGACAGGAGTATATTACAGATTATATCGGAGAGGTGAAATATCGAATCTCTCCGCTTTCATTCTATCAGGTAAATCCGGTGCAGACAGAGAAACTGTATCAGCTGGCGCTGGAATATTCCGGCTTAAAAGAGACAGGGAATAAAAATGCAGTTGTGTGGGACCTGTACTGTGGAATCGGAACGATTTCCCTGTTCCTTGCGCAAGAGGCAGGACAGGTGTATGGCGTGGAAATCGTTCCGCAGGCTGTGGAAGATGCCAGGGAAAATGCGGAAATGAATGGAATCCAAAACGCGGAATTCTATGCCGGAAAGGCAGAAGAAGTGTTGCCGCGGTACTATGAAGAATATGAAAAAACGCGCGGCGAGAAGGCTCATGCGGATGTAATCGTGGTGGATCCGCCGCGCAAAGGCTGCGAGGAAAACCTCCTGCAGACGATGGTGGATATGCAGCCGGAGCGCATTGTGTATGTGAGCTGCGATTCCGCAACGCTGGCGAGGGATGTGAAGTTCCTGAGGGAGAATGGGTATGAGCTGGGGAGAGTGAGAGCGGTGGATATGTTCCCGCATAGTGTGCATGTGGAGACAATTGCGCTCCTTCATAAGAGCAACCGAAAATCCAAACCTGATACTTATGTGAAATTAAACTTGAACATGGAAGATTATTACAGGATTATGGATGCGGAAAAATAAATTATAAGATATTTATATCATGATAGAAGCTGCTAATGCAATGAAGCGTTGGCAGCTTTTTAGATGTTTTTCAGATGGTAAAGGACAGAGTAGTATGATAGAATATTGTTAATAAATTATCCTATAAAGATGTGTTGGGGATGATATGCTATTTTTCTTGAAATGTACAAAAATGAAATCGAAAGTATGGATATAGCACAACTGGAATTAGGGGAGGAGCAAATATAGTGAAGAAGTCAGTAGAAAGAATTCAATATATAGTTGAATTCATAAAATCGTATAAAATAAAAATTGAGAGCTTAAATAAAAACGGATTGTTTGATACGGCAACGTTATATGAAATATTCGGACAGAAGATTTGTGAAATATGGTTTGGACAAAAATTTTTAAATTTGAATTTAATAAGAGCGAATTTTCCAGGCGTTGATTTGATATCAGAAGATAATGAATTATATGTTCAAGTAGGTACTACGCAGGATGTTCCTACAAAGATTAAAAACACATTAGAAATGATACGTGATAATAAATCCGGTGATCTAGAAAAGGTAAAAAAGCTGTATTTCTTCGTATTGTCGAATGAAAGTGTTGATCGTGTAAAAGATTTTACAGGTACATCTCAAATTGGGAAAGTTGAGTTCATTAAAGCAGAGAATTTAATTACGACAGATGCGATAATTCAAAAAGCGAAGATAGATATTGAATTTCAAAAATCCTTATATGACATTCTGAATAGCGAAAGTCATTCCTTGGCTCAAAGCGAAGATAAATTTAATGAAGCTATTGCGATAAGTAAGGTACTGATTAATAACAATATTGATTGTCTTATCAATGATGAATATGAGATTGATAGAACAGAGGATATTAAGAAGATAAGAGAAGATGGAGCCAATTTTATATCTATACAGGGCGAGGCTGGGTCTGGTAAGTCTGCTTTATGTAAGAAAATGTTAGTGGATGAAGAATTGGTTCTTTTTGCCAGAGCTGAAAAGATTTCTGAATCTAGGAACTTAGAAGAAATATGGGGATTGAATATTAGTAAACTGCTTAAATACTTAAAACGAAGAAAATTGATTATTTATATTGATGCATTGGAGTTTATAGCAGATGGTTCTAAGACCAAGTTAGATTTGCTTCAGCAAATATATGAAACAGTTAAGGCGTACAGTAATATATACATTGTTACATCTTGTAGGTCTTGTGATAGAACTGCTTTTATAAAAATAGAGAATATTTATCATGTTAAAAATTATGAAGTTAATTTGCTCTCAGATGATCAAATTATTGAAGTTGCAAAAAAATATAGTATCATACAGGAATTGTGGGAAGCAAAAGCATATCTTCAACTTCTACGGTCACCGTTTTATTTGAATCTGATTATTAAAAAAATAAAAGATCCTAAAAGAATTGAAGATGTAGATGGATTTAGAAATCTCATTTGGACTGATGTGATATGTATGAGAGGTAAGACTCTCCCAGAGGGGATTAAGCATTCAGATATTAGAAGTGCTATAGAGAAAATAGTATTTGATAGAGCAAAAAACTTTTTGGTTGGTGTAAAAAGGGAAAAAATTGGTGAAGAAATAATAGCAATTCTAAAATCAGAGAATGTTATTACTGATTGTGAGAATTATACAGTACGTCTTAAATATGATATTTTTGAAGACATATGTTTTGAGAGGTTTATTGATAGTAAGTATGATGATTGCAAAAGTGATTATGATGCTTTTTTTGCTGAACTTGAAGGTTTAGAAAGGTGTATTTATCGAAGATATCAAATTTGGGTTGAAAATAAGTTGTTTTCAAAAGGGAACAGAGAAAAATTTCTTTTCAAATTATTAGAAACAAATAGGCTCCCACTTAATTGGAAAGTTCAGACAATAGTGGGGATTGTAAAGTCGAATTTCTGTAATGAGTTTTTTGAAGAGTACGAGTGTTCAATTTCTGAGGAAATATTATGGAAATTTGTTAAAGTTACTAATGTTTTTGCATTTGAAGCAAGCATAGTAAATCTTAAATATGAGAATGTTTATTCAAACTTAAAACCAGTTGGAATAGGTAGAGCTTGTTTGATTAACTTAATTCAAAAAAGATGCTTATATAAAGAAGATAAAAACAAGATACATATATTTAAGCTGTGTTCGGATTATTCTATGTCATCTACTTATAACAAAGCAACAGCAGGTTCTGTATGTCAGATACTAGAATATTTTGTTGAAAAAAGAATGAGTGGGTCTTCCGTAGAGAAACATTATCATATAGCTGAGGAAATTAATGAATACTTATTGCCAATCTACAGAATGGCAGAATATTCAAAGGAATGGATAAAGGTATTTTGGGCGGAACGAATCAATGGATATTTGAGTGGTGATGGAAGAAGCCAGCGTGTGAATGAAGATATTTTAGTATATATATTGAAGAATGCCGTGCCTGCTTTAGCACAATTTCTTCCAAGAGAACTATGTGAAGTAGCGGATGCATACTGGGTGAAAACACCTGAAGAAGATAAAAGAGATTTTTATTATTGCCGAAGTTCTTTGGATAGTGCAAAAGAGTATGGGTTATCCAGAAAAGCGGATTCATATAATTTTGATTACCGATATATATACGAAAATGCATTTATAAATATTATTGTTAAATATAATTGGGTTATAGCACTTGAATGGATTATTCAGCTTACTAATCATGCTGCGGAGTCTATAAAAACTTCGTTACCAGAATCAGTTTATGATATCAGGGTTTGGGAGAACTCACCGAAAGATGAAAAAGTATTTATTTGTAATCCTAATTTTTGGCTGGCGGGCATTCAAGAACACAGAGTTCATGAGTTGATTAGTGATTCCATCTTTGTATTTACTAGGATGGCTATACAAGAAATTAATTCCGAGGAGAATAATAAAGAAATTATAATTCGATTTGCGGAGTATATAAAGTTGGAGATTTTAAAAAAAGCGAATAATATTATGATGTTATCCGTGATTGCTGAAATCGGACGAAACTGCGAATCAGTTATTCCAGGATATTCTTTGTTTTTGGCATCCAGTATTGATTTGATCATGTTAGATAGTCAGAAAATGGAACTTTTGATGCCAAATCCAGATAGACAATTATATGAAAAACAAATACTAATGGCGGTAGGGATTCCAGACTTTAAAGATAGATATAATATAAAAATGAAAGGAAATGACTCTCTGCAAGATTATGTATTGAAAATGCAATTAAAGGGTGAACTGTATAGGGAAAAAGCAGAGAGTATTCTTGATTATTTATATTCAATCATTCCTAACGAGGGAGAAGAAGCAAGACTGAATTTACAAGTCCAAAAAATGGATTTAAGAAATGCTACAATGCGTCAAGTAAATAAGAATACTTATACAGTTATTCCTGAAATTCATGGAGATGCAAAGAGGATTGTAGAAGAGAATAGCCGAAATAAATATATCATTGAAAAAGAAGCTTTACAAAGAATAATTGAAAATTGCAATACTTTAGCGGCTGCTGGAAAGTTTGAATTACAAGAGTGTCTTAATACGATAGAAGAATTGAAAAAACTGATAGCGAAGTCAGATGCTCCAGGGCAATTACAAAATATACTTGTAATGATGATAGCATGTGCTTTGACGAAGGATGAAATTACTATTGATAAGCGATCTGAATTATGCAGTATTTGGTTAGATGGTATAGAAAGTATTTTGAATAATGGATCTTTTGTATTTAATATAGTTCTTGTTAAAGTTCTTTTTAAACAAGTGGAAGTTGAACTGGATGATATAGTAAAGAAGAGACTGAAGTGTCAAATGCTTGCTTGTTTTTTAAATAGAGGGGATCACGGAATTATCTTTCAAATTGCCAATCAATTGAAGGAGTATTTGGTGCAGAATGAAAAACTGGCTAAGTGTTTCTTTAATACCATTATTGGAATCTCAGAAGATAAAATGGCTTGTTATAAATATAACGTATTCAATCTTAATGCAATCGGTAAGACGATAGAGTATCAACCTAATATGATGAGGCCACCTATTTGGGTAAAAGAAATCTTTGAAGAGAATAGAATTGCTCTTTATCAAAGTAGGCGTGAAGAAATTATTGAGGAACTATTAGTTCAAGAATCAGGTAAAGATTTATCAGACTGGAATATTGAAGAGTGTGATATTCGAACTTTGTGTTATTTATCAAAGTGTGGATTGAATTTAAAAAATGCTGATTTCAGATTTGTTATGGAAAAGATATATCCATATATAATTTCTATTATTTCATCTGTAGAGCATTATCGTGAGTATTTGGATGTATATGCCATTGGTGAGGTAAAAGCTTTTATTGAAAATGAGTTGATTAATAGCAAAGATATTTCAATTTTAATAGATTTGTTGTTTGACTTACCTGATTTTTTAGAAATGAATTCAGACGCATTTGAATTATATGATGATATTTCAAACCATCTGTTGGCTGTATATTTTGATGGACATAGTAATGTTGAAGTTAGAAGACAATGTGAAGTAATTGTAAAGTGTATGGAAGATAAAATTAACTGTATTGGTGATGAGAATGTGAAAAATAGACTTTATTCCATGATGTTCCTAACTTTGGGGAAATTTCATATGTATGATTTAAATGAAATTTTTACAGAATATTCATATAGAGATAAGATGTTTTTGAATGATATTTGGTCTAAATATGGCTGGCTTCATTTCAAGAATCTTTTATATGTAATAGATCAAATGCATATTAAGGATCTTTTGCCAGAGGTTCTAATTCCGTTAAATGTATCATTGCAGAAAATGAAGGCTAATTCAGCACAGTATGAAAAACATGTAAAAGAAAATGAAATTATAATTAATAAGATTATTACAAAAGCGTTTATGGATTTTAATGACGAAATTAAATCAGATAATGAATTGACCAAGGCATTTGAAGGTTTTTTAAATTTATTATTAGAACTTGATATGGAGGAAGCAGCAGTGATACTTGACGAATTTAGAGTACACTAAATGATAAAATTGGAAAGAGATAATGATTTGGGAATTTTTGAGGTATATAGTAAAGAGCATAAAGACGATTTTGAAAACTTAAAATCGATGATCCAACGTCGGTTATTCAAAACTGGATGAGAAATCAGGATGTGATAGAATTTCTAGGACTATGGGATAGATTACATAATCCAGATTTTACCCCCTCGAATTCGGAGGGGGTAAAAAGCAGGCTGGAGCGAATGCGTTTACAATGTAGCCTAAGAAATGTATAGAAGCGACAGACGCTATCGGTATTGTCTCAAAATTGGGACGTTATGGTGGAACATATACACATAGCGTTATCGCCATGTCCTTTGCGACTTGGATTTCTCCTGAGTTTCAATTATTTATCATAAAAGACAATAGGAGATTAAAGACAGATGAAAATAGTCGATTATCTCTGAATTGGAATCTAAACAGAGAGATTTCTAAGCTGAATTATAGGATAAATACTGATGCGATAAAAGAAAATTTGATTCCGCCAGAATTAACACCTGCACAGGTGGCTTATACTTATGCTAATGAAGCGGATATGTTGAATGTTGTTTTGTTTGGAAAAACAGCGAAGCAGTAGAAAGATGAAAATTCATCTGTAAAAGGAAATATGCGAGACATGGCAACGTTGAATCAATTGTTGGTGTTGGCTAATTTGGAAAGTTATAATGCAATTTTAATCAATCAAGGTAATAATCAAAAAGAGCGAATGGAGTTACTTCGACAGTTAGCAGTACAACAGTTGCAGACTTTGGATACAGTAAGTTTAAATAACTTGTCGAAATTGGCAATGGAATAATAGAGAAAAAGATTTTATAAGTGTATAGGATTTGTCGAATTCGGTTGCTCAACGAAAAGACAGTCGAGACGGTATGTTTATTGTCCAAACTTCATTCAGACCAACATATCGAGGTGGAGCTGAAGATGGACGAGCTTGATTTGACGGCTGCGGAGAGCAAAGCCACTTATGAAGAAATTAAGGATTATGTACTGGAACATAGTGGGTTGAAAGTCAGCAGTTTATATATTGCACAGGTAAAGGAGAAATATGGTATTATTGAGAGGGCAAATTATAATCTGCCAAAATCGGAAAATTCCAGACAGCCAAAATGCCCGCCAGAGAAAGAAGAGGCTATAAGGGATGCAATGAAACATTTTCGTATGATTTGATGGTAGTTTAAAATTGGTGTATGTTGTAGATATACGGGAAGGGGAGAGAAAATGATAAAGATAATATCACCTTTTAGTGCTATTCCATCTTGGGAAGGGTTTGAGTATCAAGGGCATATAGCTTTGTTTATTGTGTTAAAACATATATGGCATGAAATTGAATTGGGAAATAGGGGAGAAATAAATTTATATAAATTAGGTATTGAGGGTGAAGAAGATTTTTCAATTATTAAGAGTGGTAATTATGTTAGTTTGCATCAGGTAAAGGCTGGAAAGATAGATTTATGTGATAGTGATAAAGCATGTTTTATATTATCTGCATTGCAGTATGAAACTGAAAAAGCATATTTTCATATTGTTTCGCAAGCCTCTATTCCATTTGATTTTGTTGATAAAACTGTAAAACATATTGAAAATCTTATAACCGAATTAAATAAAGAGGTTAAGACAAAGAAAGAATTTAGTGATGAGATAAAGAAATTGGAAACTTCATGTGGGAAAAAAATAAAAAAGAGCGATGCATTATATAAACAAACAGAAGGAAAATATATAGTAACCAGTAATATTACTGCCAATGCACCTAAAGGCTCTATACATAAAATATTAGATTTTGTCTGTGCTGGTAATAAAGAAAAGCAAAATGTTATCAAAGTGATTCAGAAAGTGGTACCAGAGTTATCTTTGTGTAGAGATAAATTACAGGGAAAATGCGATTCAGATATGTGGAAAATATATGATAAACGATTTACAACATCTGCAGAAGTTATAGAAAATTCATGTAAGATTATTGAAAAAATATTAAAGAAGATTAATCCAGAGGGGAGCATATACTATGATGAGATATACTATCAATTTGTTTATGATGAATTGGTCCTTTTCATAAAAAAGGTAATTAGGGAGCACAATACACAAAGTAAAAAGAATTCATGTAAAATATCATTTTTAAAACTATTCGATTTAATAGTAAAAGATTATAAAGCTGAAAGTAATACTACAGAATATATGTATTATGAGCTACTTCAGTTGATAAAAGATATATTTAAAAAATATCCAAGTAGCGCTCGAACAGATTGTAATTTTAGTGATTGTGGAATTTGTAAAACTACTAATGAGTGTAATTTATATCGTCAGATGATGGAGATTGATAATAAAAGTTACAGAGACAAAAAGGATTTTTTATACAAGTTACTTTTAAGAACCCCAAAAAATAATTTACCAAGAGGTAGTGTGATTAATAATTTATTTATAACACTATTGAAGAGGATAGAATGCTTAAGATATTGTGATTCGAATGTTATTTTAGCAAAAAAGGATGAGGAAATTTATCGATTGACTTTAGATGAAAATGAATATATTGAAGATTTTGAAGACCAATTGAAGAAAGAATTACATGAAAATCATAAAGACAAATTTCTTATTTATGAAAGTGATGTCCTAATTACTGACAGATTAAATAAGTCAGATTATAGATATAATCAAATTAATTTTAATGTTATGGGTTCAGACGAATTAAATGAAATTGCGGATATAACGTCAGATTCAATTGAACGTCAAAAAATTAATTACAATAAGTCAAAAATTATTAGAATAATAAGTAAAGATGTAGCGGAGGAGGAGTTGAACAATCATGAATGATTTAATTAATAAAATTTTTAACTCATACAATTATATTAAGATTTCTGGTATTGGTAATGAAAAAATAGAATTCTATAAGCATAAATCCGCTAAAATTGCTAATTATTTTCTTGTTAACACCATAGATTGTAGGGGGTTTGAAGACGACGAAGAAAAAGTAATAAATGCATTAGAACAATTAGAAAATGAATATTCTAAAAGAGTGACTTCTAATGGTGTTTCGTTGAAGCAAAGAATAATTGAATCTTTTGATGATATAAAGGAAGCTAGTCAGGTAGATAAGAATATATCCGCAATTTATTTATTACAATTTAAAGATATAGAAAAAATAAATAATTATAGAAATGTAGTGTATTCAATAGAAGAATCTCCTAATTACTTTAAGAGATATGTTTTACCTTATACACAGAAACAAACGGAACAATTGAATTTAGCTTTATCTCAATATGGCGATAGGTCATTAGTAGATGCATTATGTCAAATTGTAGATAATGAGGATAATTATTTTGAATTAGTAGAAGGAAAAGATTTGAATAGTACATATGGTTTGGTGGTTCGTATGTTTTCTAAAATTCCTTTTTTACAGTACAAATTTAAGACAGAATTAGCACCTGACCCAATAGAAATACAGATAGAGCGTAATTTGAATAAAGATTTAATCAGTTACCATAGTTTTTTGGATAAAAACGAATATAATATTGAAGATATACTTCTCTTAGAAAATAATTTTGTAATTAGTGAGGAGGATTTAGATAAAGAAATCCAGAAATTGATGAAAGGGGTAAAATAATGAGTTATAAAATTGAGAGCTTAAAAGTACGAAATTTTAAGTGTTTTGATAAGAAAAAATTTTATGAATTTTATTTTTTGCAGGATGCGAATCCTACCATTTTATCTGGACCCAATGGATTTGGAAAAACAACATTTTTTGATGCCATTGAATTGATTTTTACAAAAAGAATAACACGTTTGAATTCAGAGATTGAAGATGGCAGGACAAACTTAGGAAAGAATATTTTATTAAACACATCGGATGAATGCGGATACTTGATATTGTCATTGATAGATTCAACGAAAAAAAGTCTAACTATCATTACGGAGATAGACAATAACTTTACGAAGTTAACCATTGATACAGCAATTAAATTTACTTATGTTGAAGGAACCATTGATACAAATAAATTTGATGATTTTTTAATGAAAAGTATAAAATGGGAGGATGATATTTCGGCATTTGATAACATAAGTTATATAAAGGAGCACTTTAACGTTTATTATTACGTTTCTCAGGCAGAATCAGTTCATTTTTTAAAAAATAATATAGCTACAAGGAAAGATAGCATGACTAAACTTCTTCAAACAGAAGTTATACAAGAGAAGATTAATAAAATAGAACGTAATTTAATTGGAGCTACAAAGGCAAAAAAAGGGGTTATAATTAATGATGAAATAAAAGTTGTAAAAACTGAATTAGATAAGAAGATATATGATTTGAAAAATATATTAGAGCATGGTGTGGAAGTATATAAAGAAGTAAGTTATAATTCCTTACTTGTTTATCCTCAACAATGTGAAATGAAAAAATGGGATATTGAGAAGTTAGAGTTAAAAAATGTCTCGGAAAAACAAGTATCGGAATATATTGCTGAAATAAATAGTATCTATAATTTATACCAGGATTTGTCTGATTATAAGAAGTTCTTGAAAAATAAAGAAATCGAGAGCCTTACAAATAATGACGAAGCAATTTTAAATTATACTAAATTTAGTATGTTTATCAAAAATAATATATTTGATTTTAAGCAAATTGAAAAAGAAGTTGTAAGATTGAACCGATTGTTGGATGTCTTTAAATATAGTACTTTCTTTCGTAGTAAGTTAGATATATCAAAATATAAAAAGGAAGATATAGTTTTATTACAAAAAGGAGGATTGGTTCCTGAAATAGTAGTGGTTGATGATTTAGATAGATATGTTAGCGAAATAAAAGTATTATATTCTCAATTGGGAGAGAAAGAGAAGAAGACAAATGAACTGTTGCAAGCGAGAGAAAAGCTTCATTCAGTAAGAAAAAATAATGTCTTTGTAAATCATTGCCCTTATTGCAATGCTCCCTATGACAATCCTGAATTATTAGAAGCAGCATATAATGCTTTGAGTTCTCAGTTGAAAAGTTCACAAGATAAAATTTCTATGGAAATAGAAACTAAATCAAAGAAATTATCTGACTACGTTAAACCGATAGTTGATTCGATAGGTAAATTATTTGAGCAAAAGGATTATGAAGAAATAGAAAATATTCGTGCAGCTGCAAGTGAATATTCGAGATTTCTAAAGTCAGAAAAGAAAATAGATGAGATTATAAAAATTCATGAGTTTATAGGAGAAAATAATTCGTGGAAAGAACTTGATGAGGCAAGTAAGATTATTGAATTGAAAAGAATTATCGAGACAAATCTTTCTGCCTATGAAAATAAAAACTTTTTGGAGAATTTGAAAATTTTTAATTACGACAATGTATTTAAAGAAAATGCTTTAATATTATCTATAGAGCAACCAAATTTAAAGGATAAAATTTCTGTAGATAATAAAATTATGTTTATAAATTACCAAAATAGTCTTATGAAAAATGAAGAAATTAATCTAATAAAAAATGATGTAAAGATATTAATTACTAAGTTGAAAAAACTTGAAAAGATTAGAAAGAATTTTGATGATTTAAAGATTCTATATAATAAGGCTATAAATGAATATAAAAATTTAGTGTTAAAGAAATTGCGAGTTCCTCTTTTGATATACACGGGGAAAATATTACAAGATTATCAAAATGGACTAGGTGTTTTTATCAATAAGGATGAAATGAGATTTGTTTCGAATGGTGATGCAAAGCACGATATACTTAACACTTTTAGTTCAGGACAATTGTCTGGATTTGTGTTATCATTTTTATTTGCAATGAATAAACGATATATTTCAGAAGAAAATGATGATATTGGTTTTATTTTAATTGATGATCCGGTGCAAACGATGGATGATATTAATATAGCATCCTTCATAGAAGTACTAAGGAACGATTTTCCAACTAAGCAGATTATTTTGTCTACACATGAAACTGATAAGGAAAATTATATATTATACAAATTCTTAAAATATAACCTAAAAGGTCAGTCATTTAATGTGAAAGATAATATGTATTAATTTGAAACGAAAATAGAAATATTAACAAGATTTAGAATATAAGGTCTGTTTAGCATGAGGTGCAGGGATAATCACATTATGGGATTGACAGCAGCACAGGCAGCTATATCACAAAGATAGGCGAAAACCATTTTGGACTTTTACCATAAGTTTTGAGGAAGCACAGGCTTTCCGAAAAGCAAGTGGTGGCTATCTTAGAAAAAATCAATGGGAAGATTTGACTGTTGATGTTTATATCTAAATAATCATAAGCGTATCATTAGAAATAGTGGTACGCTTATTTTTTTGCCCCGATTTTGCAT
>CALFCS010000082.1 GCA_937950565.1 uncultured Lachnospiraceae bacterium
AAGGCAACCTGGCCGGAGGAAGAGACTTATATTTGTACGGTTGACACTTTATATGAAACGGCGACCAGGCATCAGATTACGAAGACAGCACTGGTGATTGTAGGAGAGATAGTGCTTCATAACCGATACGAAAGATCCCGGTTATATCATCCGGAATTTACGACAGAGTACCGGGAGGGAAGCGGTAAGAAGGAGTAAAGAATGAAGATAGCTGTCATAAGCTTTACCCGGACAGGGTGCAGCCTTTCTGAAAAAATAGCAGAGATTTTAAGACGGGAAGGACACGAAACATTGACTGCGGTGAAATGTAAGGGAATAGAGACATCTATCTCATATCCGCTTTCCGAGTGGACAAAAGAGCAGTTTCAACAATGCAGCGCAGTTATTTTTGTCGGGGCTGCAGGGATTGCGGTGCGGGCAATTGCTCCTTATATCCGTTCAAAGACAGAAGACCCGGCAGTTCTGGTGATCGATGAGGCAGGTAGATATTGTATTCCGGTTCTTTCCGGGCATTTGGGCGGGGCAAATGCTCTGGCTCGTTTTTTAGGAGAACGTCTTCCGGCAGAGCCGGTAATTACAACGGCGACTGACAGCAGAGGGAAATGGGCGGTAGATGTATTTGCTGCAAAAAACAAACTTACGATCAGTGATATGGCGAAAGCAAAGGAAATTTCTGCAAAAGTGCTGAGAGAAGAAACGATTACATTTGCAATCGAAGAGGAAGGAAAGATTATTGGAGAGCTGCCGGAAGAAGTGATTCTTTCCGAAAAGCCGGACGTTGTGGCGGGGATTCACCGTCCCGGGGACAAGCATCCGCTTTGTCTGATTCCGAAAGTAGTTACCGTGGGAATCGGATGCAGGAAAGGGATTTCTGCAGAAGTTATCGAGAAAGCCGTGGGAGAAGTGCTGGAACGGGAAGGAATCTTCCCTGAAAGTGTGGAGCAGGCAGCCAGCATAGATAAGAAAGCCGGCGAGGAAGGGCTGCTTTCCTTTTGTGAAAAATATGGGCTGGATTTTCGGACTTACAGTGCGAAAGAACTCCTTGAAGTGCCGGGGGAATTTTCCGGCTCAGAATTTGTAGAGAAGACAATTGGTGTCGATAATGTGTGTGAAAGAAGCGCTGTGAAGGCGAGCGGAGGCGGGAAGATACTCGTAAGGAAGCAGTCCCGGGATGGAGTGACAGTTTCTCTTGCAGTGCGGAAATGGAGTGTGCAGTTTGAATAAAATATATGTAATCGGGATAGGACCGGGCGCTTATGAGCAGATGACGGTAAAAGCGGTAAAAGCGTTAGAGGAATGTGAAGTGATTGTCGGTTATACCGTATATGTAGAGCTTTTGAAGGAGCATTTTCCGGAGAAGGAATATCGGACAACACCGATGCGGCAGGAAACAGAACGCTGCCGTATGGCGTTTGAAGAAGCCGGACAGGGAAGGACAACTGCGATGGTGTGCAGCGGCGATGCGGGAATCTATGGTATGGCAGGGCTGATGTATGAGATCGGCGAGGGATATCCCGAGGTTGAGCTTGTGATAATTCCCGGTGTTACGGCAGCGCTTGCCGGGGCCGCCGTTCTGGGCGCTCCGCTTGGACATGACTGCTGCCTGATCAGCTTAAGCGACCTGCTTACCCCGTGGGAAAGGATAGAAAGGAGACTGCTTGCGGCGGCAGAAGCAGATTTTGTCATTGCACTTTATAATCCATCCAGCCGGAAGCGGAAGGATTATCTGAAAAAGGCTTGCGAATTGCTGCTCCGGTATAAGGAAAGGACAACCGTTTGCGCGGTGGTAAGAAATATAGCAAGAGAGCAGGAAGAGATGCAGCTGTTCACACTTGAAAACCTTAAGGATACACAGGTGGATATGTTTTCCACTGTATATATAGGGAACCGGGATACCCGGGTGCTTCGTGGGAAAATGGTTACGCCAAGAGGGTATGAGCTGGAATCCAGATAATAACAGGAGATAACGAGATATGAAGAAAATTCTTATATTTGCAGGGACAACAGAAGGAAAAAGACTGACTGCCTATCTGGCGGATCAGGATATTTCTGTTCATGTATGTACGGCAACCGCTTACGGGGAGAGCCTGCTTCCTTATGGAAATCATATTACCGCATCTCATGAGAGAATGAACTGCATGGAGATGCAGGAACTTATGAGAGCTTATGCCCCGGATTATGTTGTGGATGCCACACATCCATACGCAAAAGAGGTTACTGCCAATGTGAAAGAGGCATGTGAAAGATGTGGAATTTCTTATTTAAGATTGGTCCGTGATAAAAATATGGACGCAGACAGAAAAACAGATTTGATTTTTGTGGACAGCATCGAAGAAGCGGTAAGGGCCCTGGAAGATACAAAAGGAAGGATTCTTGTCACGACCGGAAGCAAGGAGCTGGAAAAATATACGGCTCTTTCTGACTATGAAGAGCGAATCTATGCGAGGGTGTTGTCTGTGAAGGATGCTGTTATGAAATGTGAAGAACTTGGAATCAGAGGGAGGCACTTAATCTGTATGCAGGGGCCGTTTTCGGCGGAGCTGAACCGGGCAATGCTGAAAGAATATGATATTTCATGGCTCGTTACGAAGGAGTCCGGGGCAGCCGGAGGTTTCCAGGAAAAATGTGAAGCAGCAGCCTGCCAGGGAGTGAAAGTAATCGTAATCGGAAGACCAATAGAAGAAAATGGATATACATATGGAGAAATTATAAAGATATTAAAGAAAGATTTAAATTTACAAAAAAAGCAAAAAGTGTCGATTGTTGGGATTGGAGTCGGAGATAAAAGCGGGTTCACGATACGGGCGGCAGAAGTATGTGAGCAGGCAGATGTCATCATTGGTGCAAAGCGTATGACAGAGTCTTTTGTGAAAAAGGGGAAGCCGGTATATGTATCCTATCAGCCGAAAGAAATCGCCGGATATGTGAAAGCGCATCCGGAATATGAACGGGTGGCAGTGTTGTTTTCCGGTGACACCGGATTCTATAGTGGAGCTTCGAGGCTTAAGGAAGAGCTGGAGCAGACGAGAAACGAAGAAGGGGCAGAAATAGAGATTGAAGTGATTTCGGGAATTTCTTCTATCGCGTATTTTTGTTCCCGACTTGGTGTTTCCTGGGAAGACGCAAGGCTGATCAGCGTACATGGAAGAAGAGAAAATGTACTCGCTGCAGTGCGGGGAGCAAAAAAAGTATTCGTTCTTGTGGGAAACAGGCAGGATATCATTGATATCAGCAGTACGATGACAGAAGCAGGATTTGGTGAACTTACGATGTGCGTTGGTACGAGATTATCTTACCATGACGAAGAGATTATAAGGGGCCGGGTGAAAGATTATCTTGCTTATGACGGAGATAACCTGGCCGTCGTATATATAGAAAATCCGGAGGGAGGCGAAGAAATAGTGTCCTGCGGACTTCCGGATGACACGTTCGTGCGGGGCAAGGTTCCCATGACGAAGGAGGAGATAAGAAGTGTCTGCCTTTCCAAGATGCGGATTAAGAGAGATTCCATTATCTATGATGTAGGTGCGGGAACGGGTTCTGTGTCGGTGGAGGCGGCGCTTCTGGCAGAAAAAGGCCGGGTGTATGCCATAGAGAGACAGAAAGATGCGATTTGTCTCATACAGGAAAATAGACGGAAGAGGAAGCTTTGTAACCTTATTATTGCAGAAGGGGAGGCACCGGATATTTTAGAAGATCTTCCGGCGCCGGACTGCGTATTTATCGGCGGAAGCGGAGGACATCTGGAAGAGATTATAGAAGCTGTCCGGGAAAAGAATCCGAATGTCCGGGTTGTCATCAGCGCCATTACCATTGAGACGCTTGCAAAAGCGACACAATATTGCATGACAATGCAAAATGTGGATGCAGAGATTGTGCAGATTTCTGTGGCAAAGTCTAAGAACGTTGGCAGTTATCATATGATGACCGGGCAGAATCCAATCTTTATTATCAGTTTTACTTGTAGTGGGGAGAGATAGCATTTGAAACATGCAAGAATATTAATTGCAGCGCCCGCAAGTGGTACCGGGAAGACGCTGATTACTTGTGGGATATTAAGCTGCCTGAAGGAAAGAAATATGGAAGTTACCGCATTTAAGTGTGGACCCGATTATATTGATCCGATGTTTCACAAAGAAGTGTTGGAAATTAACAGCTATAACCTGGATACCTTTCTGTGCGGGAGAGACGGCGTAAGAGAGATTCTTGCCAAACATATAGAAGCGGCATCCTCTGAAAGGAAAAGTATTGCAGTGATCGAGGGTGTGATGGGGTATTATGACGGACTTGGAGGCATTTCCACAGAGGCAAGCGCTTATGATGTGGCAGATGCCACAGACACGCCTGTGGTTTTGCTTATTGACTGTAAGGGACTGAGCGTATCCGTGGTTCCGGTTCTCAAAGGCTTCCTTTCTTATAAGGAGAAAAGGAGGGATAAAAGCCACGTCAGCGGGGTGATTTTAAATCGCCTTTCCCCCGGAATGTATGGGAGAATGAAGGCGCTGATTGAAAGGGAAACATCTGTGAAGGTGTATGGCTATGTTCCGGTTCTTAAGGAGAGTTTTCTTGAGAGCCGGTATCTGGGTCTTCAGATGCCGCACGAGAAAGCAGGGGCTCGGGAGCAGTTAAAAAATTTTGGGATGAAACTATCCGAAACGGTTGATATAGACGGGCTGATAGAGCTTTCTGCAAATGCACCGAAGCTTCCGTGCGGGACGTGTGCAGAAGGAAAAGATGGGCTTTATGATGGTGTCCGGATTGGAATTGCAGCGGATGAAGCATTTTGTTTCTGCTATCAGGATAATCTGGAATATTTGGAAAGGCTGGGAGCAAGGCTGGTGCCATTTTCCCCTCTTCGTGATGCCAGGCTGCCGGAACATATTCACGGGCTCATTTTTTACGGAGGATATCCGGAGCTTTACGCAGAACAGCTTGCTGCTAATCATTCTATGAGAACATGTGTGAAGGCGGCCATTGACGGAGGGATTCCCTGTATTGCAGAATGTGGCGGTTTTTTATATTTGCAGGAGCGGCTGGAGGGTAAGGATAAGCAGATGCATTCCATGGCAGGAGTATTCGCAGGAGGCAGCAGGAAAATGGAACGTCTGCAAAGATTCGGATATCTTACACTTACGGGCGGAAAGGTTTTTGGACGGGATGTCGGGGAACTTCAGGCCCATGAGTTCCACTATTATGATTCCGAGGAGTGTGGCAGTGCATTTACGGTGAAGAAACCATTGTCAGACCGGACATGGGAGTGTATGATTAGCACAGACACGATACTTGCAGGCTATCCGCATTTCCATTATCTTGGAAATAAAAAGATGGCGGCGGCATTTTTAGAAGCGGCGCAGAAGAAAAGGTCTGAAGATTTGAAAAAGAGAGAAGAAAAATGATGTTAGATGAAATAATAAAAAAAATACAGCCGATTGACAGAAAGGCGATGGAGCTTTCAGAAAAAAAATGGAATTCCATAGCAAAACCTCTTCACAGTCTCGGCAAGCTTGAAAAGCACATTACTCAGATTGCAGGTATTACAGGAAATGTGGAAGTAAGCCTGGAGAAAAAGGCTTTGATCGTCATGTGTGCAGATAACGGTGTTGTAGAAGAAGGAGTGACACAGACCGGGCAGGAAGTGACAGCAATCGTAGCCGAGAATTTTCTCCGGGTTAATACGAGTGCGGCGATTATGTGCCGGAAGGCTGGAGTGGATTTGTTCCCGGTCGATATCGGTATGGCAAGGGATACCAGTGTCCCGGATTATAAGATTGCTTATGGAACAAAGAATATGACACATGGTCCTGCCATGTCAAGGGAGGAGGCATTGCGGGCGGTTCTGACCGGAATTGAACTGGTGAAGGAAAAGAAAGAAGCCGGTTATCAGATTCTTGCGACCGGGGAGATGGGAATTGGAAATACGACGACCAGCAGTGCGGTTGCCAGTGTGCTTTTAGGTCAGCCGGTTTCTCTGATGACCGGGCGCGGGGCAGGTCTTACCAGTGACGGACTGAAACATAAAATCGAAATCATTGAGACAGCTATAGAAAGAAACCATCCTGACAGGGAAGATGCTCTGGATGTACTTGCGAAGGTAGGCGGGTTTGACCTTGCAGGTCTTGCCGGCGTTTTCTTAGGAGGCGCTTATTACCGGATTCCGGTTCTGATTGACGGCTTTATCTCAGCCGTGGCAGCCCTGGCGGCGGTTGGTCTCTGCCCTCTTGCGAAAGAATATATGCTGGCTTCCCATGTGTCGAAAGAGCCCGGGATGCAGATGGTGCTTCGCGCTCTTGAAAAGGAGGCTTCTCTTACTTGTGATATGTGTCTGGGAGAAGGCACAGGTGCAGTCGCTTATCTTCCGGTACTGGAACTGGCGGCAGAGGTGTACGAAAAGATGAGTACCTTTTCAGAAAATCAGATAGAAGATTATAAGGAACTTGGTGATAAATGATGATACATTTGGTAACCGGAGGAAGTGGAAGCGGCAAATCTTCCTATGCGGAGGAACAGATTGTAAAGGAAAACAGGCGGTATGATGCCCCGTTTTTTTATGTGGCAACGATGATTCCCCGAGGGGAAGAGACAAAGGAAAAGATAAAAAGACACCAGATGCAGAGGCTGGACCTGGGATTTCTCACGATAGAAAAATATGTAGATCTGGAAGAGCTTAAGATTCCAGATAATGCCGGAATTCTTCTGGAATGTGTGTCGAACCTGACAGCCAATGAACTCTACAGAGAAGATAAGCAGTCCGAAAGAAGCGGAAAAGAAGAATCTGACAGCGGGGGATTGACTTCCGGGGTATATGACAGGGCCTA
The DNA here is from genome assembly GCA_937950565.1 of uncultured Lachnospiraceae bacterium. GTDB lineage: Bacteria > Bacillota > Clostridia > Lachnospirales > Lachnospiraceae > UBA7109. The sequence continues at coordinate 6,816 of CALFCS010000082.1, forward strand.
TCGGGCAGTTATAAATGGAGTGCAGCAACTTTCCAGGCAGACGGAGCATCTTGTAATTGTAACAAATGAGGTGCATTCCGATGTGAACGGATACAGTCGGGAGACGGAGAGCTACCGGAAACTGTTAGGAAAAATCAACTGTGAACTGGCAAAAAGGGCAGACCAGGTGACGGAGGTTGTATACGGAATACCGATGGAGATAAAGAGATGACAGAGAGACTATGGAACAGTTTTAAAATTGCATTTTCTATGTATAGCAGAATTCCCATGCCGAAGGCGGAATGGACCGAGGAAAATATATCGTATGCTATGTGCTTTTTTCCGTGGATAGGCGGTGTGATTGGTGGCGCTTCATGGGGTGTGTGGATGCTGCGGGAATGGCTTCTAAGCAGGGGAATTCCAGCTGCAGAGTGGTCTTTTACCGTTCTGCTTGTCCTGCTTCCATTGATTCTTACCGGTGGAATCCACATGGACGGCTTTTTGGATACAAAGGATGCGTTAAGCTCTTATCAGCCCAGAGAAAAACGGCTGGAAATTTTAAAGGATCCACATACAGGGGCATTTGCAATCATTTCCTGTGCAGTCTATATGCTTGCATATACCGGGATTTATGCGTCCCTTACAACAGACAGTGTCAAAATCATTGCGCTTAGTTTTGTGTTGTCAAGAACCTTGAGCGGTCTTTCGGTACTTTGTTTTCCACAGGCAAAAAAAGAAGGACTTCTGGTATCCTTTTCAAAGGGGGCGAAGAAGCGTCCGGGAAGAATCGTGCTTGGAAGTTATCTTCTTATATTGTGCGTCCTGATGATATGGATGGGACGTATAAGCGGGGTCGCATGTCTTGTGGCAGCAGGCGCTTCTTTTCTATATTATTATCGGATGTCGATGAAAAATTTTGGCGGAGTAACCGGGGATCTGGCTGGATATTTCCTGCAGATGTGTGAGATTCTGATGGCTGCAGCGGTGGTCGTTACAGACATATTGGTGAAAGGAGCAGGTCTATGATTTTAATAATTGGCGGTGCATATCAGGGAAAATATGAATATGCAAGAAAGATGTATCCGGATATCTCATGGATAGACGGACAGACTTGTGAGGAAGAGGAAATCTACAGCTGCAGCGCGGTCTGTCACTTTCATTCTTATCTGGAACGTATGATGCGGCAGGGGAAATCCGTAAAAGGGCTTGCCGGGCGTCTGGCAGATGAGAATCCGGATATTGTGATTGTCAGTGATGAGATTGGATATGGAATTGTTCCCGTGGATCGATTTGAAAGAGAGTATCGGGAGGCAGTCGGACGTGTCTGCACAGAGCTTGCGGTATATGCGGATAAAGTATTTCGTGTTGTATGCGGAATCGGAATAAAGGTGAAAGGGTGAGTCTGTAACGTGAAATGTTATTTGATCCGGCATTCCATGACGGCCGGGAACCTGAAAAAGCGATATATCGGAAGGACGGATGAACCTCTTTGTGAGGAAGGAATTTTATTGCTGAAAGAAAGAGTTTACCCGGCTGTTCAGAGAGTTTATGTAAGTCCGATGAGGCGGTGTATACAGACGGCAAAGATTATTTATCCCGGGCAGCAGGCGGTTATCATAGAAGAATTCCGGGAATGTGATTTCGGGTTGTTTGAGAATAAAAATTATAAAGAACTGGCGCATTTAAGCCAGTATCAGGAGTGGGTGGACAGCGGCGGAACGCTTCCATTTCCGGAAGGCGAGAGTAAGGAAGCATTTGCGAAGCGCTGTATTGAAGGTTTCAAGCGTACTTATGCGCAGTGCCAGAAGGAACATATAGACGCGGCTGCTTTTGTTGTTCACGGCGGAACGATTATGAGTATTATGGAACAATATGCGTATCCGAAAAAGAATTATTATGACTATCACACAGGAAATGGGGAAGGATATGAACTTGTTATGGAAGATGCTGATTCCGGTGGCGGCAGGATTTGTGCTGGATCTTATCCTGGGCGACCCGGTATGGCTGTACCATCCGGTGAGAATCATCGGACATCTGATTTCAGGGTTGGAAAAAATTATAAGAAGCTTGCTTTTTAAAACAGAACAAAGAGAAGCTCCGGAAAGGCGGAAGAAGAAAGAATACATAGGTGGTGCGACGCTGGTCGTAATTGTGCTTGCAATCAGTGTGGCAGTCCCGGCATTGCTTCTCGGAATCCTGTATCGGGTATCTGTGTGGGCCGGACTGGCGGCAGAAACTTTTCTGTGCTATCAGCTCTTTGCCGTGAAGTCGTTGAAAACAGAAAGCGATAAGGTATATCAGGCGCTTACCGGAGAGGGGCTTGAGGCAGGCCAGAGGGCAGTATCGATGATCGTGGGAAGAGATACCGAAGAACTGGATGAAAAAGGGGTTATCAAGGCGGCAGTTGAGACGGTGGCGGAAAATACTTCCGACGGGATTGTGGCGCCGATGCTTTACATGGCAATGGGCGGCGCAGTGCTGGGATTTGCTTATAAGGCGATAAATACCATGGATTCCATGGTTGGATATAAAAATGAGAAATACCAGTATTTTGGGACAGCGGCGGCGAGACTGGATGATGTAGTGAATTATCTTCCGGCAAGACTTTCTGCGTGGCTTATGATTGTGGCGTCATTTGCCGCCGGATATGATGGAAAAAATGCGTACTGCATTTACCGCCGTGACCGCCATAATCATAAAAGCCCCAATTCAGCGCAGACAGAATCGGTGATGGCCGGGGCGCTTGGCATACAGCTTGCGGGAAATGCGTATTATTTTGGCAAACTTTATGAGAAACCGACCATCGGGGATGCAAAGAGAGAGGTTGAAGCACAGGATATCCGGCGTTCCCACAGACTTTTATACGGAACTGCATGGCTTGCACTCCTTTTATTTCTGGCAGTTCAGGTAATGGTCACAGGACTTTTGCTGTAGTCCGATATAGATTGACGGAAAAGGAAAAAGAAAGAGCAGGACAGGGTATGGAAAGACAGATACATGGAGGCGACATTTACCGGAATCAAGGGGTGCTGGACTTTTCGGTAAACAGCAATCCACTCGGGACGCCGGAAGCGGTGCTTCGTGCTGTGAGAGAAACGGCATCGGAGATTTGCTGCTATCCGGATATGTTTTGTGAAAAACTGAAAAATGCAATCAGCAGATTTGAACAGGTTCCCGTCTGCGAGATTCTCTGCGGAAATGGTGCGGCAGAGCTTTTCTTTGCGGTGGCAGCGGCGGTAAAGCCGAAGAAGGCCCTTCTTGTAGTACCGTCCTTTTCTGAGTATGAAAGGTCTCTTGGGGTATGGGAGACAGACATCCGGTATTATAGACTTGCGCGGGAGAAAGAATTCCAGGTGGAGGAAGGAATTCTGGAAGCGATTACAGATAGCCTGGATTTGTTATTCCTGTGTAATCCGAATAACCCTACCGGACTGGTGATGGAAAGAGATTTGTTGGAAAAGATATTGGAAAAATGCAGAGAGTGTGAGGTCCTGGTCGTGCTGGATGAATGTTTTATTGAATTTCTGGATGAGCCCAAGCGGTATGAGATGAAATCCCGGCTGGAAGCATTTCCGAATCTGTTTCTGGTGAAGGCTTTTACAAAAATCTTTGCAATGCCGGGATTAAGGCTCGGATATGGAATGAGCAGTAATGGTGAATTGCTGAAAAAAATAAGGAGTACGCTGCAGCCCTGGAATGTGTCCGGCCCGGCGCAGGCGGCAGGGATTGCGGCGCTCGCGGATTGTGGAAAATACTTGGAAGAGACGAGAAAGTATCTGTCTGTTGAGAGGGCGTACCTGTCAGAGGAATTGAAAAAGCTTGGGTTTTATGTATATCCTTCCAGAGCAAATTATCTGTTTTTTTCCGGAAGGAAGGGAATTTATGAAGAGGCTCTTAAGGCAGGATTTTTAATTCGTGACTGCAGTGGATACGAAGGGCTTAAGGGAGGCGACTACCGCATTGCCGTCCGCACAAGAGAAGAAAATGAGAGGTTACTTACATGGCTAAGAAGATAATGATACAGGGAACCATGTCAAACGCAGGAAAAAGCCTGCTCTGTGCCGGACTGTGCCGGATATTCTGGCAGGACGGATATAAGACAGCGCCGTTTAAGTCCCAGAACATGGCGCTGAACTCTTTTATTACGGAAGACGGACTTGAGATGGGACGGGCACAGGTGGTACAGGCAGAAGCGGCAGGCATAAAGCCGGATGTGCGCATGAATCCCATTTTGCTGAAGCCGACCAATGACACAGGATCACAGGTGATTGTAAATGGCGAAGTAAGGGGAAATATGAGCGCAAGAGATTATTTTGCTTATAAGAAAGCGTTGATTCCCGACATTTTGAAAGCGTTTCATGAACTGGGAGAAGAATTTGAGATTCTTGTAATCGAGGGAGCAGGAAGTCCGGCAGAAATAAATCTCAAAAAAGATGATATTGTGAATATGGGGCTGGCGCAGATGACAGACGCCCCGGTGCTTCTTGTAGGAGATATTGATAGAGGCGGTGTATTTGCGCAGCTTCTTGGAACGCTGATGCTTTTAGAGGAGGAAGAGCGCGCACGGGTAAAGGGACTGGTAATTAATAAATTCCGGGGCGATAAGACGATTCTGGATCCGGGAATTGTGATGCTGGAGGAACGGGGAGGAATTCCGGTTGTTGGTGTGACCCCGTATCTTTCCGTAGAGATTGAAGATGAAGACAGCCTGACAGAGCGGTTCCGTGGCAGGAAAGGAAGAGCAGACGCCGAACTTGACGTTGCAGTCATCCAAGTGCCCAGAATCTCTAATTTTACGGATTTTCTGACACTTGAAAATACAGAAGGAGTATCCTTGCGCTATGTAAAGAGGCAGTCAGAGTTAAAGAATCCGGATATGATTCTTCTGCCGGGAAGCAAGAATACGATGGCGGATTTGCTGTGGCTTAGACAAAATGGTCTGGAAGCAGAAATATTAAAGGCGGCTTCCAGAGGAACGGTTATCTGGGGAATCTGTGGCGGTTATCAGATGCTGGGAGAATCTATCAGCGATCCGGAAGGAATTGAAAACAGTGGGAAAGCATCTGAGATGCGGGGGATGGGACTTCTGCCCGTGAGAACTGTGTTTACCGGGCAAAAGACCAGAACGAGGGTGACCGGTACATTTGAAAAGGTAGATGGAATCCTGAACGGTCTGAAGGACATTACATTTGAAGGATATGAAATTCATATGGGAGAGACCACTGGGGACACCTTACCGATGAGCAGTCTTTGTGATTGTGTGCATGGAAAAGCATCCCGGGACGGAGCCTGTGCGGGAAATATTTACGGGACATATGTACACGGAATTTTCGACAGGGAAGAGGTTGTAAGTACGGTTCTTTCTGCGCTGGCGAAGAAGAAAGGCATTGCATTTGCACGAGGAGAAGGCCTGGACTTGAAAGCATTTAAGGAGCAGCAGTATAATCTGCTTGCAGACGCCTTAAGAGAACATCTGGATATGAAAAAAATATATGAAATTATGGGATTCTGATACGAAGGAAAAACACGGGGAGACAGAAGGATATGGAGAAGACAAGAATAGAGATAGAAAATGTACTTCCAGCTGAGATAGAAAAGAGAAGCTTTGAGATTATTACAGAAGAGCTTGCTAAGAGAGGAATAGTCCTGCCTGAGGAACAGGCTCCGGTGATTAAGCGATGTATTCACACAAGTGCAGATTTTGATTATGCGGAGAACCTGGTGTTTTCAGAAAGTGCAGTGGAAAAGGCAATAAAAGCAATCAAAGGCGGAGCTTCGATTGTAACCGATACGCAGATGGGGCGTTCCGGTATTAACAAAAGGCGGCTGGAGGCGTATGGCGGACAGGTGTATTGCTTTATGTCTGACAGAGATGTGGCAGAAATGGCAGGAAAAAATGGGACGACCCGTGCAGTGGCAAGTATGGAGAAAGCCTGTACATTGAATGAGAAACTGATTTTTGCCATCGGAAATGCACCGACGGCCCTGATCCGGCTGTATGAGCTGATCCGGGAAGGCCGGATAAAACCGGAACTGGTTATCGGGGTACCGGTAGGCTTCGTGAATGTGGTGCAGTCCAAGGAACTGATTCTTTCACTTCCGGATACACCTTATATTGTGGCAAGGGGCAGAAAAGGCGGAAGTAATGTGGCGGCGTGCATCTGTAATGCACTGTTGTACATGATTGAAAAATAGTAAAACAAAAGAAATTTGCAGGGAGAGTAACGACATGAAGAATCATACGCAGGCATCGGGGCATGCAATGGCTGTAGTTTCCATTCTAATCTGGGGGACGACATTTATTGCGAGTAAAATATTGCTGGAAAGTTTTACTCCTGTGGAGTTGCTGTTTTTTCGGTTTGTGATCGGTCTGGCTGTTTTGTGGCTGATGAAGCCCCGGAAGCTCACATTAAAGAATAGAAAAGAAGAATGGTATTTTGCCGGAGCTGGACTTACAGGAATTTGTCTATATTATTTGTTTGAGAATATTGCACTGACTTATACGCAGGCATCGAACGTCGGGGTTATTACTTCGATTTCGCCATTTTTTATTGGAATCAATGCACATATATTTTTGAAAGATGAAAAGTTGAAATCCAGTTTTTTTGTGGGATTTGTGTGTGCGATTATAGGAATATCGCTCATTAGCTTCAGCGGGCAGGAAGAGATCCGGTTAAATCTGAAGGGCGATTTGCTTAGTGTAGCGGCAGCCTTTATGTGGGGATTGTATTCTATATTGTCCAGGAAAATCAGTGAATGTGGGTACTCTGTGATACAGTCTACCAGACGTATGTTTACCTATGGAGTGCTGTTTATGATACCGATGGTCTGTATGTCAGATTTCACGCTGGGCGCAGAAAGATTCTGTAATCCGGTAAGCCTTCTGAATCTGCTGTATCTGGGAGTGGGCGCGTGTGCAGTCTGCTTTGTGACGTGGAATTATGCAGTAGAGGTTCTTGGAGCAATCAAGACCAGCGTTTATATTTATGTGATTCCGGTAATTACAATTCTGACATCGGTTATCATTCTGCATGAACGGCTGACGGTGATGTCAGTGGCAGGTACAGTTCTTACACTGGCAGGACTTGGAATTTCCGAATATACAGGCCGCAAAACGGCGGCTGCCTGAATGGGAATATTTCGAAGGCAAATTCCGAAGGAGTGTTTGAAAAAGCAGGCAGTGCGTGTTATGATTGTATGAAAGAGGACATTGTAGTTGGAAAGTGTGTGTTTCCGGTTCTTTGATTATCGGGTAGCTTATAAAGGAATGAAGTAGAAAGTGCGGGGATGAGATGGATTTACAGAGCAGACGGATGATGAACAGTGATGAGATATATGAAGATCTGTGCGACAAGATTGAGCATCTGGTCTATATGCCGGGACAGCGGATCAGTGAAAATGAATTATGTCAGCAGTACGGGGCGACCAGGCATATGGTGAGAGGGGCGCTCACAAGGTTAAGGCAGAGAAAACTGGTGGAAGTATATCCGCAGAGAGGAACTTTTGTCAGTCTGATTGATATGGATTATATAGCAGATATCGTGTTTTTCCGTGAATCCATGGAGCAGGAGGCGCTGCGCAGAATTATTGAGAGCGGAGCTGTAGAAGATGTCTGCCGAAGGATGAGAATCTGTATTGAGCAGCAGAAGCATTGTAAAAAGGGAGAAGAATATTCGGAAGAGTTCTATGAGCTGGATAACATTTTTCACAAATGTCTTTATGATGCAGTTGGAAGAAAGAAAGCGGCGGAATTCATCGCAGAGCCGAACATTCATTTCCGGCGGTGGAGAAACTTCGAGCTTCGTTATTCCGAGCGTGTCAAGGCGTTGATTGCAGAGCATGAAAGTCTGGTTGATGCAATAGAAGCCAAAGATATAGAAGGGGCGCGGAAATGCCTGCATAACCATCTGGAGACGGTAAGCCAGTATGCGAAGACGATTAAAGACAGTGAGAAGCAGTATGTGGTGAATCAATTATAATTTCGTGTTATAATTGGAATTATAAAAAAGAGAGCAAGAGATTATTAGAAAAGAGGTGTATAAGACGTGAATATAGAGGAGAAAAACAAGTATGCAGAAATTTTGCTTAATGCATATAATGGTGGTTTGTTAAAAATTGTTTGGAGTACATCAGGTTTTTTGCTTGGAATTGATCCAAAAGGGAAGGAACTTCTTCCTGAATTAAAAGAAAAGGATTTTGTTGATTATGCATTTTCTATTATTAAAATAGTTTTGGATTTAGCAGAAGAAAAAGAAAAGAATGATATTTCAGAAAATGACTTGGAAACAGCAAAAGAAATTTATATTCAAGAAAAGGATTTGAAAAATCATATTTTTGTAAAAAGAAATAGTAAAATAAATTGTTTTAAGCTTCTTGAAAGTCAAATTATCAGTTACAGAAATGATGAAGATCCTAAAAAAATAGACGCAAATTCAGCTATTTTAAAGATGGTAACGGAAAAGGATGATGAAGATACATCATATACATTTGAAATTTCCAGGAGAGATTTGGAGAATGTTTTAGATTCTTTGATGGAGCTGAAAGAGAAAATGGATTTAATTTAGATAACAGGAGGAAAAGAAAATGGCAGAAGTTTTTGTTAGGGATTCTGAAGTTTTTTGTCCTGAAACATTACAATATACATACAAGAGAAAAAATAAATATCAATCTGGATTAGATGGCAATGATCAAGCATATAATAAAGATATGAAGAACAGGGTCATATTTTTAAAAAATGGATATGCAAATTATCAGGAAATTGAACAGTACTTTAAAAGAATTGCAAAGAAATTTGATGAAATTCAAATTGATGAAAAAAGGTTGGGTGGTATGCCTGTAATAAATAATACGAGGATACCGGTCAGTTTAATTGTCGCATGTTTGAAAGATGAAATGACAATCGGAGAGATTTGTGAAGAATACCAGTTGACGCAGAAGGAAATAGAGAAGGCTATGGAGTATGTAATTGATATATTAGATATTCCATATCAGGAAGGGCTGGAATGAAGGTACTATTAGATGAAAATATTACTCAAAAATCAATAGCAGTTTTAGAAAAGTATGGACATGATGTGATTCATGTGCGGGACAGATTTGAAGCAGGAAAAAGCGATGAGGATGTTTTTCAACTGGCCCTGAAAGAGCAGCGTGCATTGATTACTTTAAATGGGAAGGATTTTATAGTTTTTATCCCACCAAGGACTACATTAACATTGCATTATGGTTTGATTTGGCTTAGAGGATTTCAGGTAACAAACAAATGTTATGAAAGTGTAATGGAGATAATTGGGGCTTTTCTGAGAGATAATGGGGATACTATAAAAAATACTTATTATTCTATGAAAAAAAAGGAAGGCTCATATGAAATTGTTCAACGTTATCCAAAAGCAACAAAAATGTTAATAGGAAATTTGTGAAACATATCACACATTTCTATTTACAATTTTGGAAATGTGTGATATTCTTTTTTACAGAGAGAACTTGTCGACAAGTCGACAAGGGAGAAAAAACAAATAAGAAAACGAAAATAAAGACAAAGAGAAGGAGAAGAAAATGGCAGAAGAAGTAAAAAAACGTCGTACGCCGCCGGACCCGAATTCGGCAAAGTATAAATTGGGCCAGATTGCGGCAAATGCATACAAAGACGCCCAGGCAGCAAAAGACCGCGGCGAAATGGTAGGCTGGTGTTCCAGTAATTTTCCGGTAGAGATTCCGGAGACTTTAGGTCTTGCAGTCTGTTATCCGGAGAACCAGGCGGCAGGTATCGCTGCAAGGGGAGGCGGACAGAGGTTATGTGAGATCAGCGAGGCAGACGGATATTCAAATGATATCTGCGCTTATGCAAGAATCAGTCTTGCTTATGCGAAGGTGAAGGATGCGCCTGAGCAGAATATGCCGCAGCCGGATTTCCTGCTGTGCTGTAACAATATTTGCAACTGCATGATTAAGTGGTATGAGAATCTTTCCAAAGAACTGGATATTCCGATGATTATGCTGGATATCCCGTTTAACCCGGATTATGAGGTGTCTGATGCAGAGGTTGCCTATATCCGTGCACAGTTCTGGGATGCGATTCACCAGCTGGAAGAGATTACAGGCAAAAAGTGGAGCGATGAGAAATATAAAGAGGTTATGGAGTATTCCGGAAGGACAAGCCGTGCATGGCTGAAAGCTACAGCATGTGCCAGATATACACCATCTCCGTTTAATGGATTTGACCTTCTGAACCATATGGCAGTTATGGTAACAGCCCGTGGAAAGAAAGAAGCGGCAGAGACCATGGAACTTCTTCTGAAGGAATATGAAGAAAACCATGAAAAGGGCGTATCTACCTTCCGGGCGGAGGAGAAGCACAGGATTATGTTTGAAGGAATTGCATGCTGGCCGTGGCTGCGTGTGACAGCAACCGGACTTAAGAGCCGTGGAATCAATATGGTTACGACGATTTATGCAGATGCGTTTGGATTTATTTATGATGATTTTGACGGAATGTGCCGTGCGTATGCGAAGGTTCCAAATGCGATCAACCTGGAATACGCAAGAGATAAGAGAATTAAGTTATGTAAAGATAACAGTGTAGAAGGACTTCTGGTACATACAAACCGTTCCTGTAAGCTGTGGAGCGGATTCATGTATGAGATGAGCCGCCAGATCGGAGAGGCCTGTGATATTCCGGTCGTAAGCTTTGACGGCGACCAGGCAGACCCGCGTAACTTCTCAGAAGCACAGTATGAGACAAGAGTGCAGGGACTGACTGAGATTATGGAACAGCGGAAGGAGGCAAAATAATGAGTGCAAAAGAAATATTAAAGAAACTTACAGAGATTGCCTCTGACCCGGCAGGACAGAAGGAAGCATATCTGAAAGCAGGAAAAAAGGTTGTTCTGACAGCCCCGGTCTATACACCGGAGGAAATCATTCATTCTATGGGAATAGTGCCGATGGGAGCATGGGGCGCCGATATGGAATTAAAGGAAGCAAAGACATATTTCCCGGCATTTATCTGTTCTATTATGCAGAGCATATTAGAGCTTGGCATGACAGGTGTTTACGAAGGGGTCAGCGCGATTGTAATCCCGAGCCTCTGCGACAGTCTGAAGGTTCTGGGAGAGAACTGGAAATATGCAGTTCCGTCTATTCCGTTTATTCCTATGACTTATCCGCAGAACCGCAAGCCGGATTATGGAATTGCCTATACAAAGGCTGGATATGAAAGGGTTATCAAAGATTTGGAGAAGGCGACCGGAGAAAGCTTTTCGGATGAGAAGCTTGCGAAGTCGATAGAGATTTATAATGAGCACAATGCAGTAATGCGTGAGGCTGCCGAAGTAATGGCAGCGCATCCGGAAGTAAGCGCAGCAGAGAGAAGTGCAGTATTTAAGAGTGCATTCTTCCTTTTGAAAGAGGAACATACAGCGCTTGTAAAAGAGTTGATTCAGGCATTAAAGGAAGAGACAGCGGGAGAAGAGAAGATTAAGATTATGACGACCGGAGTACTTGCCGACAGTCTGAATCTTCTTCAGATTATCGACGAGTACGGTCTGCAGATTGTGGCAGATGATGTGGCGGCGGAGAGCAGGCAGTACCGCACGGATACGGTAGCAGGAGGAAGCGCGCTGTATGCGCTGGCACGGAAATTTGCTGCCATGGACAATTGCTCGGTTCTTTATGATGTAGAAAAGAAAAGAGTGAATATGATCGTGGATACGGCAAAGAAAGCCGGGGCAAAAGGAGTGCTGGTTGTTCTGACCAAATTCTGTGACCCGGAAGAATTTGATTATCCATTGATTAAAAAAGCCTGTGAGGAAGAAGGAATTCACGTGATTCTGGTAGAGGTGGACCGCCAGATGGTGAATTACGAGCAGGCACGTACCATGATTGAAACATTTAAAGATATGATGTAGTAGGAGGAAAGAAAAATGAGTGAAATAAAACGTCCTCTTGAAGGAGTGAAAGTATTGGAACTTGCAACCTTTATTGCCGGGCCATGCTGCGCCAGATATCTGGCAGACCTTGGGGCAGAGGTTGTAAAGGTGGAATCACCAAAGGGTGATCCGCTGCGCTATACAGCAGTGAATGAAGGACGTCCTTTCGGAGATCCGGAAGACACCAGCTTTTGTCTGGAAAATGCAGGGAAAAAATGTGTGACATTAAATACAAAAACAGAGGCCGGGCGTGCGGCTTTGGAGAAGATGCTTGCGGAAAGTGATATTTTCATTACAAACTGGCGCCAGTCACCGCTTAAGAGAGCGGGACTGGATTATGAGACCTTAAAAGTAAAATATCCAAAGCTTGTTATGGGCTATATCAGCGGCTATGGTGAAAAAGGACCGGACAAGGATTTGCCGGGCTTTGACTTCACTGCATTCTTTGCCCGCGGCGGCGTCATGGGTACGATGTATGACGTGGATTCAGCGCCGATGACTCCGATTGCGGGATTTGGCGACCATCAGGTTGGGTTATATCTTGCCAGTGGTGTGATTGCAGCTCTTTACCGGGCAAGAGAGACCGGGCAGGGAGACCAGGTAACGGTAAGCCTTCTGCATACGGCTCTGTGGGATGTGGCTTTGTTCCTGCAGTGTAACCAGTATGGCGACCCGTCCACACAGTTCCCAATCAGTAAAAAACAGATTGCGAACCAGCTGAATGTGGCGCGAAAGACAAAAGACAATAAATGGATTCAGATTGCGATGCCGCAGTATGATGCCTGCTATGCAAAATTCATGACAGAAGTACTCGGAAGAGAAGATTTGGCAGATGATCCGCGCTATTTCCCACAGACGAATCTGCAGAAAAATCTTGCAGAATATTGTGACCTTCTGGATGCAGAGGTTGGAAAATATACGCTGGATGAAATGGTAGAGAAAATGAATGCTGCCGATCTTCCATATGCGGTATGCCAGACCTGGGAGCAGGTACTGGAGGATAAGCAGGCATGGGCATCCGATGCGCTTGCTAAGGTTACATTCCCGAATGGAAATCAGAGGACGATGGTTCGTACCCCTGTTATGTTTGCAGAGACAGAGCTTCCTGCATATGAGAGGGGCGGGTTTTTAGGAGAGCATACGAGAGAGGTCTTAGCAGGGCTTGGCTATTCAGAAGAACAGATTGAGGCGATGATTGCGGCTGGAGAAGCAACAGATGTTAAGAGAATCGGTTAGGAGAAAGTTATGTATACGCTAGGGATCGACATAGGATCTACCACTTCAAAGTGTGTATTACTAAAAGATGGAACAGTAGTGGCTGCCACCTCCCTTATTTTGTCAGGAACAGGGACCGAAGGTCCCTCCCTGGCATATGAACAGCTGTTGGAAAAGGCCGGTATAAAAGAAGACGAGATTGATTTTGTTATGGCTACCGGGTATGGAAGAACGACCTTTGACAGGGCGGACGCGGAGTTGAGCGAATTAAGCGCCCATGCCAAGGGAGTGCATTTCCGGCATCCGGATGCCCGGACGATTATCGATATCGGGGGACAGGATGCGAAGGTGATTTCTTTAAGTCCAAAAGGAACCATTTCCAATTTTGTGATGAATGATAAATGCGCGGCAGGAACCGGACGCTTCCTAGATGTCATGGCTGGTATTCTGCATGTAGAGATTGGAGAGCTGGAAGTATATGCAGGGAAAGCGGGACATCCGGTAAAGATTTCCAGCACCTGTACGGTATTTGCAGAGTCAGAGGTAATCTCCCAGTTATCCAAAGGGGTAGAGCTTCCAGACCTGATTGCGGGTATCTGTGATTCTGTGGCGAACCGGGTGAGCGCCCTTGCAAAGAGAATGCCGGTGACTCCGCTTGTTGTGATGAGCGGCGGAGTGGCAAAGAACGGAGGCGTCAGAAATGCGTTGTCCAGAGAACTTGGCACAGAGATTGTGATGACAGAGGAAGCCCAGTATATGGGGGCTCTGGGGGCAGCTTTGGCCGGGTATGAAAAATGTGCGGCAAAACAGGAGTAGATTATGGTATTAAGAGAAATGACGGTAAATGACCTGCTGGAAGAGAAGGTTACAAAATATCCGGATAAGACAGCAGTTGAATTTCTGGAATGTTCCTATACGTGGAAAGAACTGGATGAGATTTCCGATTATCTGGCTGCTTATTATATGGAATGTGGTGTTGAGAAAGGGACACATGTAGGAATTTTCAGTGTAAATAGCATTAACTGGGTGTGTGTCTATCTTGCACTTGCGAAGATTGGGGCAGTATCTGTACTGATTAATTTTAATTATAAATATGATGAACTGCTTTATGCAGTGCGTTATTCAAGAGTAGAGTATCTCTGTTATGGAGAAGGGTTTAAAGAAGTAAAATTCCAGGACCTGGTTGACCGGTTAAAAGCAGAAAAACCGTGGAGGATGCGCCAGTATATTTCTATCGGGCGTGATAGGGACGGGGAGTGGTACCAAAAGGACAAGCTTCCGTATATAGCCCCGGAAAGTATGAGAATGCTCAAAGAGCGGAAAGAACAGGTACATGCGGATGATTTTCTGAGCATGATTTTCACATCAGGAACGACCGCACAGGCGAAAGGGGTAAGGCTTACGCATTACCAGCTCCTGAATGTAGCAATGGAGGCCGGGGCGCTGATGCACTGGAATGAGACAGATATTATCTGTCTGAGTCTGTCGCTGTTTCATTGCTTTGGGCTGTCCACCGGACTTCTGGCAAATCTGGTAACGGGAGGCATGATCTGCCTGCTGCCGGATTTCCGTTCTCTGACGATGCTGAAAGCGATTCAGAAGTACCGCTGCACGATATTAAATGGGGTTCCGTCTATGTTCCTTGCCATGTTAAACAATCCTGCATTTGGCGAATATGATCTTTCGTCTCTGAAGACCGGTGTGATTGCAGGCTCCGGTGTGCGCAGACAGGATTATATCCATGTGAAACAGGCATTTGGTTATGAGGCGCTTGAACAGTCCTATGGGCAGACAGAAGCTTCGCCAAGTATTACATTTTCTGATTATGAGGATGATTTGGAAATAAAAGCAGCTTCTGTCGGAAAAGTCATTCCGAATGTGGAACTTCGAATCTGCAATCCGCAGAATGATACAGAACTGCCTGCCGGAGAGGAAGGCGAAGTGCAGATCAAAGGGTTTAATGTCATGAAGGAAGGATATTACAGAAAGACCGCTGAGACGAGAAAAGTGTTTGCAAAAGATGGCTGGCTGAAAACGGGCGATCTGGGATATGTGGACGAAGATGGCAATTTATATATTACAGGACGCAGCAAGGATGTCATTATCCGCTGCGGCGAAAATATTTCACCAAAAGAAGTAGAAGAAGCGATTATGGAATATCCGCAGGTAAAAGACGTATCGGTGTTTGGGATTGAAGCGCCGGTTGTACAGGAAGAGGTAGCGGCATGTATTATGTGTCAGGGAGAATTCGAGGAGGAAGCGTTAAGGGAGTTTCTGAAAGACCGCCTGGCAAACTACAAGATACCACAATATTATTACATATTTAAAGAATTTCCACTGCGCAGCAACGGAAAATTAGATAAAAAGAGACTGATGCAGATGGTAGAAAAAAGGAGGACAAGTAAATGAAGTTTACAGAACAACAAGAGCTGATTCGCAAATTGGCAAGAGATTTCGCTGAAAAAGAACTGACCAGTGATATTCTCGATGAAGTGGAAGAGACCGGGGTGTTTCCGAAAGAGATTCTTGACAAGATGGGAAAAGCCGGCTTCTTTGGAATTAAGATTCCAAGAGAATTAGGCGGAGCAGGTGCAGACACCGTATCTTATGTGGCGGTTATGGAAGAAATTGCAAGAGTCAGTGCGGTGGCAAGCCTTTACGTATCTTCACCGAACTCTCTGTCAGGCGGACCACTTCTTCTGGCAGGAACGGACGAGCAGTTAGAGAAATATCTCCGTCCGGTAGTAACCGGTGAGAAGATTCTCGCATTTGGTCTTACTGAGCCGGGCGCAGGCTCCGATGCGGGCGGTATGACAACAACGGCGGTGGAAGACGGAGATTATTATGTATTGAATGGACGTAAAACCTTTATTACAATGGCGCCGCTTGCTGACTATGCAGTAATTTATGCAAAGACAGATCCGTCCAAAGGCTCCAGAGGAATTACCGCATTTATCGTGGATATGAAGGCGGAAGGCGTTTCCTGTGGAAAACCAGAGGATAAGATGGGCCTTGTAGGATGTGCGACCAGTGATATCATTCTGGAAAATGTACGTGTACCAAAGAGTGATATGCTTGGGGAATTAAATAAAGGATTTACAAATGCGATGAAGACGCTGGACGTAGGACGTATCGGTGTTGCGGCGCAGTCCATCGGTGTTGCACAGGCAGCGCTTGACGAAGCAATCAAGTATTCCAAAGAGAGAAAGCAGTTTGGAAGAAGAATTGCAGATTTCCAGGCAATTAGTTTTATGATCGCAGATATGGCAACAAAGCTTCAGGCAGCGAAGCATCTGGTATATGACGCAGCACGCCTGAAAGACGAGAATAAACCGGCTTCCAAGGAAGCTTCCATGGCGAAATATTTTGCATCAGAGACTTGTAATGAAATCTGTGCAAAGGCGCTGCAGATTCATGGTGGATATGGATTTATCAAAGATTACAAGATTCAGCGTTTATACAGAGACTGCCGTGTATTTACAATCTACGAGGGAACTTCCCAGGTACAGCAGATGGTAATTGCAGGACAACTTTTAAAGAAATAGGAGGAATGGGAATATGAAGATTATAGTCTGTGTAAAACAGGTACCAGATACAAACGAAGTAAGAATTGATCCGGTAAAAGGAACATTGATTCGCGAAGGCGTACCAAGTATTCTGAATCCGGATGATGCCAATGCATTAGAAGCAGCGCTGAAACTCAAAGATGAAAATCCGGGAACGACAGTTTCGGTTATTTCCATGGGACCTCCGCAGGCAAACATTATGCTCCGGGAATGCCTGGGAATGGGTGCGGATGAGGCATATCTGTTAAGCGACCGTGCATTTGGCGGCGCTGATACGTGTGCAACTTCTACAACAATTGCAGCAGGAATCCGCAAAATCGGTGATGCAGATATTATATTTGCAGGACGTCAGGCAATCGACGGAGATACCGCCCAGGTTGGACCGCAGGTAGCACAGAGACTGGGAATTCCGGTTGTGTCCTACGTGCAGGATGTAGAAGTAAAAGACGGCAAAGTGGTTGTAGAAAGACAACTGGAAGATGGGTATGAAGTTATTGAGGTCCAGACTCCATGTCTTCTGACCTGTGTAAAAGAATTAAACGAGCCAAGATATATGAGTATTTATAATATTATGGATACTGCAGACAAAGAGATTCCGGCATGGAACCATATCGATGTGGATCTTGATCCGGCAAACTGTGGACTGAATGCGTCTCCGACACAGGTATTCCGTTCCTTTACACCAGATCCGAAGGGAAAAGGTGAGATGTTAAGTGGAACGGTAAGCGAGATGGCAGCACAGCTCGTATCCAGATTAAATGAGAAGCATCTGATTTAGGGAAAAGGAGGAACGTATACTATGGCAGTAAGAGTATTAAAGGATAAATGTAAAGGCTGTACAAAATGTACAAAGAACTGTCCATTTGAAGCAATTTCCATGGATGGAAAGCTTGCGGTCATCGGGGATTCATGTACCGGATGCGGAGCTTGTATTGATACTTGTCCGTTTGGCGCAATTGAAAAAGTAGAAGAAGAGAAGAAGGGCGCAGATATCAGCGAATATCATGGCGTATGGGTATTTGCAGAACAGAGAGGCGGCAAGATTATGCCGGTTGTACTGGAGCTTCTTGGAGAAGGAAAGAAGCTGGCAGCAGAGGTTGGCTGCGAATTATGCGCAATGCTCTGTGGAGAGAATGTAGAAGGTCTTGCAGACGAGTTGTTTGCATATGGGGCAGATAAGGTATATCTTGCAGATGATAAAGAGCTTGCTACATATCGTACAGATGCTTATACAAAGGTCATTTATGAAGCAATTGAGAAATATAAACCAGAGATTGTTCTCCTTGGCGCAACACATATCGGACGTGACCTTGGCCCGTGTCTTGCCGTAAATTGCGGAACAGGTCTTACGGCAGATTGTACAAAGCTGGAAATTGACCCGGAAGACAAGAAGATTAAGCAGACACGTCCTGCATTTGGCGGAAATTTAATGGCTACGATTGTATGTCCGAACCACAGACCACAGATGTCTACGGTACGTCCGGGTGTAATGCAGAAAGCACAGAAGGATGAATCAAGGAAAGGCGAGGTCGTAAGACTGGATGTAAAATTCGAGGAAGGCGATATCCGCACAAAGGTCATCGAGGTTGTTAAGAAGGCAGGGGAACTTGCTTCTCTGACTGACGCAGAGGTAATCGTATCCGGTGGTATGGGACTTGGAAGTGCAGAAGGCTTTGAGCTTCTGAAGCAGTTAGCAGATAAGCTTGGTGGTACGATTGGATCTTCCAGGGCAGCAGTTGACGCAGGCTGGATTGACCATTCTTACCAGGTTGGACAGACAGGAACGACAGTAAAGCCAAAGATTTACTTTGCATGCGGTATTTCCGGCGCTATCCAGCATCTTGCCGGCATGCAGAATTCCGATTATATCGTAGCAATCAATAAAAATGATTCAGCTCCTATTTTTGAGGTGGCGGATTACGGAATCGTAGGCGATTTGTATCAGGTCATTCCGGCAATTATGGAAGAGCTGGATAAGCTGGAGAAATAAAAGATGGCGGCAAAAAATATGGATAAAAAAAGGTGGCTGGTATTAATTGCCAGCTGCCTCATAAACTTATGTATCGGTTCCATCTATGCATGGAGTGTATTTGCTTCTCCTCTGGCAGACAAGCTGAGTGCTGGAGGCGGAGCGGCTCTTACAGCGGCGAATCTGGCAATTGTATTTACAGTTGCTAATTCCGTCGGACCGATTACTATGATTTCGGGCGGGTTTATTAATGATAAGCTGGGGCCGAAATGGGTAGTATTTGCGGGCGGTCTTTTGTTTGGACTTGGACTTCTTGCCTGTGGATTTGCAGGAAGCATTCCATTTCTGGTTGTAACCTACGGACTTGGCTGTGGACTTGGCATGGGGCTTGTATATGGCTGTACGATCAGCAACTCTGTAAAGTTCTTTCCGGATAAGAGAGGACTGATTGGGGGAATTGCGACAGCAACTTACGGGCTCAGCTCTGTACTCGTTCCTCCGGTTGCCAATGCGCTGATTGGAGCATTTGGAATTAGTACGACACTGAAGGCGCTGGGAGCAGTATTTACCGTAGTTATCTGTGTGGCGGCGTTTTTTATCGAAAAATGTCCGGAAGGATATGCGCCGGAAGGCTGGAAACCAGAACAGAAGGCAGGCGGCAAAGGACAGAAAGATATGGTTCCGGTTGATAAGAACTGGAAGCAGATGATCATGGATCCGGTATTTTATATTATGATTCTGATGCTTGTCTGCGGCGCTTTTAGTGGGTTGATGATAACGTCCCAGGCATCACCCATGGCACAGCAGATTACAGGGATGTCTGTCGGCCTGGCAGCAACCGCGGTATCGGTGCTTGCATTATTTAATGCGGCGGGCCGTGTGGCGGCAGGATTTCTGTCAGACAGATTTGGCCGTGTTAATGTGTTGATGGCGGCATTTGTATTAGAAATTATTGGGTTGTTCTGCCTCCTTACGTCAGGGCAGGGAGATACAGCAAAATTCCTGATTGGCCTTTCGATTATGGGAATCTGTTTTGGTTCTCTTATGGGAGTCTATCCGGGATTTACGGCAGATCAGTTTGGCGCAAAGAATAATAGTGTGAACTATGGAATTATGTTTATCGGGTTTGCACTGGCAGGATTTTTCGGACCGACAATCGTAGGAAGGATTCTGTCGGCTGACGGGGTGTATACAAAGGCATTTTATATTGCGGCAGGACTTGCGGCGGCAGGAATTGTACTGACTTTTGTGTACCGGAAAAAACAGAATCATTAAATATGGTCTCATCCTCTAAACATAGGCGGGTGTTTGTGGAATATTTCCACAAGCACCCGCCACTTTTGTCTGAATCTTTTTTTGAAAAAATCAGAACCGCAGTCCGGCTGCCATCGCAGCATCATACCCGCTGCGGACGGCATCTTTTACCTGTCCGGCTTTTTGACAGTCACCAATACGTATGGTCTGTATGCCGGGGATAGTAAGTTTATCCGCCTCCTCAGATTTTGCTTTCATTCCGGCCGCCAGAAGAACTGTGTCAGAAGGAATGGATAATGGTCCTTCAGAGGTATCACAGATAACTTCATTTTCTGTAATTTCCTTACAGCAGGTCAGAGTATGTATGGTGACACGGTCCTTTAATTGTGTCTCCATTGCTGACCGGTGCATTTCATTTGCATCTTCTGCCCAGATACTCTTCATTTCTACGACTGTTACGGTCTTTCCTTTATCTGCAAGTTCAATTGCTGCTTCGCAGCCGGCCAGTCCGCCTCCGATAATGGTGACGCGTTCACCTGTTTCTTTTCCACCCAGATAATAGTCTAACAAAGGAACGGCATGTTCGATTCCGGTAACCGGAGGAAGAAGCGGTTTGGAACCGATGGCGATGATCAGGATATCCGGGTGGAATTCTTCAATAAATTCTGGTGTTACTTCCGTGTCAGTCCGGACATCGATGTCAAGGGCATGGATGCGCCGGATCAGATAATTTTTAAAGTCTGTAAGATCATGTTTGATATTTACATTGTCTGCATAACAGAGAATTCCGCCAGGTGTACTGCACTTTTCACATAAGGTAACGCTGTGTCCCCGCTCAGCTGCTGTAATGGCGGCCTGCATGCCGGCAGTACCGCCTCCTGCAATCAGGATGCGCTTCGTGTCATATGGAAGAGCAGAATAGAAGTAATCCGCTTCATGTCCGATGACTGGATTGACGGAACAGCGTACAGAACCGGTAACCATGCCATATCCCAGGCAGTTCAGGCATCGCAGGCAGGGACGAATTTCATCCTCACGGCCTTCATATGCTTTTTTTGGAAGGTACGGGTCTGCGATAAGGGCTCTTCCTATAGCCACTGCATCGGCAGCCTTGCGTTCAAGGATATCTTCCATCATGGCAGGGTCTGAAAGGGAACCAACCGTTACAACAGGGGTATGTACATGTTTACTGATTTCTTCTGCAAGAAATACATTGCATCCATGCTTTAAGAAAAGAGAAGGATGTGTAATGGTTTCTGTTTCTGCCACAATGAGAGTTCCGGCTGAGACATGAATCAAATCGGCAACTCCATCCAGCATTTTAGCAAGCTGTACTCCTTCTTCAAGAGGAATTCCTCCTTCCGTCATTTCGGAACCGCTGATACGAACTTCGATTGGAAAGTCTTTCCCACAGTATTTGCGGATTGCATCAATTGCCATCATAGTAAAACGGGCGCGGTTCTCTATACTTCCTCCAAATTCATCCGTGCGGTGGTTGGTAAGAGGGGAATGAAAGCTTCCCAGAAGCCAGCCATGTCCGGCATGTAATGTCACCATATCAAATCCGGCCAACTTACAACGTTTTGCAGCAAGGCCGAAGCTGTCTGCAATCTCTTCAATCTCTTCACGGTTCATAGCCTTTACCAGGTAGCCGTTATCGGTGGTTGTTTCATCAGGACCAAGGCCCGGGAAATTTGCACGGGCAGCGCGGCAGCCGCCGTGGTTGAGTTCAATCGAGGCATAAGCTCCATATCTGTGAATTTCTTCTGTAATATCTGTAAGGAACGCAATAATGTTATTTGAATCAAGAAGCAATTTTGCACTTCCGGGAGCAATACCGGAAGCATGAACGACAGAATCTCCTACTGTTACAAGTGCAGGCCCGCCAAGTGAACGTAGTTTATAGAATAAAGTGTCTTTGGCAGTAGATTTGTTTGGAGTTCCCAGATTTACATCAAATAAGGAAATAGGAGATGCAAGTATCCGGTTTTTGAATGTTAAAGGGCCGACCTTTAATGGGCTGAATAAATTTTTATAGTGGGTTGTCATATCATTTCTCCTTTCGTGTGAGTTGTAGATACCTTCAAATCATATCGGAGACAGTATCCGGCAGTCTTTGCAAGGCCTCTGATTCCGGAGAATGTATGAAGAAAAGCAAGGTTAATTTTGTTCTCTGGCACAGTGCGGGAAAAGCCTTCCGGGCCGTCAGAAATCAGGAAATGACAGGTTGTGTCTGTATCTGGAAATTTTGGTGGGAACTTCTGCAGATAAAGATATGCAGGGTCTCCGGAACGATTTCCTAAGAGGGACTGCCACAGGTGCTTATAGAGGAAAACTGCGTATTTCGTCTGAAACAATATAAATCTGAATGAATGAAAATTCCTTGTGTTTTATTGATTGTGTAAATGCTATACAGAAACATCTCAACCAATAAATCAGGTAAGTAAATTATAACATTTCTACAAAAAAAGTAAAGATTCGACAAATCTATGGGAAAAATAAAACTGTACTCCAGCACAGTGTCAAAGGAAAAGAAAAGATTTATAGTATTTGTAGAAAATATAACATTTGCTGGCAAAAAATGGTAATATATGAAAGGAAATGATAAGGAGGGATTGTTATGTCAGACAGATCAGATTTTCCAAAATACGATCCGAATGACCCTCAGTTTATTACGAGGGAAGAGGAGTATCTTGGAAAGAAAATTGACGTAATCTACAGAAAGGGAAAAGGCGGTTATAACAAAGAGCAGATGGCTGAGATGGCTGCGAAGGGAACACCGGTATCACCGTTTTCTTATATCGCAGATTTAAATACACACAGCTACGAGATTGTTCCGGGAATTATCTGTGACAGAGATACACCGGTTAAAATGCGTGACGGTGTAACAATTTACGCAGATATTTACCGTCCGAAGACAGATGAGAAGGTTCCGGTTATTATCTCATGGGGACCGTTTGGTAAGAACCAGGCTGAAGCAGGTCCAAGCTTTAAGCTTATGGGAGTACCGCCGCACACCGTATCTAAGATGGCGAAGTTTGAAGCGGCAGACCCGGGTTACTGGTGTCGGTACGGCTATGCGGTAGCGAATGTTGACCCGCGTGGCGTCGGCAACAGTGAAGGTTATGTATCCAACTGGGGGGTACAGGACCGTTATGATGGCTATGATTTTATTGAATGGGTAGCAGCACAGGATTGGTGTAACGGAAAGACATCCATGTTCGGTAACTCTGGTGTATGTATGGTAGTATGGCAGATTGCATCTGTAGCTCCGCCGCACCTGACTTGTATCGGCGCTTGGGAAGGTACCGGAGATATGTATCGTGAGAGCTTTACTCTTGGCGGTATCAAGGCATCCGGATACAACAATAATATGGTGAACTCTATCGGAAGCAAGACTTATATCGAGGATGCGCCGAATATGCTGGATTCTCATCCGTTCTATGATGAATACTGGAGAGCCCGTACCCCAATCTGGGAGAATATCCGCGTTCCTGCTTATGTATGTGCAGGTCTTTGCCATATTCATCTGCGTGGTTCATTTGAGGCATTCCGCAAGATCAGAAGCCCGAAGAAATGGATGCGGGCACACCGTGATATGGAATGGCCGGATACATACAATCCAGATAACCTGGAAGATCTTCGTCGTTTCTATGACCGGTATCTGAAGGATATCAACAATGGTTGGGAGTTTACGCCGAAAGTAAGAATTGACGTAACAGATGCTTACGATTATGACTATGATCCGAAACATGTAGAGAAGGAATTCCCAATTGCAAGAACCGAGTACCGCAAACTTTATCTTGATGCGGCAACACATTCCATGTCCTACGAGCAGTATCCGGCACATAGTGAAGTGGAGTATGATCCGAAGACAGAGACGACGACCTTTGATGTTGTATTTGATGAAGAGACAGAGGTCATCGGATATATTAGCTTAAGACTTTATGTAGAATGCCGCGGCCATGACAATATGGATTTGTTCCCGTGGGTAAAGAAGATTAACTGCAACGGAGAATATACACCGGTATATTGTATGGGTGAACCGTACCGTGGAGCATGGGGTTATATGAGAACGAAACGCCGTGAGCTGGATCCGGAATTATCCACACCATACCAGCCGGTACAGGCACACCAGAAGGATGAGCCGATGGAGCCCGGCAAGATTTATCCAGTAGATATTGAGTTCTATCCGCACAGCCGTATCTGGCATAAGGGAGAGACGATGCGTCTGGAGATTCAGGGAAGATTCATCTATACAGAATGGTTTGAAGATGACCATATGGTATTCGATTATGATAACGGAGAAGGAAAGCATGTCATCCATACAGGAGGAGAATATGCATCCTACTTACAGATTCCGTT
>CALFCS010000083.1 GCA_937950565.1 uncultured Lachnospiraceae bacterium
CCACAGTTCATCTCTGGCTATTTGTTTCGAATGTCTGTAACAGATGTCTCAAATGGACTGCAAAAGCACCTTTTGGGCTGCGGCGCATAATGACAGTGAGTTTGCTAAAGCAACGGTCAATCAGCGGCGAAGAAAAAACAAAAAAATCAATCGGTTTTGTATGGGCAGCGCCTCACCGCCTGCAAACTGCGAACCGGACCGGCGTATGCCAAAGCAAAGGCCACAGTAGCCGGTTAGTATGAATTATAACGAAGATCTGAAATTTTTACTTGCAATATACCCTTTGGGGGTATATAATGTGTTGTGTACAGGAGGTGGATTTATGAGCGAACAGAAAGAATGCTGTCATAAGACGAAGGAACGTTCAGAGAAGGAATATAAGGATTTGATTCACAGGCTGAATCGTGTGGAGGGACAGATTCGTGGAATTAAGAGAATGGTTGAAGATAATGCATACTGTACCGATATTTTGATTCAGGTATCAGCGGCGAATGCGGCGCTGAATAGTTTTAATAAGGTTCTTTTGGCAAATCATATCCGTACTTGTGTGGCGGAAGATATCCGGGAAGGAAAAGAAGATACGATTGATGAGTTGGTAGTAACGCTGCAGAAATTAATGAAATAAAAATCGTGGCAGAGTTATGAGTATTTGGATATTGAATGTTTTCAGATATTGGTTTTAGTTTTACAATTCGGAAAGGAAGGGAACAGGCATATGGAGCAATATACAGTAACAGGCATGAGCTGTGCTGCCTGCAGTGCGCGGGTGGAAAAGGCGGTATTGAAGGTGCCGGGAGTAACCGGATGTGCAGTAAGTCTTTTAACGAATTCCATGGGAGTGGAGGGGACAGCTTCTTCCGCGGAAATTATTGCATCAGTGGAAGAGGCAGGATATGGCGCATCGCTTAAGACTTCCAGGGAACAAGAAAGTCAAAATGCTGCCGGGGCTGAAGAAATGTTGAAAGACAGGGAGACGCCTGTGTTAAAGAAACGTTTGACGGCATCTTTGTGTTTTTTGATTCCGCTGATGTATGTTTCCATGGGGCATATGATGTGGGGCTGGCCGCTGCCGGAAAGTTTGGCGCATAACCATGTTGCCGTGGGGCTGATCCAGCTGCTGCTTACTACAATTGTTATGGTGATTAACCAGAAATTTTTTATCAGCGGCTTTAAGGGAATGCTGCACCGGGCACCCAATATGGATACATTGGTAGCGCTGGGCGCCGGAGCTTCTTATATCTATAGTGTTTATGCATTATTTGCCATGACAGACGCGCAAATGCGGATGGATATGGACAGAGTTATGAATTATATGCATGAGTTTTATTTCGAATCCGCAGCAATGATTCTTACTCTGATTACAGTGGGCAAAATGCTGGAAGCGCGTTCAAAGGGCAGGACAACGGATGCTTTAAAAAGTCTGATGAAACTGGCGCCGAAGACGGCTGTAGTCATTCGGAATGGAGTAGAAACAGAGGTATCCATCGGACAGGTAAGAACAGGAGATGTTTTTGTTGTAAGACCGGGAGAAAATATACCGGTTGATGGTATCGTGGTAGAGGGGACTAGTGCAGTGAATGAGTCAGCGCTTACAGGTGAGAGCCTTCCGGTGGATAAAGAGGCAGGAGACAGTGTGTCTGCCGCAACCTTGAACCAGTCGGGATTTTTGAAGTGCGAGGCGACAAGAGTCGGAGAAGATACAACGCTTTCCCAGATTATCCAGATGGTCAGTGATGCGGCAGCGACGAAGGCACCGATTGCAAAAGTGGCAGATAAAGTGTCAGGAGTATTTGTGCCGACAGTAATCAGTATTGCGGCGGTTACAATCCTGATATGGCTTTTGACCGGACAAAGTATCGGCTTTGCTCTTGCAAGAGGAATTTCTGTATTGGTTATCAGCTGTCCTTGTGCCCTTGGTCTTGCAACTCCGGTTGCGATCATGGTAGGAAATGGCATGGGCGCGAAGAATGGTATTATGTTTAAAACGGCTGTGTCATTGGAAGAAACAGGGAAAATGCAGATTGTTGCACTTGATAAGACAGGTACGATTACCCGTGGCGAACCGCAGGTGACGGATATGCTTCCCTGTGAGGGGGTTACAGATGAAGAATTATTGAAAGTGGCATATGCATTGGAAGAGAAAAGTGAACATCCACTTGCAAAAGCAATTATTCTGCTTGCAGAGAAGAAAAAGGTGTCACAGGAGAATGTAGAAATGACGCAGTTTCAGGCGCTTCCTGGAAATGGGCTCTGTGGAAAGCTTGGAGAATCATATCTTGCAGGTGGTAACTTTAAATTCATCTCGGAGAAAACAAAGGTTCCGGCATCTGTAAAAATGCAGGCAGAAAGGCTGGCAGAAGAGGGAAAGACTCCTCTTTTCTTTAGCAGGGACGAGAAACTTGTCGGTATGATTACAGTGGCTGATGTTATAAAGGAAGATAGTCCTCAGGCAGTGAAGGAGCTTCAGAATATGGGCATTCATGTGGTGATGCTTACCGGGGATAATGAGCGCACAGCAAAAGCGGTCGGAAGACAGGCAGGTGTAGACGAAGTGATTGCAGGGGTACTTCCGGATGGAAAAGAAAATGTAATCAGAGAGCTTAAGAAAAAGGGCAAGGTTGCCATGGTAGGTGACGGAATCAATGATGCTCCGGCGCTTACGAGGGCGGATATGGGAATCGCAATCGGGGCAGGAACAGATATTGCCATTGATGCTGCAGATGTGGTTCTGATGAAGAGCCGGTTGAGCGATGTCCCGGCTGCGATCAGGCTTAGTCGTGCAACACTTAGGAATATTCATGAAAATTTGTTTTGGGCATTTTTCTATAATGTTATTGGAATTCCGTTGGCAGCAGGCATTTGGTATCCGATTTTTGGACTGAAGCTGAATCCGATGTTCGGTGCGGCAGCTATGAGCCTTTCCAGTTTCTGTGTAGTAACAAATGCACTTCGGATTAATTGGTTTAAGATGCACGATGCATCAAAGGATAAAGCGTATAAACGCTATAAAAAGAATGATACTATTTCCAGTGATATGGAAATGATGTCAGATAAACAAGAAAGTAATAAGAAGGAGGAAGATGAAGGAATGACAAAGACGATGAAAATTGAAGGAATGATGTGCGGACACTGTGAAGCACATGTGAAAAAAGCTCTGGAAGCCCTGGCAGAGGTAGATGTGGCAGAAGTGAGTCATGAAGCGGGAACAGCGGTACTCACACTGAATGCAGAGGTTTCTGAAGATGTATTGAAAAAGACCGTAGAGGAACTCGATTATAAAGTGCTGGGAATTGAGTAGGCAAAGTAAAAACCCGGGAGGATGTCAGTAATCCCTCCGGGTTTTCTTACGCATACGTTTCCGGCGGGAACGTTCCCGCACTTCTCCAATAAAGCGGAAGGGTGCAAGGAAGGTCCAGCATGTAATGCGGACTGTCATAATACCGAAAAATACGCCGATGCTGTCAATCAGTACGTCTTTCTTAGAAGGTCCCCTGCCTGCGACAAAGGACTGGTGATACTCATCCCCGGCCGCAAAGCCGACACAAATGATACCGGCGGTAAGAAGCAATGGAAATCCCCGAAGGCCGTATACATAAAACGGGAAAGAAACTGCGATGGCCAAAAGGAAATATTCTGTCATATGGGCAAGCTTTCTTACCGGATATTCAATTCTATGGGCATAGTCTTGAATTTCCCATTCCTGGAGACCTTTATCCAGAATTTCATTTCCGATTTCCACGATTTTGTAACTCACTTCATAACTTAAGTTTCCTGATGCCTCACCGGTCTGCGCTGAGAAACTGTAAATAACATACATCATAATGAGCGCAGGCAGAAAGGAGAGTGGTTTCAGGAAAAATAATAATACATTCTTCATACATACTCCTTTATTCTGTATCTTTATAAATATATTTTAACAATATGCCACATTTTCTTTTATTTGTAAAGAGATTTGCCGGAAAAGGAATATTTGGCGGCGGATTTTATTACATTAGTAATAATCGTTTTGTATGGAGAGTAATGGATGAAAAGGTTCGGAGTGTTTTTACTGTGCACGGTACTGTATGTACAGCCGGTTATGGCAAAGGATGCGGAAAGAATTATAGCCTGGGAGGAGACGGAGGCACAGAATGAAGCAGGTACAGAAGAAAAAACAGGAGCTGGTATGGAGATATCTGCGCCTTCGGCTATTTTGATGGAGGCATCTACCGGACAGATTATTTATGAAAAGGATGCAGATACACAACGTCCGCCGGCAAGTGTTACGAAGATTATGACGATGCTTCTGATTTTTGATGCAATAGCAGAAGGAAAAATAAAACTGGAGGATGAAGTGGCAGTTTCTGAGTACGCCGCTTCGATGGGCGGTTCTCAGGTGTTTCTTGAGCCGGGAGAGATTCAGACAGTAGATACGCTGTTGAAATGTATTTCTGTGGCCAGTGCAAATGACGCATGTGTAGCATTTAACTACAGTAGACAATATATTCCCGCTATGGAAATCCATGTCACAAAGCAGAGAGCAGGCGTTTTTATAACCAATGAAGATGGCATATGAATAATAATCAAAAAAGTGTAAAGCCTTGGTAATTTAATAGACTTTACACTCTATGATTCTGTGAGATAGGTAGTTGTTATGAAATTTTATGTAATTTTTCACTGTGTTCAGTAATTACTTGTTTCATGATTGTTATGTCTTGTTGCATTGCTCCATAATCAGACACGCTGTTTTTGTATCGTTCATATGTAGATGTGTAGCAGGATTCAATATTTTGTAATCTTGGAAGAAGATCATTCTCTTGCATTAATTCTATTCGTATAATTTTGTCTTCCACGCGTGAGAGACTGGTATTCATTTGTATGATTTTGCCTTCTACATTAGTGAGTCGGCCTTCCACGTCAGAGAGTCTGTTATCCATTCGTATAATCTTGTCTTCTACATTAGTGAGTCGGCCTTCCACGTCAGAGAGTCTGTTATCCATTCGTATAATCTTGTCTTCCACATTAGAGAGCCTGTCTTCCACATTAGAGAGCCTGTCTTCCACATTAGAGAGCCTGTCTTCCACATTAGAAAGTCTGTCTTCTATTCGTATGATTTTATCACTCATCTGGTTAATTTTGTCATTTATCGGATCAAGTTTGCTGTCTAACAGGTTGGATATTGCCAATAATAATTCATTGTCTTTCATATTATCATCGCCTTTTTAAATATAAATGTCGGTATTAAGTGTTATGATTGTAACATAATCAGAGTATAAAGTCTATTAAATTATCAAGGTGCGGTGGGCGAATTTATTGTCGGAAATGTATAGAGAGAATACATCTGCGAACGCTTTTAGATTTGTTATTCTTACTATAGCTGATTTTTTGCTTCTTTACAAGTCCTATATCTGATTTGTTGATAATGAAAAAACTTTTGATGATTGTTCTGTGGTGTTTTATGTCCATACTATCAAGGATGAACAGTATTGCTGTGGTATCTGTGGTTGCAAAGTTTCTTACTATGACCGCCGGAAAGGAACAGCTTGGACATTGGATTAAAGGAACCTTTATAATTTCTGGTCATCTTCGCTTGGAATAAACTGGGCGATATCTTGAATCTGACAATTAAGAATTCGGCAGAGATCATTAATAGTAGTAGTATTCAATGGCTTGTTTTTACGTAATTTATCAAGAGTAGAACTGGAGATGTGATGTTTATTTATTAAGGTATATGTTGATTCAGTTGAATTCTTTAATGTGTTCCAAAATGGACTATAATCAATCACGATTTTTCTCCTTGTTTTTATTTTTTTATATATTTATCGTAAATGGTAGTCTTAATATTGACTATAGTCGTTAAAAAGACTATAATATTATTTGAGAGTATTGCGAAAAAATACAAATGAGGAGGAAAAGAATATGGCTTTAATTAAATGTCCAAAATGTAATAATGATGTAGAGGAAAGTTTGACTGTATGTAGTATATGTGGCTATGTTTTTGAAAAAAATGCAGATGATGAATCACCAGAAAACAATAATCTGGGACAAGAGCAAAATATGGTTGGAGATGTTGCTGAAAATATTAGTGCAAGAGTAACAGAAGATGAGGAGAGTGAAAATAGTTTGGAGGATACTTCTGGTCATAATGAAGCTTTGGGGAAAAATTCTGAAAAAAATTCAACTGATTATTTGTTGAGTGGGAAAAGTCTGACAAAGGAAGTGACAGGAGTTGATCTGGAGGATATTAATGAAAACCATAGTAAAAAATTAAAGAAGAGGGATATTAAATTAATTATTGCTGGTGGCATTGTGGTGGCTGGTATTTGGTTATTATATAGCATGAATATGAATTCAAAGTATGATAAATCAACAAAAGAATTGGAAGAAAAAATAGCACAGGCAGAACAAACGGTTTTGGAATTAACAAGCGAAAAGGAAACGTTGAAGAATAAAGTTTCTCAATTGGAGTCAGAAAATTATGAACTTTCTAATGGGGCAAAAAAACAATTATCAGATATTAAGACTGCATATGAAAAAGGAGAATGGCAGAATGTAATAGATTTAACAAATGCTCTTCATGAAAAATATAATGGAAGTGCAGAAGATATAGAAGCACAGCAGTTAGCGAAAACAAGTCAGGAGAATATAGCACAGCAGAAAGCAGCAGAAGAAGCAGAAAAGGCCAGAGGTTATGAAACAGGAATTACATATGATCAGTTGGCAAGAACTCCGGATGCTTATAAAAATAAAAAGGTGAAATTTTCTGGTAAAGTTGTTCAAGTGATAGAAGGCGATGATTCTGTTCAGATAAGATTAGCCGTTAATAATGATTATGACACCATATTACTTGGTGAGTATTTAAGTTCGACGGTATCATCTAGGGTTTTAGAAGATGATCAAATAACCATATATGGTACTTCGGTTGGTACTATTAGTTATAAGTCTACAATGGGTGGTACAATTACTATACCTGGTGTCTATATTGATAAAATTGATCAGTAAGATATAAAAAGAACTTCAACGATGTTGTATAAAAGAGTCTGACAGATGAAACTAAGCTGCCAGGCTCTTGTTTTACGAATACAATACTTTTTATAAGATAAAATCACATAGCAAAGTTATACCAGGTATGATAACTATATTTTTCGTTTTATTTCGAATAGGACAAAGTCTGAAGCGAATATAATATAAAAAAATCAAGGTGGCTATGGATTTGAAAAAAAACAGGAAGAGTATAAAAGTGCATGTGATTTACGGGAAGGAAAAATTAGTCGACTGTATGAAAAGGGTAATTGTTAAATATGCAAAATAACCGGGCTGTTTTATATCTTAGACTTAGCAAAGAGGATGCAGACAAAATCAAGAAAGGCGACGATAGTGCGAGTATTAAAAATCAAAGACTTTTATTAACAGATTATGCCTTGGATAAAGGTCTTAAGATTGTCAGGGTTTATTCCGATGATGATGAAAGCGGATTGTATGATAACAGGCCGGATTTTGAAAAAATGATGTCAGATGCTAAACTGGGTGAGTTTGATGTGATCATTGCAAAAGCACAGTCAAGATTTTCCAGAAATATGGAACATATAGAAAAATATCTGCATCACGATTTGCCCAATTTGGGCATAAGGTTTATAGGGGTTGTGGACGGAGTTGATACGGATAATGAAGCGAATAAGAAAAGCAGGCAGATCAATGGACTTGTAAATGAGTGGTATTGTGAGGATTTGTCAAAAAACATCCGTAGTTCCTTTCAGATAAAAATGAAGGAAGGGCAGTTTTTGGGGGCTTCATGTCCATATGGTTACAAAAAAGATCCAGAAAACCATAACCATCTGATTGTTGATGAATACGCCGCCGAGGTTGTAAAAAGAATTTTCAGATTATATACGGAAGGATATGGGAAGGCTAAAATTGGTTCTATATTATCTTCGGAAGGAGTGTTGATACCAACACTTTATAAGCAAAAGGTATTAGGAGAAAACTATCACAATGCAAAGGCGCTTGGTACAACAAATACATGGTCATATCAGACAATCCATACAATATTAAATAACGAAGTATATTTAGGTCATTTAGTACAGAATAAAGTGAATACATTATCGTTTAAAGACAAGAAGAAAAAGAAACTCCCAAGAGAAAAATGGATTATTGCAAAGAATACACATACTCCCATAATCGATCAGGAGTTATTTGATATGGTAAAAAAAATGCAAAAAGTAAGAAAAAAAAGTGTTGATATGACAGATTCCAAAAGTGTTTTCGCTGGTATGATTTTTTGTGCAGATTGCAAACACGCTATGTCAAGAAAATATGATAGAAGGGGAACAAGGGGGTTTATCGGTTATATCTGTAAAACTTATAAGACGCAGGGAAAAGCATTCTGTGAAAGTCATAGTGTGGATGCTGAAGACCTGGAAGAAGCGGTTCTTTCTTCAATTAAGGGTGAGGCGAGAGCAATTCTGAAAGAAGAGGATATTCGTGAGCTGGAAAAACTGCAAAAACATAACAGTAATAAAGAATATTATGAGAAGCAGTTAACAACAATTCAGAAACAGATCGATAAAGCTGCAGGATATAAGGAAAAAACATATGAAAATTTGTTGGAGGAGCTAATATCAAAAGATGAATATCGGAAATATATTATGGGTTATGATGCGAAAATTAAAGCATTAAAGCAGCAACAGAGAGTTCTTTTAGAAAAAAGGGGAGGCCAGGAGGATGCCGATACCCAGTATGACGAATGGGCAAAAGCGTTTAAAAATTATATGAATGTTGATAAGTTAACAAGAGGTATGGTGCTTGAGTTAATAGAGAGAATCGAAGTGAATCAGGATGGCTCTATTAATCTGTATTATAAGTTTACAGATTCATATAAAAATTAGAATGTCTGCTATATGTATACGACGCATGTGTAGCAATGGCGGAATACATCTGCGGAAGTGAAGAAGAATTTGTTGCAAAGATGAATGAACGGGCAGCAGGACTTGGGATGCAAAACACACATTTTGTAAATTGTAATGGACTGGATGTGGAAGGTCATCTGACAACGGCAAGGGATATTGCTCTTATGTCAAGGGAATTGATTACTACATATCCGCAGATACATGATTATTGTACGATATGGATGGAAAATATTACGCATAAGACCAAAAAGGGAACGACAGAATTTGGACTTAGCAATACGAATAAACTGATCCGGCATTACGAGTATGCGACCGGTCTGAAAACAGGCTCCACGAGCAAGGCAAAATTTTGTATATCAGCTACCGGCAGAAAGAATGATATGGATATGATAGCAGTTATTATGGCGGCAGATGACAGCAAGGCAAGGAATAAGGATGCGGTGACGCTTTTGAATTACGGATTTGGAAAATGTACAAAATATTGTGAGGAAAAAATAGAAAAGACAGATGCAGTTCCAGTTAAGCGGGGAGTAAAGAAAACAGTAAAAGCAATGCAGAAAGAGACTTTTGTGTACGTGGATACAACGGGAGCGGATTTGAATTCAATAGAACGGAAGGTAGTATTGAAAAAAGAAGTGAAAGCTCCGGTAAAACAGGGAGATAAAGTGGGCGAGGCAAAATACTATCTGGACGGAGCCGAAATCGGAAGTGTGGATATTCTTACTGTGGAGGAAGTAAAGGAAATCAGTTATAAAAGTGCAATGGGAGATACGTTAAAAAAATATCTTTTGTAGCTTTCCGGGAATACTTCAGGCGCAGCTTTTTTATGGAGCTGCGCCCTGAGTTTAGACTGCTCTTGTATATTTTTTCAGCCAGGTGCGTTCTTCCTCATTCAAATGTGGGGCTATGACTTCGTATACCCGGGCATGGTAAGCGTTTAGCTGTTCTTTATCTTTTTGGTCAAGCAGTTCAGTATTTACTGCGTCCAGATCAATCGGTACATAGGTAATTGGTTCGAAATAAAGGAACTGGCCATATTCTGTCTTTTCCCCTTTTCGTATCAGCAGTTCATTTTCGATGCGGATTCCGTATGCGTCTTCGATATAGATGCCGGGCTCATCCGTAATAATCATACCCGGTTCAAGTACGGGTTTTTCTTTGGTGCTGCATTCCATATGGAATCTGCATGGAGCTTCATGGATATTCATAAGATATCCAACACCGTGTCCGGTTCCGTGATTATAATTCATTCCACGTTCCCATATGGGTGTTCTTGCCAGAATATCCAGGTGATAACCACATGTTCCATGAAGGAAGACTGCTCTTGCAAGCCGCAGATTGCATAGAAGTACCGTTGTAAAATCCTCTTTCATACAATCTGTTATCTTTCCGAATGCAAATGTCCGGGTGATGTCGGTGGAGCCTTCCATATATCCGCCTCCGGTATCAGTCAGGAACAAACCATTGGCTGTTATGGGGATATTTGTTTCCGGGGTGGCGCTGTAATGCACAATGGCGCCATGCTCACCGGAGGCACAGATTGGGGCAAAGCTTTGCCACAAGTAACCCTCCTGCTCCTTGCGGAGAGACTCCAGTTTTTCTGCGGCGCTGATTTCCGTAATTTCCATTTTCCCGATATTGGTTTTGAGCCAATACATAAAACGGGTGACAGCGACACCATCTTTTATATGGGCGTTGATAATATTTTTAATTTCGATGTCGTTTTTTACCGCTTTTAGAAAGACCGTTGGATTTGTCTGTTCTATAATTTTGGCTTCTTTCGGAAGATTATGGAAGAGGGCGTAATTCAGTCTTGCCGGATCGATTAGAATCCGGCTGTCAGCTTCTAATTTTCTCACATCTTCATATATGGCATGATACGGATGGATGGAAATATGAGCGTCAGAGAGAGTTGTTTTCATATCCTCCGTAAGCTTCCGTTCATCTACATAGAGCTTCATATGATCCATTGTAATGATTGCGTAGGATAAAAGAAGCGGAAAATATTCCACATCTTTTCCGCGCAGGTTCGTAATCCAACAGATGTCATCCAGTGACGCAAGAATGTGTACAGTTGCTCCTGCATTCTTCATAGCCTGTCGGACACATGTAAGCTTCTCACTGAGAGCAAATGCCGGCTGTTCCGATAATGGCGGCCTGTCTTCCCAGATCTGGTTGACTAAATCTTCAGAATAATTGATGCGGGCATGTTTCGGAGCAATGGCAGTTTCGAGTGTCTGTCCCATTTCCATAGATACAACACATCCGTCAAATCCGAGAACCCCGTTTTCGGGTATTTTATTTTTTACATATTCATTTATGGAAGGAACATACGGTTCTCC
>CALFCS010000084.1 GCA_937950565.1 uncultured Lachnospiraceae bacterium
AGGTAAAAGTAATCGCAAGAATTCACACAGATTTTCCGACTAAATTCGGGATTCCAAGACAGAGTGGGCTTTCCGATGCGGCTGGACTTGTTGTATTTGAGCCGGAGTTTCGCCAGCCGGACGCTCTGAGAGGAATTGAAGAATACACACACCTGTGGCTTCTGTGGGGATTTTCGGAAGTAAGACAAGAATCCGGTACATGGAAAGCGACCGTGCGGCCTCCGAGACTTGGAGGAAATGAACGAGTCGGAGTATTCGCCTGTCGTTCTCCTTACCGCCCGAATCCAATCGGACTGTCTTGTGTAAAACTGGAACGAATCATTTCTCATGAAAAGTACGGAATGTGCCTGCTTGTATCAGGAGTAGATATGATGGACCAAACACCAATTTACGATATCAAGCCGTATCTGCCTTATGTGGATGCGCACCCGGAGGCGAGCGGAGGATTTGCGCATAAAAAACAGACCTATCATCTGGAAGTACAGATACCTGATGAGGGTATGAAAAAGATTCCGGAAGAAAAGAGAAAAGTCGTGATGCAGATACTGAGTCAGGATCCAAGACCTTCTTATCAGAATGACCCGGAGAGAGTATATGGCATGGGATTTGCTGGGTTTGAGGTGAAATTTCGTGTAGAGGGAAGCACACTTTACGTGGTAAGTGTGACGAAAAAGCAAAAAGAATGATATAAGATATATTAACATTAAAAAGATCATTTGCGAAAAAGTGTAGATGGTCTTTTTAAGTGCATTTTATGAAAGAAGTATTTCTTGATTTCTTTACTGAGAAAAATTTATGAAAAAAGAACTTGTAATATACCCTTAAGGGGTATATACTGTCACTGTAATCAAGAAAGGTGTGCATACTATGGAAGAAAAGAAAGAATGTTGTTATCATAAGAAAAAGGAGCGGACAGAAAAGGAATACAAGGATCTTCTGAACCGCTTAAGCCGGATTGAAGGCCAGGTACGAGGAATTAAGCGTATGGTGGAAGAGGACGCATACTGTACGGATATTCTGATTCAGGTTTCAGCGGTCAATGCGGCGCTGAATAGCTTTAACAAGGTGCTTCTTGCTAATCATATCCGCACTTGCGTAGCGGAAGATATCCGTGCAGGGAAAGAAGAGACAATCGATGAACTGGTTGCCACGCTCCAAAAACTTATGAAGTAATAGTTAGGCAGGTGTATTAATGATGGAACAATATACAGTGACAGGAATGAGCTGTGCGGCCTGCAGTTCCAGAGTAGAGAAGGCTGTGTCAAAGGTGCCGGGTGTTACATCCTGCTCGGTCAGCCTTCTGACGAACTCCATGGGAGTCGAAGGAACAGCAACGTCAGCTCAAATTATAGAAGCAGTGGAAAATGCCGGATATGGTGCATCGCTGAAAGGTGCAGCAAATGAAAAGACAGGCAGTGCTACCGGAAACAATGATGATTTTTTGAAAGACAGAGATACACCAGTATTGAAGCGGAGGCTGATTGCTTCTTTGTGTTTCCTTATACCACTTATGTATCTGTCCATGGGACATATGATGTGGAACTGGCCATTGCCAGGATTTATGGCGGACAATCATGTGGCAATGGGACTGGCTCAGTTGCTTTTGACTACGATTGTTATGGTCATCAACCAGAAGTTCTTTATCAGCGGATTTAAAGGACTGATTCATAAAGCGCCGAATATGGACACACTGGTTGCCCTTGGTTCTACAGCTTCTTATGGATACAGTGTTTATGCGCTGTTTGCTATGACAGATGCGCAGATGCGCATGGATATGGACGCCGTGATGTCATATATGCATGAATTCTATTTTGAGTCTGCAGCTATGATCCTGACTCTTATTACGGTTGGAAAGATGCTGGAGGCACATTCCAAAGGTAAGACGACAGATGCTCTTAAGAGTCTGATGAAACTGGCTCCGAAGACGGCAGTACTGCTCCGCGATGGAAAAGAAGAAACAGTTTCCATTGAGCAGGTGAAAAAAGGAGACATTTTCATAGTAAGACCTGGTGAAAATATACCAGTAGATGGTATTGTTCTGGAAGGAAACAGTGCGGTCAATGAGGCAGCTCTGACCGGTGAGAGCATTCCGGTAGATAAGGCGCCAAATGATACAGTATCTGCTGCAACAGTCAATCAGTCCGGTTTCTTAAAATGTGAGGCTTCAAGAGTCGGAGAGGACACAACACTGTCCCAGATTATTCAGATGGTCAGCGACGCGGCGGCAACAAAAGCACCGATTGCAAAGATTGCAGACCGGGTATCAGGTGTATTTGTACCAACGGTTATTACAATCGCAGTGATTACGATTGTTGTGTGGCTTTTAGCCGGTCAGAGCGTCGGATTTGTTCTCGCTAGAGGAATTTCCGTACTTGTTATCAGTTGCCCATGTGCCCTTGGACTTGCCACTCCGGTCGCAATTATGGTTGGAAATGGTATGGGCGCGAAAAATGGAATTATGTTCAAGACAGCCGTTTCTCTGGAAGAGACAGGAAAAATGGAAATTGTTGCTCTTGATAAAACCGGAACTATAACAAGTGGCAAACCTCAGGTCACAGATATTCTCCCTGCAAATGGAGTAAGTGAATCTGAATTACTGGTTCTTGCATACATTTTGGAGAAGAAGAGTGAACACCCACTTGCAAAAGCAATCACAGGACGTGTAGAATCAGAAGTAGAGCAGTCTGAGCGAGAAAAATTGACAGAAGTATCTGACTTTCAGGCAGTTCCGGGAAATGGACTTTCCGGTAAAATAGGTGGCGCAGAAGTTCTTGGTGGAAACTTGAACTATATCGGACAGTATTCCGAAGTATCTGAAGAAATGAAGCGTCAGGCAGAACATTTGTCCGAACAGGGAAAAACACCACTATTCTTCAGCCAGAACGGAACATTTATGGGAATTATCGCAGTGGCTGATGTTATCAAAGAAGACAGTCCGAGAGCGGTAAAAGAACTTCAGAACATGGGAATACACGTTGTTATGCTCACAGGTGACAATGAGCGTACTGCAAAAGCAATCGGCGCGCAGGCAGGTGTTGACGAGGTGATCGCAGGAGTACTTCCGGAAGGAAAAGAAAGCGTGATCCGAAGACTTAAGACAAAAGGAAAGGTTGCTATGGTCGGTGACGGTATCAACGATGCACCGGCACTTACAAGAGCTGATATGGGAATTGCAATCGGAGCCGGAACAGACATTGCCATTGACGCGGCAGATGTGGTACTGATGAAGAGCCGCCTAAGTGACGTGCCGGCAGCCATCCGCATGAGCCGTGCAACACTTCGGAACATTCATGAAAATCTGTTCTGGGCATTCTTCTACAATGTCATTGGAATCCCATTGGCAGCAGGTATCTGGTATCCATTATTTGGACTGAAACTGAATCCGATGTTTGGTGCGGCAGCCATGAGCTTATCCAGCTTCTGTGTTGTTACAAATGCACTGAGACTGAATCTCTTCAAAATGTATGACGCAAGCAAAGATAAAAAAATAAAACATAAAAAAGAAAGTAAAAAGAAACAGGAGGAATCAACCATGACAAAGACAATGAAAATCGAAGGAATGATGTGCGGACACTGTGAGGCAAGAGTAAAGAAAACTCTGGAAGCAATTGACGGTGTCAAAGAGGCAGTTGTAAGCCACGAGGCAGGAACAGCCGTAGTGACACTGGAAAAAGAGGTTGCTGATGAAGTGCTTAAAAATGCAGTAGAGGCACAGGACTATCCGGTAAAAGGAATCGAGTAGAAGATTAATAAAATGAATCGTGCGGTCATATATTTACTACAAAAGTATGTGTTGGAGCATGGATTATGAAAAAGTTTCTGGTGTGGTTATTCTGCTTGATTCTACTGACACAGCCGGTTTTTGCGCAGTCTGAAAAACTGATTATTCTGAATACGAATACGGGACAGAATACAGACGCAGGCACTGGCCAGAACGCTGGAGCAGGAGAGCAGAATTCATCGGATACAACAGAAAATACAGATAATATGAATACGCAGCAGACGGGAAATGTGGACATCTCCGCACCGTCTGCTCTTTTAATGGAAGCATCTACGGGACAGGTAATCTATGAAAAAGATGCAGATTCCAAGAGACCTCCGGCAAGTGTTACAAAAATCATGACACTGTTATTGATTTTTGATGCCTTAAAAGATGGAAAAATACATTTAGAGGACGAAGTGACGACATCGGAATATGCAGCTTCCATGGGTGGCTCCCAGGTATTCTTAGAACCTGGTGAAGTGCAGACAGTAGAGACACTGATAAAATGTATTTCCGTAGCCAGTGCCAACGATGCCTGTGTTGCCATGGCGGAACTGATTGCCGGCAGCGAGGAGGGCTTCGTTGCCAAAATGAATGAGCGTGCCAAAGGACTTGGCATGAATAACACTACTTTTATCAACTGCTGCGGACTGGATACAGACGGGCATATGTCAACTGCAAGGGATGTTGCCCTGATGAGCCGTGAACTGATTGTGCAGTATCCTCAGATTCACAATTACTCAACCATCTGGATGGATACAATTACGCACGTTACCCGCAAAGGCGAAAGTGAGTTCGGTCTGACAAACACGAATAAGCTTATTAAACAATATCAGTGGGCAACAGGCTTAAAGACCGGTTCTACCGGACTTGCCAAATGCTGTCTTTCTGCAACCGCCAATAAAGACGGTGTTGAATTAATTGCCGTTATCATGGCTGCTCCCGACAGTAAGACCCGTTTTTCAGATGCCGTAACGCTGCTGAATTACGGATATAGTGTATGCGACATTTATCACGATACTGAAATGCCGCAGCTCCCAAACCTATCCGTATCCGGTGGGCGGTGCGATACGCTTTCACTTTCCTATGCAAAAGAATTTTCGACCTTATTCTTAGAACCTGTCGATACCGCCAGCATCGAAAAACAACTGACTCTCCCTGAAACAGTCACAGCACCTGTAAACGAGGGGGACGTCATCGGCACCCTGACATACACATTGGACGGAAAGACCATCGGCACGGTCGATATCACTGCCGCGCAGTCTGCTTCTTCTGCCACATACGGCGATGCACTGTTTAAAATGTTCCGGAAACTTACCGGTGCCGCGTGATTTAGAAATACAGCATAACCGTACAGGATAAAAAAACGATAAAACAGCATACAATAAGCCGCAAAAAACGGAATCCCCGGTATCTGAAACTTAAATCTGTTTCAGATACTGTTGATTCCGTCCTTTTTACTTTGCACCCGCACCGGCAGATTATCGTCTTTCTGCCCGGTACTGTTGCATTAAATACTTTACCGTTTTACTGATATTTTGTTCCAAGCCAGAAACGGCTGACATCGCCAACCTTCTCAAGCCCATTCCCTTTTTTTGCACAGGAATAAAGCTGTCCGTCGGCATCGTAAAAATACAGCCTGTTTTTATACAGCAGTGTATATGCCGTGTCTGTCTGTTCCGTCTGCTCACACATTTTTACAGGACTGCCCTTTACCGATGCACAATAATACTGCACACCGTCTTTGATATAAGTAATACCGTTCTGTGTATTGTCCACACTGCTGAGTGTTCCTGCCGTGACGCCGGATGTAATCCCGCTTTTCTTTCCTTTTTCACTGTAACAGAGTGTACCGTCTGCATTAATGTACACCAGTATATTATCCGCCGGAAGATACTCATAATCTGCCTGCAGCAGTGTATCAACCTGCACACGTTCTTTAATACCGTCTTGTGACAATTCCGCATAGGTAATTTTATTCGGCGCTAAAAGATACAGATACCCTGCCTTTTCCTCATAAATGATTTCTACGGAAGATGACAGTTCCTGCATCATATACTTTGTCTTTTGTTCTGAAATGTTGTAGTAGTACCACTCACCGTCGTCACTGAAAATCAGCGCATGGGCATTCTTTGAAGTATTTACCGTATCTGCCTTTGCCGTAAAAAAGTTATCTGCCTTCGCACTTTCTGCATACACGCTTCTGACACTGTCAGATAATTCATTTTCCTTTTTATTCTCATCATAATCATACAGATACAATACATTATTCTTGTTGTAGCAGACAATTTTTTCTTCTGCCGCATACACAAAATATTCTTTCCGGATGCATCGTATACATATAACTGCATAGCTCCGAGTCCGCCTTCCTCATTGACAACCTCGACATCGGAATAAATAACTTTTCCTTTATTCGTAATATAACCGATATCTTTATCATAGGCATTTTTAGACACCTGTACCGCATCCTGTCCATCTTTCCATGTATACAGCGCATACTGCGCACTGCCCTCATCATAGACGGTTGCCGCAAAATATTCCCCGTTGTCGCTTGCAAGCGTATTTGTCACCGCATCGGCATCAATCTGCTGTGGAAACTGCGGCGTGTAAAATGTACGGTTATCGACTGCAAAAACCGCCTGCTTATTTTCACACACATAATTATTTTCCAGCCCTGCAACATTGTAAATCTTTGCACCGGAACTCATATAAAGCACATAATTTTTACGGGAAGCAAGCTTGTAAATGCCAAATCCGCCGCCTGCCAGTACACATACAACCAGCACTGCCGCGATAATCCGTTTCCGGTATCTGCTAAAAAAGCCTTTTCGTTTCTTTAGCTCCTCTGCGGCACTGCCTGCTGCTTCTTTTCCGGTATCATACACTTTTTTCATCATACCCAGATAATCGATTTCCTCATACTCCGGCTGTTCCTGTGGCTTCTTTTTTACTGCTCTACGGTCATCGGCGTTTTCCTCTTCCGGTTCTTTCTGCGGCTTGTCTGTGTGAGAAGAAGCAGACTCTTTTTCAGCCTGCTTCTTTTCATACGCCTCTTTTCTCCTCAGATAATCTGCATTATTGACGATAATCTCTGGTCCCGGTTCACAATTCGGGCAGGCACTGCCCTCATACTCCTGACCACATTTCGGACATTTCATGGCGATTCCTCTCACATATTAAAATGTAAATTTGTCTGCGAAATATGCCTTTAAATCAGCAATCTTTACACGTTCCTGTTCCATTGTATCTCTGTCACGTACCGTTACGGCATTATCTTCTTCTGAATCAAAGTCGTATGTAATGCAGAACGGTGTACCGATTTCATCCTGTCTTCTGTATCTCTTACCAATATTGCCTCTGTCATCGAATTCACAGTTATAAGTCTTTGAAAGTTCAGCAAACACCTTTTCTGCGCCTTCATTTAACTTCTTAGACAGCGGAAGCACACCGATTTTAACCGGTGCCAGTGCCGGATGGAAATGAAGCACGGTTCTTACGTCACCGCCTTCTAATTCTTCCTCATCATATGCAGAACACAGGAATGCAAGTGTTACACGGTCTGCTCCCAGTGAAGGCTCGATAACGTATGGAATGTACTTTTCCTTTGCTTCATCATCAAAATAAGACATATCTTCACCGGATACGGTCTGATGCTGTGTCAAATCGTAATCTGTTCTGTCGGCAATACCCCAGAGCTCGCCCCAGCCGAATGGGAAT